>NZ_JBFTSK010000031.1:0-87445 GCF_056399985.1 Chitinophaga sp. 01L420
CGCAATGGCAACTACTTCCTGCGCTCCATGCCGCAAAGCGTGCAGCAAACGGCTGCTACCCGCCGCGCATCCCGGCGCTTTGGCATCGCCAGCAGGAAAGGCGCTTTTATCCGGCATGCTTTCTACCCCCACCTGGATATCCATTGTGATGGTGGCCACATCAATCGGCTAAACAAGCTACTCATTGCTGCCGGCGATCATCATGCGGCCCTGACAGGCTTCCGTTTCAATCAGCATACCGGAGTAGATCGTTTCTTTGCGGTGGCACCCCGGCTTCTCCCTAATGGGATATTAAATATTCCCGCACAAACCATCGACGGGTATAAAGGTATTGCTGCCCTCGAAGTAAAAGTGATCGCTACGCGTATTGATTTTACATCACGCCAGGTGGCGGGTAGTGAAACGGTTACACTCATGATAGAGCCGGATACTACTTTCCAGGAAACAAATGTTTCACTCGATGTACCCGGGGAAGGTTCACTGGTAGTAGTTTTCCAGGTAAGAGCGATGTACAAAGACGGCCCATCGGGCAACAGAAAATATATGGCCGCAGACATTATTGCGGTGACAGCGCCACAAGTACCCAAATATGTGAATAAACGCACTTACCCAAAGCGGACAAAATTGCTTCCCAAACTTATCTATACACACGCATATCCAGCTATCATTCAACTGGAATAAAGCGATCTTGCCTCCGGAGATATTTTGATAAATAAACCCTTTATACCTGCTTCCTTTAAATAGCACATCTCTTTCCGCAGCTACAGCCTGGTGCTGAAGCAGCATTGCTATGGCCACTTCTCACCTCCATTCATTTGCTGATTCAATTTCATCCCGGTTATACATCCGAACGTCATCCCCGCATCAAGTCCACCTCTCCTGCACTGCTTCTGTAGGTACTAAGCGGGTGCTAAGCATAGCATCGACGGAGCCTACATAATGAAAAGGTAATGCGGACTATAATGATAGGGGTTCTTAATGCCCTATATCTTAAAAGCGTATTTAGAGATAACGAAGATAAAATTCCTGCTAAAATATCCATGATGCAGGCTTTCGGGTAGCTGGCAGGCCCAGATCTGCACCATTCTTCCTTTATAGATGAACTAAACTTTATGCTTAAAATTTGGGCTATCCCCAGGTTTTCAACTTGATCCTATAAAGCAGTGATTGAATTCAGGAGTGCATGTAAAGAATATTATAGTATAAAAATAAAAAGGCAGTTACAAACATTTAGTTGTAACTGCCTTTTCGTTGCTCCCCCTACTTTACGGATTTCGAACACTTTTTTAGAGAATTTACGCCGGATTTACGAACTAGAGCCAGTTTTGCGCCGATATGCTACTGACTTATGTTGATTTCAGTAACTGGGGAATCTCTTTGCATCATCCTTTATTATCCCTTAGTATACTTGAACAATGACCTATTTACATTTTACTGGTTTACACTGTGTCCTACATTTTGGGGCAAGACATCTTTTGGGCTTTGCTGGCTTTGCCAGATACTCGACATGGAAGGTTTCAGCGTAGAGATTCTTTGTTTCCTCAAATGCGTTAATCAAATTTTGTTCATCTTCCGGCCCATTCATCCCGAAATAAGGATAATGATGCAACAAAAATCCAAATACTGCCTTGCAATCTTCTGCATATTTCTCTGTATCAAGAATGTGCTGATGCCAAAAAAGATCAACATCTCTGTGCGGCACAATATCTTTTTCTGGATATTTCCTTTTCAGCGCCAGAAATCTCTTATACTCAATTTCTGCAATGTCCGCTTGTGATGCAGACCAACCATATCCCTCATAGGGGGGTTCTTGCAACTTCTGTTTTACCATCGTAAAATCAATTCCATTAATATCCTCCATAAACGAAGCAACTGGTGGATTCGAAGAAATCATTATTTCCATTGTTAAATAGATTGGAGAGTTAATAAAATAATACGTTGTATTCAATGCTAAAATAAAAAGTCCTTACCAGTAACTTTTACGGCAAACCGTAATGAGGCGAGCTCAGTGTTTTAAATGGGGGATTAAACGATCGCCTTGAGGATGGTAAAAGGAAAAAGATAAATTGAAGTCACAAAATATATGGTGATATAATCGCTAAGTATAAAACGGGAAAGGCCTGCATCACTGCAAGCCTTTCTCTTTCTGCTCCCCCTTCTGGACTTGAACCAGAGACCCTCTGATTAACAGTCAGATGCTCTAACCAACTGAGCTAAGGAGGAATGTTTCCATAAGTCCCTTTAAACGAAGAAGATCTTATAGTTGCCCACCATTTTGTGAACATCGGCGGCAAATCTAGTAAAATATTTGAATAAATGTACAGTTTGTATAGATTTTTATTGCGAGATGTATAAAAACCGGCAGTGGAAGTGAGCCTGGAATCCCCCAACTATAGCTTAGATATTACGAAAACGGAGGGAAGGAGACCTTTACAGAAATTACCTCAGATGACAAATATTAATTATTTACCATGCAACTATCATTACACATCAGGTGYCGAAAGCCTTAAGTAAAAGGAGTTACTTACCCGAAGGTATTCTAAAATTACAGATAGATAAGCAAATAATCAGGAAGGTATCCTAACTAAATTATCTTAATTCACTTTAATTATTCCAACGCAAATCCAATGCGTAAGGAGGTCGTTTATTTATTTATAAAATTTTTCAAACCCTCAAAATATAAAAAATGACCTTAGCCACTATTGTAAATGACTTATTAAATTATGCCCCTACCGCTCCTGATGAACTTGTTCAGGTACTGGGATATCACCATAAAGGTGATGGAGGAGGAGGTGCCTTCTATTGGGATAATATTTCTACTGACCCCGCGGATGGCGGTACTATATTTAACACGTCTACCACCGGTCGATGGAAGCGATTGTACAATGAGTCAGTCAATGTGAAATGGTTTGGTGCAGTAGGTGATGCCCCAAATACAGATGATAGCACTGCTATCCAGGCTGCTTTCGATAAAAATAAGAGCGTTTATTTTCCACCAGGAAATTACAAAATCACAAAAACCATTAACGTAAACCTGAATTATGYCACCATTGAAGGGCATAGTGCTTATATCAGACCTAGTGGAAGTTTCACTGCATTAAACATCAAAGGCTATAAACTTACTTATACAGGTCTTCACATTAGCTTTGAGGATGTACCGGTAACCGTATGTGATGAAAACGCCGTAGCCATATGGTTTTTCAAGAATGGGAATAATCCGAATGACCAGGTGATGAACAGCGTTTTCGCAGACTTTTTTATAAATTTTGCTCATACCGGAATAAAGTCATCTGCTAACACCGGGGCAGTATGGCAAACAGAAATAAGGAATATTTTCATGATTATAAATCCAGGAAAATCTGCTATAAAAGCAATTGGCATTGACCTGGCAACTTCCATAAGTGGAGCGGATAACACCACACTGCTCATCAGCAAGATTTCCGTGCAGGATTTTGGGCAACGCGGCCGCGGGGTTGGCATAAGAGGGATCAGCGTAGTAGGATATTCCGATGTTACCATTTTGAATTTTTCCTGCGACTTTGTAAAACAAACGTCTCTATCTGTTGGTGAATTACTATATGTGGTAGCCAATCAGGTTGTCATAAAGGGACTAACCGGAGAATCCATTACAAATACTGTTGGGTTAATATCAAGCGATGCCGCTCCAATTATTATCGTTGGAGGACTCGGTAATAAGGAAGACTCGGTTTCTATCGAAGACTGCCYGTTTATAAATTCTAAATTTAATTGCGGTGGGCCAAGTGCCATTGGCACCTGGATTGTATTCAGAAATCATCCTAAGGTAACACTTGGTAACATCGTAAATAAGTTTGTAACTTCCGATGATGGTACCATTCTGAAGAAAATCGATAGCAGCTTATACAGAGGCAAGCTAAACTCAATAGGTAATGTGGCATCAACAGATATTGCCAATTTCGAAAGAAATGCAGATAACTGTGTCGTTTTAGCTGATTATGCAGGTGAAGTAAGGACTACTGCACCTATCACAGCAACAATAATTTATCCATTAATTCAACCTGGCCTTTGTTGTCTGGTACTTGTAAAGGGATTTGATGGGAACAACGGAAACATCAGCTTTTTTGATATTGTTAGTGTTGCCACTTCCTTCAGCGGACTAAAAACTACAGCTGTCGTTTCCTCTAACAAAATAAATTATACCCCAATCAATACTTATACCATTGATGCCAGTAACAATTTGGTGTTAGCTCGCAGTGGGGGGAATACCGCTACTATAATCGCTAAAACAATGGCGATGCTGTAAGCCAAGATGACTGACATGGTATATTACCAATAATATTATAAAACAAAAACAGCTTAGCATTTCTGCTAAGCTGTTCCTTTTGCTCCCCCTTCTGGACTTGAACCAGAGACCCTCTGATTAACAGTCAGATGCTCTAACCAACTGAGCTAAGGAGGAGTGTTGCCCTCATCGTTTACGCGATTTGGGATTGCAAAAATAGGTAAATTTTTATTTTTGCAAAATCTTATTCTGCTTTTTTTCAAAAAAACCACTTAAAAGAGAAAATAAATCCAACGCATTCAGCCACCACACAACATTTCAGGCAAAATAAAAAAAATTATTTTTTCACGGCTACAAGTTGCCTTTCCCCTAAAGCACCCGCCCGTGTCACCTTTCGGACAAATGGTAAATCCAGTTTGCTCACATAAAAATGTGGAAATGATTTAAGAACGGTGCAGGTATATCCTTGCTGTTGCAAAGCAGCTGTCCCCTCTGGCGTGGTGAAAACAACGCCCGCCATAGCGGAGTCCGGGCGTAACACCGGCGCCTGCAGGTAAAAATCGAAAGCGTAGGAGTTAGCATAATAGAAACCAATACTACGTCCGGGGAGATAGGTATTCGCATATACCGCAGCGGTACTACCGCTCTGGTATTGCATCATGTCGGGATATAAGATCGTATTCAGGTATAAATTCAGCAGGATGCTGATGGAAATAGTACGATAAAACACCGCCTGTTTGGTGGATTTATCCAGCCAATAGTGGAGGAGGAGGTACAACAGGCAAAGAGATGCTGCCAGCAGCAGCCAGGCATAGTGCATGGCGGGCTTGTAGAGCAGGTCTATGAGCACTGCGCCAACAGCCAGGAGTATGATAATGGTGTATTGGGTAATCCGGAAAAATTTCAGCCCTTTGGTGCTGTGCAGCGATAAAATGTATTGCGCGGTGAGGATGGCAAAAAAAGGAAAAATAATATTCAGGTAATGGGGTAGCTGGAAGCGGGAGAGGGAAAATAGGGCAAATGTGGCCAGGGCGGCGCATATGCAGTAGTATTCCTTTTGTTGTTTCCAATTTTTTATGAAGATGATGACCGCTGCGTATAACATCACAGACCAGGGCAGAAATGCCCATAACAGGGTGTGGAAAAAGAAGAATGGATCGCCGGAGCCTTTGATGGGGCCGGTATTCATAAAACGACCAAACTGGCTATCCCAGAAGAAAAAGCGCAGCCCGGAAACGCCGGTGGTACCAAAAACAGTTTTCTCGGGATGCTGGTCAAACTGCCGGTACAGGGCATATAGCTCAGGGGTGATGAATACAGCGATGAGCAGCAGCGCCAGGAGCCAGCGCAGGTGAAACAATTCTTTCCAGTTACGGGTAAACAGCATTTGCCCCCCAATTGCGGCGCAAACAGGCACCAGGGCAAACAAACCCTTGGTCATGATGGCACAAGCCGTAAAAAAGGCTCCCAGGAGGATTCCCCGCTTATAAAAATGATAAACTGCTGCAATGATCAACCCGGTGAGATAAGGCTCTGCCCGGACATCGTTGTTGGAAATCACCAGGTGCTCGGCGGTCAGCAGGATGCAAACTGCCCAGCGGGCCACCTTTTCATCGTATAACAGCAGCGCAAACCGGTAAGTATACCAGGCGCCCATCAACAAAAATAGAATGGCAGGAAGCTTATAAGACCAGGTGTGGATGCCGAAAAGCTGAAAGCTGATAGCAGCCATCCAGAAAGGGAAGTGGGGTTTATCCAGCCAGTCATGACCATCTGCATAGAGATTCCAGTAGTCATGTTTCAGTACCATAGTTTTGGCAATACCGGCATAAAGTGCGCCATCAGGCTCCAGGATAGGTACAAACAGTGCACTGAACTGCAACAATATAACCATGGCTGTTATCAGCAGCCATACCTGTTGTTCGGTAAGTATAAATCTGCGCGTTGTAGGTGTTGTCAGCATGACGAAAAGTTACAGGCATATACCGGTTACTTCAAACACACATATCACTTTTAACAGAAAGATAATTGCTTACCAGAACCAGCCACTTTTCTCCATACCCAGCCAGGGGCCGTCTTCACGCTGTTCTATCGGGTAGGTTTTCAGGTAGTAGCCTTCTCCGCTGCTATTGTAGCCGTTTTTCAGACTGAATTTATAACGGTGCAACGGGCAAACCACGTTGCCGGCGGCATCTATCACCCCATCGGCCATAATGCCACCGGCATGCGGACATTTATAGGCAAAGGCGAAAAGCCGTCCCTCATGCAGGGTACAGCAAATCTTTTTTCCATTTACGGCTATCACACTGATTTCTTTCTCTGCAAATGGCAGCCGGCCTTCTTCTAATTTATACCAGGAATACTCTTTGGCCATTAGTAGAAGAATTCGGTTTTATAAGGGAAACGCTCCTTATACAGCTGCGATACCTTATCCAGGATGGTTTTGCGCAACTCTTCAATATTCCTTTTCTCAAGCGCGGAAATGAATACACAGTTGCCCTGGGTTTTTGTTTCCCAGTGTTGCTTCAGGTTATTCAGGATATCCTGTTTTACTTCTGGCTCCAGCCATTGGTCAAAAGTGTTGGCCTCATACAGATCCATCTTGTTAAAGATCATAATGGTGGGCTTTTCGAAGGCTTTCAGCTCCTGCAGGGTGCGGTTAACCACTTCAATCTGCTCTTCATACTGCGGATGGGAAATATCTACCACATGGATCAGGATATCGCTTTCGCGCACCTCGTCCAACGTGGATTTGAAGCTCTCTACCAGGTGGTGGGGCAGCTTGCGGATAAATCCTACGGTATCGCTGAGCAGGAAAGGCGTTTGGTCAAAAACTACCTTGCGGGTAGTGGTGTCCAGGGTGGCAAACAGTTTGTTTTCGGCAAATACTTCACTTTTGCTGAGCAAATTCATGATGGTGCTTTTACCTACGTTGGTATAACCTACCAGCGCCACACGAATAAATTCACCCCGTTCCTGACGCTGGGTAAGCGATTGCCGGTCGATGTCTTCCAGTCTTTTGCGTAACAGTGCTATTTTATCCTTTACGATACGGCGATCTGTTTCGATTTCCGTTTCACCAGGTCCCCTGCTGCCAATACCGCCTCCCTGTCTTTCCAGGTGACTCCACATACCACGTAAACGTGGCAGGATGTATTGGTACTGTGCCAGTTCCACCTGCACTCTTGCTTGTGCAGTACGGGCGCGGCGGGCAAAAATATCCAGGATAAGATCACTGCGGTCTATCACCTTTACCTTCAACACTTTTTCAATATTGGCTATCTGAGAGCCGGTCAGCTCATCATCAAATATGACCAGTGAAATATTCCTGCCTGCAACAAACTGATGTATTTCTTCCAACTTTCCCTTACCTACAAAGGTGGCCCTGTCAGGGTGTGCCAGTCGCTGGGTAAAGCGTTTTACGGCCTGAGCACCCGCTGTTTCTGCCAGGAACATCAGCTCGTCCAGGAACTCGTTTACCTGGCGCTCTGTCTGATCCTTGGTAATAACACCAACGATGACGGCTCTTTCTTCTTTTTCTACTACTTGTTTTTTCTCAATCAAGTTATTTCTGAATTTGCTGCAAATTTACAGAGAATTTGCTCGCCATTTAGCGGACCCCGTAAAATCCCCTTTTCTTCCTACATTTACCCGATCCAAAACAACCCATCTATATCATGTATAAACCATTTTTACTGACAGGACTATTAATATCAACTATGGCAGTAGCCCAGGATAAAATGACACCCGAATTGCTATGGCAATTGGGCCGGGTGAGTGGAGAAGCGGTAAGTGCTGACGGCAAAACCGTTATCTACGGCGTTTCCCAGATCAATATGACCGAGAATAAGGGAGAAAAAAACCTCTATGCCATTCCGCTCGCAGGCGGTACACCAAAGCAACTCACCCAAACACCAGGTGCAGAAGGCGATGTAGCCATATTGCCAGGCAATAAAATCGGCTTCTCCCTGAAAGGCCAATGGTATGAAATGAATGCCGATGGCTCCGATCCGGTACAGAAAACCAATGTGGAAGGCGGTATGCAAAACATCCGTATTTCCCCTGATGGCAAGCATATCCTGTTTTCGAAAGAAGTGAAAGTAAAGAAGATTTCCGGCGCCGATCATTACGCCGATCTCCCGAAATCCAATGTACAGATCTATGATAACCTCAACTACCGTCACTGGGATACCTGGGAAGATGGCAACTTCTCCCATGTGTTTTATGCTACGTATAACAACGGGGAAGTAGGTACGCCTGTAGATATTATGGCAGATGAACCGTATGACTGCCCACAGGTGCCCTCCGGTGGCCCTGAAGACATGATCTGGAGCCAGGACGGGAAAAGTATTCTTTATGTAACAAAGAAGAAATACGGGAAAGATTACGCACTCAGTACCAACACCGACATCTACGAATTTAATCTCGATTCCAAAAGTACCCGCAACCTCTCTCAGGGCATGATGGGCTACGATGTGGCACCCGCTTTCAGCCAGGATGGTAAATACATTACCTGGTTAAGCATGGCCCGAGATGGTTACGAAGCAGATAAAAATGATGTGATCATCATGGACCGTGCTACCGGCACCATCACCAATCTTACCAAAGGCTGGGATGGCACTGCCGGCGCGACCCGCTTCAGCAACGATGGCAAAAAAATATATTTCCTGGCAGTTATAAAAGGTACGGAACAGGTGCTGGAAATCACCCTGCAGAAAAACATCGCCCAAACAACGGAAAAGCATATACGTCAGGTAACTACCGGTGATTTTGATATCAATGATATGCTCGCGCAAAGCGGTAATACCCTGGTGGTATCCCGTACTGATATGAACCATGCCGCGGAACTGTTCACAGTAGATCTCCAGAAAGGCACTGTGACAGCGCTTACCAATGTCAACAAAGCGGCCTACGACAAAATAGGCATGTGCAAAATTGAAAAGCGCTGGGTAAAAACCACGGATGGCAAGGATATGCTCACCTGGGTGATCTTCCCTCCGGACTTTGACCCTGCTAAAAAATATCCAACCCTGCTGTACTGCCAGGGCGGCCCACAGTCTCCCGTATCCCAGTTTTATTCCTATCGCTGGAACTTCCAGCTGATGGCTTCTCAGGGCTACATTGTGGTAGCACCTAACAGAAGAGGGATGCCAGGACATGGAGTAGAGTGGAATGCGTCTATCAGTAAGGACTGGGGCGGACAACCCATTAAAGACTACCTGAGTGCCATTGATGATGTGAGTAAAGAAAGTTATGTAGACAAATCCCGTTTAGGCGCAGTAGGTGCCAGCTACGGCGGCTATTCCGTATACATGCTGGCAGGCGTACACGAAAACCGTTTCAAATCCTTCATTGCCCACGATGGCCTTTTTGACCTGAAAAGCTGGTATGGTACTACAGAAGAACTCTGGTTTGCCAACTGGGACATCGGCGCTTACTGGGATCCGGCTAATGCCAACGGCTTCAAACATTTCAACCCAAGCGAATATGCCGGCAAATGGAATACACCCATCCTCATCATACAGGGTGGTATCGACTTCCGCGTGCCTATTGAACAAGGCTTACAAGCCTTCCAGCTGGCACAACTGAAAGGAATCAAGAGCAAACTGCTCTACTTCCCTGAAGAAAACCACTGGGTACTGAAACCTCAAAACGGTATCGCATGGCAACGTGAATTCTTTAACTGGCTGAAAGAAACCCTGTAAATCACCAAAACAATCCAGCTATCATGGCGGCTTTATTAATGGATATCCAGGATGGTATTGCTACCATCACACTTAACAGACCTGAAGTATACAATGCATTCAACGATCCGCTCAGCTACGAACTGCAGGACGCATTAAAAAAGGCAGAAAAGGATTCTTCCGTGAGAGTGGTGGTGCTGACAGGAGCGGGGAAAGCTTTCAGCAGCGGGCAAGACCTGAAGGCATCCATGGAGTCAGGGAAGCGCGACTTAAGTGAATCGCTCCACAAACGCTACAATCCTATTATACGCGCCATCCGCAACATGCCCAAGCCGGTGATCTGCAGGCTCAATGGGGTAGCGGCTGGCGCCGGATGCTCCATCGCACTGGCCTGTGATATGATCATTGCCAGCGAAGAAGCCACCATGATTGAAATATTTGTGAACATCGCCCTGGTGCTGGATTCTGGCTCCTCCTATTTTCTGCCCCGTACCGTAGGCTACCACCGCGCATTTGAACTGGCTACCAAAGCCACTAAAATTACGGCGCCGGAAGCACTGCAAATGGGCCTGGTCAACAAAGTAGTGCCGGCCTCCCAGTTGGATGCCACTGTACAGGCCGAAGCAGCCTATTACGCTGCCGCACCTACGAAAGCGATTGCCCTGATGAAGAAAATGCTGACAAAAGGAATGACAGAAGACCTGGACGCTGTACTCGACTACGAAGCATATTGCCAGGAAATAGCCGGTAACTCGACCGATAATGCCGAAGGGATACAAGCATTCCTGGAAAAAAGAAAGCCGGTATTTAAAGGCCAGTAAGCCTTCTATAGATATCATTAAAACGGCCATGGTTATAATAACCATGGCCGTAATTTTTTATGCTAAACGCTGAAAGCGATTATAATCCACTTAAGCAGATACCTATAGAGTAAGGTCTGATATCCAGGTTTCCGCTGCTATTGTCTTTCAACAATGGGTTCAGGGAGTAAGCGCCAAACAGGGCGAAGTTACCGTAACCTACACGGGCAGTTGCTGAAAAGCGCCATGGGTTAAAGAATCCGCGGTTAGCCTCTTTCTCAATCTGCTTGCTGCCATTAGGGCCTGTAATTTTATCTTTGGTATGCGCATCCACCAGGGCGCCTACTTTCACACCTATCGCGGCTTTGAAACCTTTATTGGCGTTGTCTGGCACGCTACGATACCGTAATTCAATCGGAATTTCCAGGTAAGTAGTAGCTACTTTATTCTTTTTGGCAGTAGAACTAGGGAAAGAAGCCTGGTTTTTAATCTTCTCTCCTGTTATATCCATACTATGATCTTTCAGGTAGATACCGCTCGTGCTTATCCCTAAACCTGCTGCCATGCTTAGTTTGGATTTCTTAAACGGGAAATCATACATCAAGGCCACATTAAAACCCCTGTTCAGGCCGGTCTTAATACTATCAGGCGAACCTGCCCAGCCATCGTAAGATAACTGTATCATCAAAAAGTCGTTGGAATGGGTAACCTTATTAACCGCTTTATTCATCGGTGAGCCACCATCCTGCGCGAAAACTCCAATAGAAACAGCTATCAGACCAAGGGTAAAAATTATTTTCTTCATATAATATACATACTTAGGAAAAAGAATATTAGGCAAATATAATGGAATGATTGTAACACAATTGGTTAAAATATTGCAAAAACATGTTCCGTATTATACATTCCCATGTCGAAAGTTACAGAAAAAGTGATATTGCCCCCTATAAACTTTCCCTGATAGGCCCTATCCATACTGAACAAGATGAACAACAATATTGCCGCAAAAAATCCTAATTTGAATAAATAATCCTTCATTAAGGTCATAACCCCTGCCAATGCTTTTAATGAGTCGTTGAAAAACTACGCATGAAAAAAATTGTAAATACAGTTTTGGTACTGGTCCTGGTAGTGTTCATGGCACTCGCCGGATTTGTATATTATGCCTGGATAGTGCAGAAAAGGAGTAAAAGCGCTTCTGAACTAATGGTGCAAACCAATGCCATGATCGATAGGGTCAGGAGCATTGCCATGATGGATAATAGCTATACCAACGCCATCCGCGATATGCTGATCATGGATAAAACCACCATGCCGGCCAGCAGCTACGGATTACCGGATAGCATGAAAACCACGCTGAAAAATATCAGGAATAATTCGGAAAATGATACCGCCTCTCAAAAAATACTAGCCAGCCTGGAAACCGTGATGCTGGAAAAAATCGCCTACAACAACGAAATATTTACCACAGCTGCCACCCGGCCAACACTCGCCAAACAGCTCATCACGGCGGAAAAAGGACACGACTTACGGATCAATCTCATGAAGCTGGTGACGGAATATCTCGAGGTAAACCGACGGAAACTCATCACCCAGGTAGACAACGACAATCTATACACCTGGTATTCCTTCCTGACAACGATTATCATCAGCCTCTTTACCCTTATTCTGCTATTGGGAGAATCCCGCTACATATACCGGCTCTTTCTGAAATTGAAACAAAGAACCAACCGCCTGTACAAAAGAGAACAGTCGTTTATGCGGCTGGCAGAAGAAACAGAACTTATCCTGTTCAAATCCCAGGTAGACGGCACCTTTACTTCCGTTAGCAAACACGCCGCCGAAATGACCGGCTACACCGCCACAGAGCTGGTCGGCAAACATTATTCCCTGTTCCTGGATGAAGACACCCACCGCCGGCTGGAAGAATTCTATATGAACCAGGTGAAAACCGGTGATGACTATACCTTCCAGGAATTTGAAATCATCACCAGGTCAGGCGGCAAAAAGTGGGTAGAACAAATGGCCGCCCTCATCTATGGGGAAGATGGCAGGGTGAAAGAATTTCAATGCATCGTCCGGGACATAGACAAGGAAAAAAGAAACGATGACCAGGCCATGTACCTGCAACAACGACTCGATGCCATTCTGGATTACATGCCCTCCATGATGTTCATAAAAGATATGCCCGGCAAATACCTGCTGGTCAATAACCGCTTTACGGAAATGATGGGCGTGTCCAAAAAAGATATCATCGGCAAAACAGATGCGGAACTATCCTATGACTGGGTAGCCCGTTATGCCCCACTCGACAGGGAAGTACTGGCCACAAAAGCAAGAGTGAAAGCAGAAGATATCATCACGGTAAACGGTATAGAATACCATTTCCTCATCACCAAATTCCCGCTGCGTAATACAGAAGGCGAAATGATCGGCATCTGCGGCATCGGACAGGATTTCACAGAAAAAGCCAATTATATCAAAGCCGTTGAAAACGCCAACGCCCTGGCACAGGAAGCCATTAATGCGCAGGAAATGTTCCTGGCCAACATGAGCCACGAAATTCGTACGCCCATGAACGGTATCATTGGTATGACCAACCTGCTCATGCAACAACACCAGCTAACACCTTCCCAATTGGAATATACAGGCGCCATTAAAACATCTGCCAATCACCTGCTGGTCATCATCAACGAAATACTCGACTTCTCTAAAATAAAAGCCGGTAAACTGCATCTGCAACATGAACCCTTTGATGTATATGAGGTCATCGACAACGCACTGTTCCCACTGAAACTACAGGCCCAGCAAAAAGGGCTTTCCTTCTTCGATGAAATCGACAGCGCAGTTCCCACGTACCTCCTGGGCGATGAAATAAGACTGAACCAGATATTGACCAACCTCGTAGAAAACGCAATCAAGTTCACCCATCACGGAAAAGTAATGATGAAGGTATCCCTGGTAGAAGAAAACAAAGCAGCAGCCACACTTAAACTTGGCTTTGAAATAAAAGATACCGGTATTGGCATAGCCCCGGAACAACATGATCTTATCTTTAAAAGCTTCTCACAAACACATACCGACAATGCACGAAAATTTGGCGGCACCGGCCTGGGACTCGCCATCAGCAAGGAGCTGATAGAACTACAACAGGGATCTATTCACGTGGATAGCCAGCTCGATGAAGGTGCCTGCTTTTATTTTGAACTCCCCTTTACCCGGAATAAAGGCGAAATCATCAATAAGGATGAGAAGGGAAACCTCATTCATATAGATAAACCACTTCAGGGAAAAACGATACTGGTGGTAGAGGATAATGAAATTAATCAACAGGTGGTATTTCACACCCTACGCAACGCCGGCGCCAGAACAGATGTGGTGAACAGCGGCAAAGGAGGCCTGGAAATGGTGGATTATAAATCCTACGATTGCATCATCATGGATATTCAAATGCCCGGCATGGACGGATACCAAACCACGCAGGCAATACGTCAGAAAGGCATCCAAACCTACATCATTGCCATGACAGCCTCCGCCTTGAAAGGAGAAAAGGAACGTTGCTTAGAGGCAGGAATGAATGATTATATTTCCAAACCATTTGAAAGAGAAGATCTTTTTCATAAAATCCTGAAAGGGCTGGGAGAGCGGGTTCCGGAAATACCATCGAAAGTCGCAACAGAAACAACACCTCCCAATGCCCTGAATTTTTCCACGGTGTATAAGATGATGTCAGGTGAAAAGGAACATGTGAAAATCCTGCTGGAAGACCTGCTCGACAGTATTCCTAAAAAGTTTTCGGAGATGAATACCCTGGTGGATGAACAGGATTGGCAACCACTATATATGCTGGCACATCAGATGAAATTTAACCTCAACGTGGCAGGCCTGCAACAAGCTTCCAACGTAGCTTATACTATAGAACGGGATGCCCGCCTCGAAGAAAACCTGGATACGATTCTACCCCGCCTCACAGAAATCATGCAGATCTATTATAAACATGCGCACCTGATTAAAGAACATATAGATCAATGCTGAACACTAGCTTCCGGTAATGTAAAATAAAAACGACTGCCCTTATCCTCTTCGCTATCTACCCCGATAATGCCGCCCTGTGCTTCAATAAATTCCTTGGAAATAGCCAGGCCAAGCCCGCTGCCTTTATGCCCTTTCATGCCAGGCACCTGGAAGAACCGTTCAAAGATCCGGCCGCGGAAAGCTACCGGAATACCTTTTCCGTAATCCTGCACCACAAAAGAAACCATTTCTGTGCCGGTACTAGTCACTACCAGGTCAATAGCGGCGCCGTGAGCGGAATAGCGGATGGCGTTGGTGAGCAAATTCACCAGCACCCAGGCTGTCTTTTCCACATCGGCCAATACCTTGGGTAAACTATCGGGAACGTCCGTACGAATAACTACTTCCCGCTGTGCGGCTTGTTTCTGTACCGTATCCATGGCGTATTGCACAATATTCAATGCGGTTACCGGCTGCGGTTGCAACTGTATGTTCCCGCTTTCCACCTGCGACAAATCCAGCAGCTCACTCACAATTTTTATCATGCGCCGGTTATCCTGTTTCAAACTGTCTACCAGTTCTTTCTGCTCAGTGCTGAGCGTACCGGTTCTTTCATCTTCCAACAGCTTAATGCTGAAGTCTGATGCTGCCAGCGGAGTTTTCAGCTCATGAGAAATAGTGGCAATGAAATGCGTTTTGGCAATGTCCTGCTCTTTGAAAGAGGTAATATTACGAAGTATCACTACATAGCCTATACGCTTTCCTTCATGCTGCATATCTGTTGTTTCCCTGGTAAAGAAACACTCTTTGCCATCTACTACAATTTTGAGTGGTGCATTCTCCTGGGTACTCACCAGGAAACGTAGCAGGTCATTGCGTTTAGACACTATTTCTGCAGGTTGCCCGATTACATCTCCTTCCTGCATACTCAGTAATTGCAACGCCTGTGTGTTGGCAAACAGGATAATGTTATTGACATCAAATCCAATAGTAGCATCTTTCAAACTACCTATCACAGCCTCTGCACGTTGTTTCTCAAACATAATACGTGCAAGATTGCTGTGCTCATAATCGTCCAGGCGCTGCGCCATGGTATTAAACGCGGTAGCCAGATCACCGAATTCATCACCGGAGGTAAAATAGAGCCGTTTACTGTATTGTTTATTGGCAATGCCTTTGATACCTTCTGTAAGTTCATGAATAGGATTGGCAATATAACCAGGGAAGTTATACACAAAAGTAAATCCCAGTAAAAAACAAACGCCGCTGATAATAGCAATATACATCAGTGCGTTGTCCGCTGTTTTTTTCACCTTTTCATTTTTACCAACAATGGCTGCCATGTTAAGGTCCATGATGGTATAGATGCTTTTTTTAATGGCGCCCACATCTGTGGTGGTATCTTTACGTAACAGTTCAAAAATGCGGGTTACTTCTGTAGTAGCATCTTTCTCACCCCGTTCTGTTACATTGGCCTGCTGCTTTTTCAGATTACCGGAAAACGCGGCCATAGCAGCATCCCGGTGTTTCGGCAAATCTTCCAGCGCCACCAGCATATTCTTAGAGTATTCCAGCGATTCGTAGTTATCCTTCAGGATAAATTTTGCTTTTTCGTTCAGGCGGTTCAGATAGTAATAACCGAGAATGCTCACCACCAACAGCATGATGTAGAGGAACAATACCCCCAGGGTGATCTTTGTTTTTAATCTGAACTTACTCATGATAATATGATGATGTCAATATCGTTGGAAGAAAGCGTTTTTAATAACTGGTTAAACAGGTTAGTACGCAAAATGATACGAAAAAGACTGATATGCGGCTTTCCCATACAAATGGTAGTGACCCGTTTCTGTAATGCAATGTTAATGATAGCTTCTGAAACTTTGGCATTATGCTCCTGTATTACTTCAGCGCCCAGCTCTGTAGCCAGCTTCAGGTTATTAATAAGATGACGTTGGGCAGATAGCGCTATTTTATCAGAGCTCTCTCCAGGTACCTGCACATACAATACAAACCAGTCTGCATGATAATAGGCAGCCAGTCTGGCTGTTTTACGGATCACTTTCCGGGCTACTTCATCATTAGTGGAAATACACGCCAGGAAGCTTTCATGGCGCATTTGCAGGTTACGTGGGATTTCTGTCTCTACCTTCCTTTCTACCTGTGTGGTCACTTCTTTCAGCGCCAGTTCCCGCAGCTGCAGGATTTTATCTGCCTGGAAGAAATTACTCAGGGCACTCTCTACTTTAGAACGATCATAGATCTTGCCTTCTTTCAAACGGGTAATTAACTCATCGGCGGTAAGATCAATATTTACCACTTCATTGGCCATTTGCAGTACCAGGTCAGGAATACGCTCCTGTACTTCCACGCCGGTAATGGACTTCACTTCCTGGTTAATGCTTTCGATGTGCTGAATATTCACCGCGGAAAGCACGTTAATACCAGCATTCAGCAGGTCTACCACATCCTGCCAGCGTTTTTCATTTTTAGAACCGGGAATATTGCTATGTGCCAGTTCATCTACTACCACCCAGTCCGGTGCCAGTAGTAATATGGTGGAGAGATCCATCTCGTCCAGCATCTTTCCTTTATAGAATACCTGTCTGCGGGGTATCTGGGGTAAACCATCCAGCAGGGCGTGTGTTTCCACACGCCCATGCGTTTCGATATAACCTATCTGGATGTTCACCCCATTTCTTAACATGGCATGTGCTTCCTGCAGCATGCGATATGTTTTTCCCACACCGGCACTCATGCCGATGTATATCTTAAACTTACCTCTGCCGGCGCGATTTGCCAGGTTAAGAAAATGCTGTACGGAGTGTTCTTTTGAGTCCATTATTTGAAATTAGAATTACGAATTACGAATTACGGATTACGGATTTGTGTGTAGATCGTAACTGGTGTTTTTCGGGTATATCTCCCCACAAATCCGTAATTCGTAATTCATAATTCGTAATTTCATTAAAACCATACTGCCAGCGATGCAGTGATCGATGTACTGGTATTTTTCATTTCGGTTCCCTTCATAAATGTTTTGTCTTTCCCATCAAACGTTCTTCCTTCCAGTCTGAACATTACATTATTTACCGGGGTAAAGTCAACGTTCAAAGAGTAGCCGGTAGTTTGAAATCCATTGGGTGTGCCACTGTTTATCACCACTCCGTGCTGATCGTTATAATGTTCTACACGTGCTGCCATGGCGAATTTATCTGTAAATGCATACCTGCCTATTACAATAGGACTGTACCAGCTGTTCAGATCGGAAGAGCCTTTGGCTTTTTGTTGTAATCCAAAGTCAAATCCTGCAATGAGACTGAATTTTTCCGTAATACTAAAGGTACCATAAACATTATTAAAATAGCGCATCTGGCGTACACTATCCGGAAGATCATTACCAATATAGGTGCTCCAGTTAAGCAATATTTTATCCGATGGCTTGAAGGTAATTTGTGTACCAAAGTTAGGCGTTTGGTTACCATCTACTTTCTTGATCCGCTGCCATCCATTAAGGTACATGGCGGCAAAAGACCATTTGTCATTGGGCGTCCAGGTTACCTTTGCACCAGTTTCATAATAAGGAGAGTTCTCTGCGAGTATGCTGCGGGTAAGGGTAGGGCAATCCTTTCCGATGGCACTTTCAAAACCGATATGTGCCGGCATTACACCCGCATCAATCCAAACGTTTTTGCCTACACGAATACCTACATTGGCTTCATATACATATTGCATGATCGTAGGCTCTGCCGCCAGGTTGTATTGTGCATAAGTACCTGTCATCAATGCCACGTTGGCCCGTACACGATCGGAGGTATAGTTAGCCTTCACCATGGCCAGGTTCAGATTCAGCTCATTATGGCGATTGTAATTATACAGGAAGCCGGGTTTGGTATGATCTGCCGGCTGATTAAGATCATAGCTGTAATATGCTTCTGCATATCCGGAAAAGGTGATTTTACCCTTGTCTTTTTCTTTCTCTGTCTTTGGTGCTTCCTGGGCGAACATAGTAATGGCAGCAGCCATTGCGCCGGCCAGTAATAGAATTTTCTTCATTTCAAGTTGACTTTTAATATAGGTTGCTGGTGTTGTAATCACTGGCAATCCGCTGCGACGAATTGCCAGGCAAGATAGTTCATCATAGGATATTCACAGGCGAAAGGAATAAAAGGACAGCGCTTAACTTACTTCAACTCATCAAGCGCGATATTCAATTTTAACACATTAACAGTAGACAGTCCCAGTACGCCCAGCACCGGTGCTTTGGTGTTGGCATCCACCAGTTGTTTCAGGCGGTCAGCAGCAATACCTCTGTGTTTAGCCACACGTGGTATTTGTACGTATACCGCTTCAGGCGTAAGGTGTGGGTCAAGACCGCTCGCAGAAGCAGTCACCAGTTCTGCAGGGATATCGGATTTTTTAACATCCGGGTTATGCACCATAAAGGTGTCAATTCTTTCCTGCACCGTTTTCAGGTAATCAGGATTACCAGCTGATTTATTGGATCCACCGGAACCGGCAGCATTATAATCTACGGTAGAAGGACGGGGCTGGAAATATTTATCGTCAGAAAATTTCTGTGCTATATTTTCATAACCCACTACTTTACCATTACGCACTACCTTTATACCATCCCCGTTACCAGGAGCCATTTTAGCTACACCAGCTAAGAACAAAGGATATATTCCGCCCAGCAATACCACCAGTAATAAAGTGAGTTTTACAGAAGGCCAAAGATATTTTTTCATCTCTTTAAATTTTTATCATTTAGAATTACATGAAAAGCGCAATCAGCATATCAATCAACTTGATACCTATGAAAGGCGCAATGATACCACCTACACCATATATCAGCAGGTTCCTGCGGAGCAGGGCACTGGCGCCGATAGGCTTGTAAGCCACACCGCGTAATGCCAGCGGAATGAGCATCGGGATAATGATGGCGTTGAAAATAACCGCACTTAAAATAGCTGTTTCAGGGCTATGCAGTTTCATGATGTTAATACCCTGTAATGCAGGTATAGACGTCACAAACAAGGCTGGCACAATAGCGAAGTATTTAGCCACGTCGTTGGCAATAGAGAAAGTGGTGAGTGTACCACGTGTCATCAGCAACTGTTTACCGATTTCCACTATTTCAATCAGCTTGGTAGGATCGTTATCCAGGTCCACCATGTTACCGGCTTCCTTCGCTGCCTGGGTACCACTGTTCATTGCCACGCCTACATCGGCCTGCGCCAGGGCAGGAGCATCGTTGGTACCATCACCCATCATGGCTACAAGGCGACCTTCATTTTGCTCCTTCCGGATATAACTCATTTTATCTTCCGGCTTGGCCTCTGCGATGAAATCATCCACACCGGCTTTGGTAGCAATATACTTAGCTGTGAGTGGGTTATCACCGGTCACCATCACCGTTTTCACACCCATTCTGCGCAAACGGTCAAAACGTTCGCTGATACCTGGTTTGATGATATCCTGTAATTCAATAACACCTTGTACTTTACTGTTGAGCGATACCACCAGCGGTGTACCACCATCATTGGAGATGGCTTCTACTTTCGCCAGGGTTTCTGCAGGAAAGCTAAATCCTTCTTTTTCTGCCAGTCGTTTAATGGCATCATAAGCTCCTTTACGGATACGATTGCCATCGGGGAGGTCAATACCACTGCTGCGGGTTTCTGCGGTGAATTTCACCAGGCTGGCGCCGCTGACAGATAATTTATTTACTACGTCTTTGCCGGCCAGCTCCACGATGGACTTACCTTCCGGTGTTTCATCAGATAAGGAACTGAGTGCGCAGAGACGAATAAATTCTTCACTGGAAATACCGTTGGTAGCATAGAAGTTAGTAGCCTTACGGTTACCGATGGTGATGGTACCTGTTTTATCCAGCAACAGCACATCAATATCACCGGCGGTTTCTACCGCTTTACCCGACTTGGTGATCACGTTGGCACGCAGTGCACGATCCATCCCTGCAATACCGATGGCAGATAACAAACCGCCGATGGTAGTAGGTATTAAACATACAAACAAAGAGATGAATGCGGCAATGGTGATAGGCGTTTGTGCGTAGTCTGCAAAAGGCTTCAGCGTAACGCATACAATGATAAACACCAGCGTGAAACTAGCTAACAGGATAGTGAGCGCAATTTCATTCGGCGTTTTCTGCCTGCTGGCGCCTTCTACGAGGGCAATCATTTTGTCCAGGAATGATTCACCAGGCTCGGTGCTCACCCTTACTTTAATATGGTCGGACAATACTTTGGTACCACCTACAACGCTTGACTTATCGCCACCCGCTTCCCGGATCACCGGTGCACTTTCACCAGTGATGGCTGATTCGTCAATGCTGGCAAGACCCTGTACGATCTCACCATCTGCGGGRATAATATCGCCGGCTTCACATACGAAGATGTCGCCTTTACGCAGGGTAGCAGAAGAAACGATTTTTATTTCGTTGGTGAATATTTCACCAATCAGCTCTACTTTTTTAGCAGGTGTTTCTTCCCTTGTTTTACGCAAGCTTTCTGCCTGCGCTTTACCCCGTGCTTCTGCAATGGCTTCTGCGAAGTTGGCAAATAATACGGTGAGGAAAAGCACTACAAATATTGCTACGTTATAGGCCGCGCTGCCCTGATCTTTGGCACCGGTAAACAGCGCATACAGCGCTACTATCAGCATTACAGCGGTACCTACTTCCACGGTGAACATCACCGGGTTTTTAATCATCAATCTTGGATTCAGCTTCACGAAGGACTGCTTCAGGCTCTCCATCACCAGGTCTTTCGGAAACAATTTATTATCATGCTTCATGGTAGTCAGTCATTAAAAAATTACAGGGAAAAATACTCTGCGATAGGACCCAATGCCAGCGCCGGGAAATAAGACAAGGCAGTGAGAATAACAATCACAGCAAATGTCATGGCGCCGAAAGTGAGTGAATCTGTTTTCAGTGTACCGGCAGATTCAGGCACATATTTCTTGGAGGCCATCAAACCTGCAATCGCCACCGGTCCTATAATAGGCAGGAACCTGCCGAGGATCAGTACAAATCCGGTAGAAACGTTCCAGAATACGTTACCATCTCCCAAACCTTCAAAACCAGAACCGTTATTGGCATTGGCAGAAGTATACTCATACAGCATTTCAGAGAAGCCGTGGAAACTGGGATTGTTTAGCCACGCCGATGGCTTCACTGCCCAGTCCGCATTCGGATGATGCGATAACATATAAGCAGATAATGCTGTACCAGCCAGGATCAGGAAGGGCGATAACAGCGTAATGATGGCTGCAATCTTTACTTCCCTCGCTTCCAGTTTATGCCCCATGAATTCCGGTGTACGGCCTACCATGAGTCCTGATATAAATACTGCGATGATAATGTAGATGTAATAGTTCAGGATACCTACACCGCAACCACCATAAAGACAGTTCAGCATCATACCCAGCAACTGCATCAAACCGGTCATAGGCATGGTGCTATCGTGCCAGCCGCATACGGAACCCGTAGATATAATGGTGGTCACCGTACTCCAGTACCCGGTAGCTGCAGCGCCAAACCGCACTTCCTTGCCTTCCATGGCCCCCGTGACCTGGTGTATACCCATTTTGGCAATTTCCGGGTTCCCGGCCATTTCCTGCTGCATCGATGGGATCAGTAAACATATCATCCCAATGGTCATGATCCCGAATATGACATTGGCGAATTTTCTTTTCTGTATAAACAAGCCCAATGCAAAAACCATCGCAATAGGTAATACTACCTGTGCCACCATTTCTGTCATCCAGGTAACGTAGTTCGGATTTTCCAGCGGGTGCGCGGAGTTGGCTCCAAAGAAGCCACCACCATTGGTTCCCAGATGCTTGATAGCCACAAATCCGGCCACCGGACCACGGGATACATTCACAGTATCGCCCTGCATGGTTACAATGGTATCCTTGCCGGCGAAGCTGGCAGGCATTCCATTAAATATAAAGATGAGTGCAATGACAATGCTGAGAGGTAACAGGATACGGGTAATTGTTTTCAGGAAAATATCCCAGAAGTTACCCAGCTTGGTAGTCGTTTTTTCTTTCATCGCCTTAAACACTACTATCAGGGCGGCAATACCAGTAGCGGCACTTACAAATTGCAGGAAGGCCAGTACAAATAATTGCGTGAAATAGGTAACACCTGTTTCGCCGGAATAGTGTTGCAGGTTACAGTTTACCACAAAACTGATGGCGGTATTAAACGCCAGATCAGCCGACTGTCCCGGGTTGCCATCCGGATTCAGCGGCAGTTTATCCTGAAAAAACAACGCGAAGAAAGCATATACAAACCAAACCAGGTTGATTGTCAGCAATGCTTTCATGTGCTGCTTCCAGTCCATTTCTTCTTTCGGATTGATCCCGGAAATTTTGAAGAAAAGGCGTTCCAATGGCGACATAAAATCGGACCAGGTCCGCTCACCCCGGAATATTTTTACGATGTACCTGGACAGCGGCCAGGCTAGCAACAGCGTGATGCCATAGGTGGCAATTACGCCTAAAAGTTCTGTTGTCATTTCTATAGTTAGTTAAAAAAGCGTTGCGTATAGGCGTGGGAGATACTACTCCAATCAGAATTTTTCAGGTTTCAACAGTACATATATCATGTAGCCGAAAACGAAAAGTGATAAAACAAATAATGCAGTCATAATAGTTGAGTTAGATCTTTTCGAAATAGTCTACCGATTTAAAGAATAAGGCAAAGCAGGCCAGTCCCGCCAATACCAAGAGAATAGTCATCATCATAAAAGGTTGTTTTATATAGCAATTGTTTGTAAATGCTGGATCCTTACGTTCTTCAGAGATAAAGGCAGTAATTCCTTATGCTTTCCGCAGATCAGCGGAGATAACGTATACATAAATGCGCTCTCGATAGCGTTACGCAATGCATTACTTCCATTATGATACAATACACCCGCTACTGTGAAGCAACGTTTCACCTCGTGCAATTGTTCACTACGTATCATACGCCCGGTATAATCGGCGAAAGTGTGAATCACTTTACTAACGGAACCTTTGGCAGGTACCTGTTCCTCCGCGGGAAATGTAAATCCCGGGATCTGTAAACCTATTAGCTGAGAGATTTTCGAGTCTGGTAGCATCTGGATCAATTTGTTTTGATACAAATAGGGTAATGCCATTGGAATGCCAGCGTAACCGATCGAGGCTCATTATTGATATATTTAATTGATTATCAATATTTTAAAAAATAATTCAGGAAGAAGGGAGTAAACAGGGGTTGCAGAAAACCATGCAGAAATGGTAGGGTGTATGCAAAAATGAAAGTGTTTTTAATACCTTGCAGCCTTATTGTAGTATACCCGTTCCCGATACCTAAAGCCATTTTACCCATGGATGAAATCAATGAAGAAACACAGCCACCGGTCCCGAAAACCGGTTGCCATAATTGCACTAATCCCGAAATTGAACCGGGATATCTTACTCCTCTTTGCAGAGAATGCAGAAAAAAGTTCAGCCGATACCCCATACTTAACAGCGTGAAATGGGCTGCAGCTGGCGTAGCATTACTCATTTTGATTTCAGGGTACAATTTGCCCAGATATTTTAAAGCAGGGGTGACTTACCAGAAAGCCTTGAAAGCAGAGAAAACACATCACTATATCACCGAAAAAAGGTTGCTCGGACAAGTGTTGCAGCAATTTCCAGACAATTTCGAGGCTGGCGCCCACTACCTGATGGCCGTTGTACGGAGTGATAATTTTATAGAAGCCGATAGCATGCTGACGCTGATGGCTAACAAAAAAAGTGATAACCACGAGCTGGTCGATGAAGTGAACGAGGTGACGGAAACCCTCCGGTATTACAATCTAAGCGACACTTCTTTTGCAGCTTCCATTAGCCAGATAGCAGAAACCGATCCGGAGTATGAAAAGCAACTGGATAAGTATTGCAGTAAACATTCCGGGGATGCATGCGCTGTTTTCATGTTAGGCAGATATGCCTTTAATAGTGAGAACTATCCCAAAGCAGACAGCCTGTTTAGTATGCTGGCAACCACCAAACCAGATTTCCGTGTGGCAACCCTGTGGTTAGCCAATACCTATAGAGAAGAGAAAAAATATGATGAAGCAATAAAACTTTGCGAAAAAATACTGAAACAGAATGCCGAGTCACATCATGCATTAGCTGCCATCGCAAAAATACTATTAAAACAAAAACAAGATAAGGAAGCACTGCAAAAGGCAACCGCAGCATATGAGCTCAACCCAGATTCAGCAGCAAGCATATATGCACTTGCCATCGCAGATCATTTCAATAACAGGCTGAAAGAAAGGGATCAGTTGCTGGCAAAAATGAAAGTGATGCCAGACGCCGACTCCACTACCATTGCTGAAATGACAGACATTTTCAGCGGCAAAATCAGTTACAGATAATCCTCTTCCAACATCTAAAAAAATTAAAATCATGTTTGTACCTGGTATCATCATTGCCCTGATCACCTTCCCCGGTGTAATTGTACATGAACTTGCACACCAGCTTTTTTGCCGTTTGTTTGGCGTAGCCATATTTGAAGTAAAATATTTCCAGGTGGCTAATCCTGCCGGATACGTGATTCACGAAATCCCACGCAACCCGGTACATCAGCTGATGATCAGTATAGGTCCGTTTTTCGTAAACACCCTGTTAGGCTTCATCATTGCATTCCCTGCCGCTATTCCGGTAGTACAATTTCAGTCTGGTACTTTGTTCGATTATATATTACTGTACCTCGGCATCAGCATTGCCATGCACGCTTTTCCCAGTACAGGTGATGCAAAAAGCATGTGGGAAACCCTGTGGCATGGGAAAGATACGCCGCTGTGGCTTAAAGTACTGGCAGTTCCCGTAGCAGGATTGATTATGCTTGGTGCATTGGGCTCCTTCTTCTGGCTGGATCTTGCTTATGGAATATTTGTAGCCATAGGATTACCAAAGCTGATCATTGCCTTATGTGCATAAAAAAGGGTCATAACGAGGCAGCGCGACCAAAGCCCACGGTATTACGAAACATCTGCGGGGACACATCCGTATTGGCTTTAAAAAAGCGGCTGAAATAAAACTCGTCATCATAACCCAGTTCGAAAGCAATTTCCTTTACCGCCTTATTGGTCAGATACAGCTCCCGTTTGGCTTCTACAATGATGCGTTCTGCAATAAGGTGGGTAATGGTTCTATTGAAGTGCGTCCTGGTAATACGTCCCAGAGCCTTCGTGGAAATATTAAGCAGTGTCGCATAATCACCGGCACTGTGTTTCACCTTATAATTGCCTTCAATGGCATCTTTGAGGTGTTGTAAAATAAGGGGTTCTTTGTACTGGCTATCCGACAATAAATTCAACTCCTCCTGCTGCTGGATCTTTAACCGCGAAGCCGTTACCAGGAATATCTTAAGATAGGATATGAGCGCATCATACTGCGCCAGCTCTTTATGCTTCATTTCCATCTTCATCTGCTCAATGATCATATTGAAAGTAGCGGCTGCGCTGCTATCTACCTTCACATAGGGGGCCTGGTAAATGTTGTTAAACAACACCCCATTGCAGGACACCTCTTTATGATGCATGTGAATACAGAAAAAATCAGGATGAAACTGCAATGCCACCCCGGTCAGGCGGGAAGTGGTACAGAACATAAACGGCTGATATGGAGCAAATGCCAACAGGTTATTATCATCAAAGTCATAAGATGAAAAATCTGATTTCAATGTCCCACTTCCCTGATGCAACCAGATCACAGAATAGTAATTATTGCGCTGCACATGGTCAAAGTGATTGTTATTCTCAAAGGAAAATAGTTTCAGGGCAAGGTTTCCCGTAGCCGGATCCGTAAGTGTATAAGCAGTAGTTGTGTCCATAATACTGATAACAGTTTGATAATAAACAGGTGCGTGCACTTTCACCTGCTTATTATATCCGTAAAATTAAACTATTGCAGCATGTGCTGTTACCGGTGGAAAATCAATTTCCGTTTCGGCCGTATTATTAAAATAATTGGTCAGGATATTTAATCCTACATGGCCTATCACTTCTCCAATTTCACCTTCTGTTAAACCTGCCGCTTTCACAGCCTCAACATCCTCATCACTCACATGACCATTTTTGCTCACCAATGTTTTAGCAAACTGCAGGATAGCCTGTGTCTTCGCATCTGCCGATTTACCTTCTCTGGATGCAGCCAAAGTTTCGGCGTCAATTTTTACCAGGTTGGTACCTATAAAGGTAYGGGCCGACAGGCAGTAGTCGCAACTGTTGCTTTCTCCTACAGCAAGTGCAATCAGCTCACCTGTTTTTGTACCAAGACTTCCACCACCGAGTGCGCTGCTCAGTTGGAGGTATCCGTTCAGCAGGGCAGGTGAGTTACCCATTGTACGCATCATATTGGGAACCACGCCCAGTTTGCCTTGTACAGCATTAAACAGTTCTTTGGTTTTACCGGAAGCGGTGTCGGGATTCAGTGCAGTTAATCGTGCCATGTTTTTAAGTTTTTACTTTGTGAAGATTTTATGCAGTTGTTATTGATAGCACAAAATTGGTACAAAGCAACCGGCTATACCATGCAGAATTAACGCAATCGCATGGACAATTTTCCCCGGACACCTGAACACATAAAAAAAGGGGCACCTCAGGCACCCCTTTTAACTTATTTACATACTGTTCATTAACTGAACAAATACAATACATCTTCCTTCGTCAACTTCTTCACAAAACCACTGTCGTCAGAAATAATTTCTTTTACCAGTGACTTCTTGCGTTCCTGCAACTGCAGTATCTTTTCTTCCACCGTGTCTTTACAGATCATGCGGTAAGCGAAAATATTTTTCGTTTGTCCGATACGGTGCGTACGGTCAATCGCTTGTTGCTCTACCGCCGGATTCCACCATGGGTCTACGATGTATACATAGTCCGCTGCGGTGAGGTTCAAGCCCACACCACCGGCTTTCAGTGAAATCAGGAATACGCGGCATTCATCGTTGTTCTGGAAGTTCTGAATGGCTTTTTCACGATCTACTGTAGAAGTACTACCATCGAAATATTCGTAAGGAATTTTGAGGTGCTGCATCCGGTCGCGGATCAGTCCCAGCATTCCCAGGAATTGAGAGAAGATCAGCACTTTGTGGTTGCCGATGTTTTCAGATATTTCGCGGGTCAGTTCATGCAGTTTCACAGAGTGATTCGGATACTGCTCCGTATCGTTGAGGATAGCAGGGGAGTCACAAATCTGCCGCAGTTTCATCAAACCTTGCAGGATGGTGAGCTGTGAACGTTCCATACCCTGATCTTCAATAACACCGAGGATCTTGGAGCGATAGGTATTGCGGTAGGCATCGTAAATATGCCGTTGTTCCGCATCCATTTCGCAGAAGATCACCGTTTCTATTTTTTCCGGCAGGTCTTTCGCCACCTGTTCTTTGGTACGGCGAAGGATAAACGGATAGATCAGTTTACGCAGGTGTTCTTTTCTTTCTTCATCCTGGAATTTATCGATAGGCGTAGCAAATTCGTTGCGGAAAAAGTCTACACTACCGAGCATACCCGGATTCAGGAAGTTCATCTGCGCATAGATATCAAAAGTATTATTCTGCATAGGCGTACCACTCAGCGCCAGCCTGTTTTTTGTTTGTAACAGTTGCGCCGCTTTGGTAACCTTGGATTGCGGATTTTTGATAGCCTGTGATTCATCAAGGATCACATAGTCAAACTCCACTTTCATGAGCAGCTGAATATCACTGCGCAAGGTGCCGTAGGTAGTAATAATGGCATCAAATTTCACCAGTTCTTCCGACGATTTCAGTCGTGCAGGGCCGTGGTGGATATGATGTCTGATATCCGGTGTGAATTTCTTTATTTCATTTTCCCAGTTGTAAATCAGCGTGGTAGGACAAACTATCAACGCCATTGTTTTACCACCGTTCTTGTTTTTGTAATACTGTAAGAAGGTGAGGGCCTGAATGGTTTTACCCAACCCCATGTCATCGGCGAGAATACCGCCCCATTTGATGTCATCGAGGTAGTTGAGCCATTGGAAGCCACTCTCCTGGTAAGGTCGCAGGGTAGCCTGCAAATTCTCAGGAAGCGCAATGTTACGGATCTCATCGAACTGCAGCAGTTTGCGGCGCTTTTGTTCCAGCTCCAGTACTACTGCTTCATCATCTATAAACTCATACAGTTCATCGATTACGCTGAAGTTGTATTTGCTGAGTTTAAGACCTTTATCTTTTTCTTCCCCTACTTTAAAGAGCAGGGAATATTTGCGCAGCCATTCTTCCGGCAGCAGGCCCAGGGAGCCATCTGCCAGCTGAACATAGTTCTGTTTGTTGGCCAGCGCATTTTTAATATCCTTGATACTTACTTTCTGATCGCCATATAATACTTCGATCTGTGCGTCAAACCAGTCGATGCCCGAGCTGATCTGTAAGTTGGTAACCGGTTTATGCGAACTGAATTTAAAGTTGCGCAGGTTATCAAATCCGAACACGCGCACATTCATTTCTTTCAGCGCATCAAAGAAGAGGAAGAACCAGTTGTTCTTCAGGGCTTCTTTAGCACGCAGATAAAAATAGTTGTGGTTATCGTGTTGGGCGAAGTTGGTATGTAAGGTGCGGAGCTTGGCTACAAATTCTTCTTCCGCCTCTTTATTACGATGGATGATGAGCACTTTGTTGCCTTCCTGCACAGTGATCTTGCTCTCATCATTCCATTCTACTTCCTGGCCGCGGTAAGCGAAACCTGGTTGTATGATAAATGTTTCGCCCAGCTCTTTCAGGAATACGCGGGATTCAGGCATGATATCATCTACCTCAGCCAGCAATCCTTTGTCGAACTGGATATCGTACTGACGACTTAAAGGCAGCAGGTAATCTTTCAGGTAAGCCGGCCATTCCTTGTTGGCGATGCGCAGTTTACCGCTTTGTCTGAAGAGTTCCACGTGCAGGGCATCCTGTGGACTTTCAAACAAATAAATCACCTGTTTGTAGAGGAACATTAAAGGGCTTTCCCATTCGTTGTCCGCTACATTTACCAGTTCACCTTCAATATTTACGTAACAGTTTACTTCTACATGCGTATCGCCTGTATGGGTTTTGATCACCAGTTTGAGGCGGTCGGCACCTATTTGTAGTTGTTGTAAATTTTTTGTTTTGAAGGCTTGCCTGTTGGGCAGCGCAAATACCAGTCCGTGCTCGGCCAGCTGAGGAAACAGTTTGGCCAGCTTAGGATGCAGGTATTCCAGCATCAGCTCTTTTGTTTCGGTGGGTAGTTCTTCCGCATTTTCGTGCGTAATATTTTCCCAGATGCCGGCAAACGGAGAGTTTTTGCTAAGGAATTTGCTCACTTCGCTGCCTTGTAATTTTCGTATAGGTGCTATGAGTTCCCTGTCTTTTTCCTTGTACTGGTAAAAGTCTACGTATTTGGTAAGATCCAGTTTGCTGGCGAGCGATACGAAGGCAGTTTGCTCATCGTTTATTTCGCCGCTGACCAGGTCTATTTTGAAATAAGGATACAACGTTTCGTTGGCATTGAAAACCGCTGCCAGCCGTTGTGTAATGGTAATGGTTTCTTCCGGTGGCGGAGGAGCCGTTACGGGCTGTCTGCCTGCTGCGGCGCCATCTACCCGTTTAATGGTAGGATCCAGTACCCGGAGAAATGGTTTGCCATCCATATAAGAGAAGGCGAATTTCCCGTTCAGGTCATCTGACAGGGAGTAGCCATATAGGGACAGCAGTTTGTTTTTTTCTTTATCCCAGTTACGGAGGGTATCGAAGTAAAACGGACCATTTTTCTGCAGCAGTTGGAGAAAGAGGGCTGTTTTATGAACACACAGCGCATGTTCTGTTTCATCGCAGGTGCAGTGGGTATCATAAAAGCGTTCTTCATTCCGTTGAATGATCAGCGGAAATTCTTCTCCATCCAGCTTCAGGAGGGCTTCTACCTTTTCATCTTTGGCCAGTTTTATTTTGGCAGGATGTTTTTTGGCAATTTCTTCTGCCTCGGCGAGGATAGCACCGGAGGTCAGGAGTTTAATTGATTTGATATCGATAGACTTCATTTTAATCAGCGTGTGCTGCTGATCAAACTGTGTGTCGAAGCTCTCGAAATGATTTTTATCCAGCATTTCCTGTAGCTGGAAAAGCGCGGCTGCTTCGTGCCGGCAGATGTCACCCAGGTTGTATGGGCACTGACACCGGATAGACATACCTGTTGTTTCTCCATACTTGCTGATGGAAACACGGTAGTAATTGGCATGTGTGTCGCTCTTTACGCGGAAGGTAGCTGATTTCAGTACCGGGTCTGCCTCGATGAGTTCAACGCCCCCGGCCGAAAAAATACGCTTCCCCCTGCGGATCACTTCATCAGTGCCGTTGTTGTAAACATATTTTAGCAAATGGGGTAGCGACATACTATACGTTGTTGCCCGCTTTTATTATCAGCAAAAGGGTTAATAGATATATCAAAAAAACTTAACAGCTGATAAAAAGGCAATCCACAAAAGTAAGCAGAAATTTTCTAATAACCCGCAGGCCACTCATCAAGAAGAGATGAACCGCACCCCGGTTGCCATGGCGAGGTAGCGGGAATTTTTCCTTATCTTTTTTTACAAATATAGATGCTTGTTTATCAACCCTTTAATAGGTTAACGGATGCGCCTCAGGTATCTTTCCAAAGAAAAATCTACCGCGGCAGATGCACCTGTTTTAATATATTTTCCAAAAGCACCATACATGGCATCGTATGCTAAGGGTTTCACCGCCGCATGCAATACATTAATTTCCCGCGCAGATAACGGGATATTATTTGGATAACTATACATCACAGATACCGTTTTTCTATCGGAGGATACCTGGATAACATCACCCACGAGCAACATGCCCTTGCCAGCAGGAGCGTAAAGCACATTACCACCGGCAAAATGACCTCCACAAAGCACCAGCTTAATACCATCCCACAAGGTTAGTTCATTACCAGACCATAACTTAATCACCTCATCGCGGCGTTGCAGCCATTCCGCATCCAGCTGATGTACATACACCGGGATATTGCCAAAAGCATGGCTCCATTCCACGATGGTAGAAAAATAATGCGGGTGGGAGAGTGCAATCGCCTTGATCCCCCCCAACTGTTGTATGATATTTATCGTAGAGGCGTCCAGGTTAGCAAGGCAATCCCACAGGATGTTACCACCGGGAGTAATGAGCAAATGCGCCCGCTGCCCGATAGCAAAATCAGGAGTAGAATAGATCGCATATAAATTAGGAGCTACCAGCTCTATAATATTTTTATGCGTTTTCTGCACCTGCTCCAGGGTGGTCCAGCTTTGGCCGCCCGGATTTACGTATTGGCGGTCGTCTTCGCAGATAGGGCAATGTTCCGGCGCCTTCGCACTGGCTTCATATTGCACCCCGCAGGTGCTGCAGAGATAGTGTGTCATAGTTTCTTCTTTATCGTTAGGCTTGAAAATATAGGGATTTTTAAACAAAACAGGCAAACCCATCATTGCCAATGTACTTTGCCTGATCCAGTTTCTTCTTGATGTATCGTCTGACATATTCCATTATTTTTACCCCACAAAACTACGCCGGCCCGATAGCCGGCTCAATGGACATACCTAACAATCTCTTGTACATTTGGACATGCAGCGAAAACAGATTCCATCTCATCGTATATCCGACGGCGTTACCGCCAACATCCCCACTCAGCTCAAAGATGTGCTGGTGGCGGGCATAAACGATGAAGGAAAGGTCATGAAACGGCAATATCCCCACCGTCATGACTATTATGAAATTATGTTGCTGAACGACAGTGAAGGCATACATCATGTAGATTTCACACCTTACCCATTCAAAGGACCAGCCGTGTTTATGTTATCCCCGGAACAAGTACATGAACTGGTGCGTACTAAAGGCAGCAGGGGCTTTTCCCTGAAATTTAACGAGCCGTTTTTCAGCAGCGGCAACGACCCCGACAACCAGCTATACGCCCACTTCCTGTTCGACAACCTGCAAACCTATCCTGTAATTGAGCTGCAACCACCTGAATACACCCGCTTACATACCCTGATGACGCTGGCGCTGCAGGAATACGACCAGGCGGGCAATGGTGCAGCAGATATCCTGTTTTCCTATATCCGCGTGATCCTGATGGAAATACTGCGTATCCGGAAACAACACCTGCAGGAAACACACCTTCATCCCGGCATCCCACAAACACAGTTGCTGGAATTTAAAAAGCTGCTGCATCAGCATTTTCATGAACTGCATGAAGTACAGGACTATGCCGCCAGACTGCATATTACACCCCGGCAACTGAATACGCTGGTACAAAAACTCACCGGCAAAACTGCCGGCACCCTTATAAAGGAACGTATGCTGCTGGAAGCCAAGCGCCTGTTATTCACAGACACGCTCAGTATCAAGGAAATAGGCTATCAGATTGGCTTTGAAGACCCTGCCTATTTTAATCGTTTCTTCAAAAAAAATATGGGTATAGCTCCACAGCAATTCCGGGAACAGGAACAGCAAATGTAAAAAAGTACAATACAAACCACTTTTTATCCATCGACTGGTGTGTTGATGTAGTCTACTTTTGTGGTATTACTTAAACTACAATTGCTATGAAAGACAACAACAAATTGGCATTTCTAATTTTACGTATAGGCATAGGCGTTTTATTTACCATTTTTGGTATCATGAAACTGGCCGGCGGCCCTGGTACCTGGGGCTTCCTGGGCGGCACCTTAAAAACGGTGGGGATTGATTTCTTCCCGGTTGGATTTGGCTTACTGGCTACCCTGGCAGAGTTCTTAGGCGGGCTTGCATTGATCACCGGATTTTTTGTGAGACCATTAGCGATCGGTTTATTCTTAACCATGGTCGTGGCCACGATCTTTAAAGTGAGCAGTGGCGCCTCTTTTGCAGAAATATCTTACCCGTTGACGATGTTGCTGGTGACCACGTTTTTTGCGCTGAATAAAGGCAAGGTTTCGTCCGTGGCAGCCTGAGAGGGTCAAAAAAGAGGAGCGAAGATCCCATCGTTGATATGGTCATCTTCGCTCCTCTTTTTATCCAATGCAAGAAAATTATCCTGCAATCAACTCCCCGTCCTTAAACAGTGGCAGCACGTTAGCGCCATCTGCGGTGAGGCAGTAATGTATATCTTTTTCCAGCCCATAATTCGCTAAGCGCTTGTAGTGGGACGCTTGTGTCATAAAGGTATAGATATCGCCTTTGGCGGTATCGTAAAGGGTTTCTGCGGCAACAGCAGAATCACAGCTTACGTCAAAGTGCGCTTTGATGCGGCTTACCACGGCGCCGGCAAACAGAGTATCTTCCATGTTTACACGGTCTTTCCAGGCAGCACAGCCAAGAATAACGTTTTGATTTTGTGCGATGAGGTAATCACACACGGCGCTGATATTAGGGAAAGAGCCGGTAATGATTTGTATGGCATCTTTCGCCATGTGCAATAATTTGGTACCGTTGGTAGTGGTTAAAACGAGTGTTTTATTTTCTACAAACTCACGTGGATACTCGAAAGGAGAATTTCCGTGTACCAGTCCTTCTGCTATTCTGCCATCGCGTTCACCGGCGGTGATGCCACCAATGGCACGGCCGATGTTCACACATTCCTCCACACTGGCCACTGGTATTACCCGGGAAGCACCATTATACAGTGCAGTGCAAATGGTAGAAGTAGCGCGTAGTACATCTATAATAACTACAATACTGTTTTTTACATCAAACAAATGTAATAAAGCCGGAGATAAACATACTTCCAGACTGGGTTTGTTGCTTTCTGTCATTCAATTACTTTTAACTTTAATCAAGGATTACTCTCCACTTTTCACTCTCTGCATAACCCTTAATGGCATTATTACGCTCCTGCAGGAGTTTGGTCATATATTTACACAGATAGAATCGTTCAAATACCCGTCCGAACCAGCCGTAGGGCGTTCCAAAATCCATGATATCAATCATTACTGTACCGTTGCCGATTTCTTTAAAGTGATGTTCATGGTTCAAATGGGTAAAGTCGCCGGAAGTCATTTCATCAGTAAAGAACTCATTCTGGCGCATCGCGGTGATCTTAGTCGTCAGCTCCCTCATTTTGCCCAGATGCTTTGCTCGCCAGGTCACTGTTTCGTTATAAGATATCAGTCCGTTGGTACGACCTTTTATCGCGTCCTCCTGGCGGTGCGACATACTTTTTTTGTGCAGCGTAATGCTCCTGCTCAGGTCAAAGACCCTCTCCAGCGGAGCATGGATGACAGTAGTTAAGTGAATGGTAGGCATAGATATGGTAATAAAATATAAAAATTCCGGTGCACTGAAAACTTTCCAGGCACCGAAATTAACAACTTTAACCGGCTATTCATACATATTCCTAACTCAGGAATGGCACTTTTACCACTTTTGCTTTCAGGGCCTTATCCCTAACGGCAATAAATATTTCAGTATCCTGCGCTGCGAAAGCTGTTTTCACATAGCCGAGACCGATAGCTTTCTGCATAGAAGGGGATTGGGTGCCGGAAGTTACGCGGCCAATCAAATTACCTTCCGCATCTTTAATTTCGTAGTCGTGACGGGGAATACCTTTATCCACCATTTCAAAACCTACCAGCTTTCTGGTAACACCTTCTGCTTTCTGTTTTGCAAATAACTCGCTGGAGGTAAATGGTTTGGTGAATTTGGTGATCCATCCCAAACCAGCTTCCATGGGAGAAGTAGTATCGTCAATATCATTACCGTAGAGGCAAAAACCCATTTCCAGACGGAGGGTATCGCGGGCGGCCAAACCAATAGGTTTCAGGCCCTTAGGACCACCGGCTGCGAAAATAGCGTCCCAGATCTTGTCTGCTGCGCCATCTACATCTTCAAAATAAATTTCCACACCACCTGCGCCAGTGTAGCCGGTAGCGCTGATCACGACGTTAGGTACTCCTGCAAACATGCCTTTGGTGAAGGTGTAGTACTTCATGTTCACGAGGTCTACTTCTGTGAGCGGTTGGAGAATGCTGGTAGCATTAGGTCCCTGGATGGCCAGCAGACAGGTTTTGTCGGAAATGTTGTGCATTTCCACGTTGTTGGTGTTGAACTGGCTGATCCAGTTCCAGTCTTTTTCAATATTGCTGGCATTTACCACCAGCATGTATACTTTATTTTCTTCGATGCAATAAACCAGCAGATCGTCTACGATACCACCGTTGTTGTTGGGTAAACAGCTGTACTGAGCTTTGCCTGCAGTGAGCTTGGATGCATCATTGCTGGTAACGCGCTGAATCAGGTCCAGTGCATTTTCGCCCTTTAAAATAAATTCGCCCATGTGGCTTACATCGAACACGCCGGCGTTTGTACGCACCGCCTGATGCTCATCGTTAATACCAGTGTAGGAAATAGGCATGTTGTAACCCGCAAAGGCAGCCATCTTGGCACCCAGCGCAATGTGTTTCTCTGTAAAAGGCGTGTTTTTCATACTTTGTTTTTAAAACGGGGCAAAAATAGCGATTTGAGAATTATGAACGGCCAACAGAAAGTGGCGAATGACTGTTTTAAGACGAAAGCATTACATTATAATTAGTTAGAATACAACAGGATCGTCAAAAGAACTTCACTCAATTTAGCTATTCGACACTGGTAATCCGTAATTTTGCACCAACACCCAAATCAGATTGCTGTGAAAAAGATAACCTGGCTGTTACCATTGGTGGTTGTAACCATATACGTTCATGCACAGAAGAAAGAGGACAGAAAAACCATAGGTAACCTACAATTGCACATTAATTACCTAAGCAGCGATAAGCTGGAAGGCCGTAGTACCGGGGCTCCCGGTGAACAGCTCGCCGCAGCATACATTGCCGCACAGATGCAGCAAAACGGTTTAACTCCCATGGGAGAAGATGGATTTTTACAGACTTTTACCATAAAAGAAACCCGTGAACCGGCAGCTTCCTGCCATATAACCATCAATGAAGATAAGTTGCTGGCAGGCAAACAATTTCTCCCATTACCCTTCAGCGCAGAGAAATCAGCCAAAGGCGAAGCGATGCCCAGCGTAAATGAACCCGATAACATCTGGCTCATTAATGTGGCCGAAATAGATTCCGACAGCCAGAAAAGCATGCTCCAGCTATATCTGCAGCAAACCCAGATCGCCGAAAAATCCGGCGCCTCCGGTGTGGTATTTTATAATGGGAAAGAAACCATTGCTGAAGTACTGAAATGGCTCGAGCAACACCCAACCCCTACAGGCATCCCGGCCGTTTGGGTGAGCAACGATGTCAGCAAAAAGCTGAATGCCGAAGATGCCGGCAGCTTCCAGGTAAACATGCAGATTGCCTTTAAAGCCATTAAACGCAGCGGTACCAACGTGATCGGCTATATTAACAACAAAGCCCCCAGAACCATCATCATCGGCGCACATTATGACTACCGCGGTTGGGAAACCACGTCCAGGGCAGAAGATAATGCCAGCGGAACAGCGGCTTTGCTGGAAATAGCCCGCTTACTGAACAACTCCCGTCTCCATAACAACAACTATATTATTGCCGCCTTTTCCGGCAAGGAACAAGGCTTGTCCGGCTCTAAATATTTTGCGGCCCACAGCACCGTGAACCTTTCGCAGGTAAACTATATGATTAATATGGACGGCATCGGCCAGCTGAACCCCGGCACCGCCTTACAGATCGGTGGCACCGGCACCTCCCCGGGATGGGCTGCAATTCTACAACAGGCCACTACCAAAGAGCTGCCACTGGTATATGATTCCAGYGGTATCTACAACTCTGATCATGCATCTTTCTACAAAAAAAATATACCCGTTCTTTACTTCTCTACCAGCACGGCCACCAGCGACAACAAGATAAATTACGATGGCACCCTCAACGTGTTGAAGCTGGTATACAATATCATTGATAAAACAAACGATAAAGACAAACTCGCATTCACAGGAATTACGAATTAGGAATTACGAATTACGGATTTGTGGGGAGATGATAGCGGTCAACCTCCCCACAAATCCGTAATTCGTAATTCCTAATTCGTAATTCTAACCTCTAATTGTATATTTTCGCACCGTACATACTTCAATTTATCCCTTTAAATGGACGAGAAACTGGCGCTTATATACCGGTATTTCCAGCTGCTGGAGAGCTTTTCAGCAGACCCCGTTGAATTTGCCAGGATTTTTCATCCCAACATCATTCAGACTGAATATCCAAATCAGCTCTCGAATGAGATCAAACAACGAAATTTTGAGATCATGCTGGAAAGCATGGCTACCAATAAAATCATCTTAAAATCCCAACACTTCAGCGTGCTGAAAGTAGTGGAATCCGGCAACACCCTCGTGGTAGAAGCCAAATGGACCGGCGAAATAGGAGTAGATGCAGGACAATTCCGCCGGGGACAAATAATGAAAGCATTCATCTGCACCATCATCGAATTTCGCGATGGCAAAATTTACCGCCAACGCAACTACGATTGTTACGAACATTAAAGCTTTGAGATCATGAATAAAATATTATCACTCCTTACTATCACCGTAACACTGTTTGCGTGTAACCATTCCCGTAATGACGAGCACACTACAGACAAATCCGCTTACGATGTGATCAGCGAGAAATCCTACGTGTACCGCGAATTTAAACCGGCCGCCAGCGCAGAGAACGATTCCGTACTGCAACTAAGAAAACAACTCACCGACTACCTGGACCAGCACCAGTTTAAAGGCCACATCGCCGCAAAAGATAGCCTGCTGTTTCACCGCGCCAACGGCCAGGAAGTGATCATAGAATTACCCACCCCTCAGGATATATGGGAACAAAGCACTATTATCGTTTTTGATCCGCAGAAAAATCCTTTGTTCGTAAATTTACATAAAGGCACTGCCCAGTTAGATCATTACATTCAAGTAAAATAATCAGATAAGAGTTTGGCGGCGATAAAACAAAACATCAGACTAACCGTAGATGCGGTCGTATTTGGATATATTCCCAAAGAAGGCATTGTGGTACTGCTTATTAAGCGCACCATACAGCCCTATCTGCACAGCTGGGCGCTGCCCGGTGGATTTGTGCTGGACGAAGAAGCCCTGGAAGAAGCAGTGACCCGTGAACTGCTCACAGAAGCCGGCGTAAACATCAACTACCTGGAACAACTGTATACTTTTGGTCTCCCGGGCCGTGATCCACGCGGCAGGGTAGTGTCTATCGCCTACTTCGGCCTGGTAAATCCCACTAACTTTAAACTGGCTGCCAGCTCCGATGCGGAAGATGCCAACTGGTTTAACATCAAAGACCTCCCCGCACTGGCCTTCGATCACGCCACCATTATTAACGTGGCCGTACAACGCCTGCGCAGCAAAATCCGCTACGAACCTATCGGCTTCGAACTCCTCGATAAAAAATTCCCCATCGCCGATCTGGAAAAACTCTATGAAACCTTGCTCGACCGGCCGATTGACCGCCGCAATTTTCAAAAGAAGATTAACCACCTCGGCATACTGATTTCGCATAATGAAAAGCAAAAACAGGTGTCGCAGGGGAGACCCGCCAATCTGTTCAGCTTTGATGAGGACCGGTATTTTAAGTTGAAGAAAGAAGGGATGACGTTTGAGATTTAATTTCTGAAGATAGGAGTGTGCTGTGAAAAGGCCGGAAACATATCCGGCCGCCCATCAATCTGCCTTATTATTCCTTCTTACATTTTATAATTATAAAACTCAGTGATGCTCCATTCTCCACCTGCTTATTAGGCTCCTCCATTTCTGAGAATTCCATCAACCCATACTTTCCAAATTCCCGTTGTATCGAATCGGCATCATAGAAAAACAGTTGTACGCCTTTCCTTGCCTCGAACCGCTCTCTACTCAGTTTCCGACCTTTCCCGTACATAGGCGCCTTTTTTGAGATCGTCACGAAAATCATATATCCACCGGGTTTCAGCTGATCATAACAATCCCTGATGAACTTCTTTCTTTCCTGGTTATTCAATAAATGGATCAACGCAAAGCAAAATATTCCGTCATACAATTTGTTATCAAAAGGCATGTCCGACACGGAACCGTGATAAACAGTCATGTCATCAGCCCCCTGGGCTTTTGCCAGATCTATGGCTGTTTTGGAGATCTCGATGCCGGTAACGTTAATACCATTATCATGAAAGATCTTGGCATTTCTGCCGTATCCAAATCCAGGCAGCAGTATATCATGGGCGTTATTCGCTATGAAAAAATCTTTTGCCTGGATGGCGGAATCTGCTGGTTCCGCACCCCACATTAATTGCTTTTCTATAAAACTTGATTCCCAGAATTCCGTCATATGACAGGCTTTAAAAAATCAATCATGCTGTTCCATTTTTAAAACGTTATGCCGATACTCCTGCTAAAAGAAAACCAGGCGAATTTTTTAATATCATTTTGCGCAACGTTACCGGATCGTAACGCATCTATGGTGGTATTGATCATGCCACCATAGAGAACAAAGATCCACCACAGCGTAAGCTGGTTATCTACTGTACCATTCTTTTGCAAGCCAGCTACCAGCGAAAACCATTTCTGCTTTACATTATCCATCTGGTCATTACAGACTTCTACTTGTGGAGGTATGTTTTGCTGTTTCAGTTTATTCAGAAATGCATATTTATATCCGCAATCAATTCCGGCATAAAGCATCATTTCCAGTTGCTTTAAAGGATCAGTATTGTTATTAAAAGCAGTATTCATTGCCTGCTCACAGGTCTGACGCATTTCGGTTTTACAGCTTTCTATCAGCTGCGCACGCTCCTTAAAATACCTGTTGAGTGTTCTTCGGGTTACACCGGCTTTATCTGCAACAGCGTCTAAAGTGGCGGAAAGATTATCATTGAATATATAAATGGCGGCATCAATAATTCTTTGGGCTGTTTCTTCCATAGCTCAAAGATAAGACACATGTCTCATAAATGAGACATTCTTTTTAATCTGACAGGCATACAACTTTCACGCTAACTCATTACATTTATCCTATCTCAGCCTGCCATCAGATTGCATTCCACCAATCTCCCGGCACCTGACTTTTTATTTTGTGTATTTTTTACAAGAAATATTTTGTCATTTCAAACCCTCTACATACATTTGTGTAACAATTACACAAAATAGCTCGGATATGCAAAACACGAAGCCCACAGGAGTTATTATCGCCAGGTTCCAGACACCTTCCTTACACGAAGGTCATCTGGCACTGATTCGGCAAGTGAAGCAGAAGCACAACCGGGTGCTGATCATACTAGGTGTAAGCCCGGTAAGAGGCAGCCGCAAAAATCCGCTCGACTACTACACCCGCGAACGTATGATCAAACAACAGTTCCCGGAAATCATCGTATTACCACTGAGCGATCAGAAAAGCGATGCCGTATGGTCACAGAAACTGGATGAACTGCTGCGTAACAACTTTCCGCACGAAAGCTTTTTGCTATACGGCAGCCGCGATAGCTTCATGGGCACTTACTCCGGTAAGTATACTACCGAAGCATTGCCACCGGTGAAAGATTATAACGCCACCGCTATGCGGGAAGCCTTATCCGACAAGGTGTTTGACACAGAAGAATTTCGCGCAGGCATTATATACAATACCTATAACCTGTTTCCTTCTGTATACGCAACCGTAGATATTGCACTGTTCAGAAACAATAAACAAGAGCTACTGTTAGGTCGTAAACCCAACGAAAAAGCATGGAGATTGCCTGGCGGATTTTCCGACCCAACAGACGATAATTTCGAAATGGCCGCTGCCAGAGAGTTACAGGAAGAATGTGGCAAACTGGAAATTGGCCCCATGGAATACGTCGCCTCCCTGCGGGTGAACGACTGGCGGTATCGCTCTGAAGTGAACAAAATCATTACCACCCTGTTCAGTACAGACCTGGTGGACGGCACACCCGCCGCCGGTGATGACCTGGCCGAAGTAAAATGGGTAACGGTAAAGGATATACCGGATTTAATGACCCAGGGAGAAATTACAGATACACACCTCCCTTTACTCGCCAAACTGATAGAAAAATATTCTTACTAAGACTAAAATATTGAGATATGACAAAGGAAAATCTAATCCTCCTCGCAGATGCTTACAAATACTCCCACCACAAACTCTATATTCCCGGCACCGAATACATCTACTCTTACCTCGAAAGCAGAGGTGGTAAATTTGATGAAACCGTTTTCTATGGTCTCCAATATTTTCTGAAAGAATATTTAGCCGGAGAAGTATTCACCAAAGAGAAGCTGGACGAAGCAGAAACCATGCTCACAGAGGTTTTTGGTCGCAAAGATATTTTTGACCGCAGCCGCTTTGAATACATCATTAACAAACATGGTGGTAAACTTCCCATCCGCATCAAAGCAGTAGCAGAAGGTACGGTAGTCCCTGTACGAAATGTGCTGATGACCATCGAAAACACTGACCCTGAATGTTTCTGGCTCACCAACTTCCTCGAAACACTGCTCATGCAGGTATGGTACCCCTGCACCGTAGCATCTGTATCCCGCGAAATTAAAAAAGTAGTAAAGAAATATTATGACGAAACCGCCAGCCAGGAAGCTTTTGCCGGAATTGATTTTGTACTCAACGACTTTGGTTTCCGCGGCGCCAGCTCTGTAGAAAGCGCCGGTATAGGCGGTAGCGCCCACCTGGTTAACTTCGCTGGTAGCGATACCATTCCCGGATCCCTGTTTGCCAAAAGATATTATGATGCCCCCACTGCACCCGGTCTGTCCATTCCCGCTACCGAACACTCTGTTGTTACTTTATTAGGAGAAGAAGGAGAACTGGAAATATTCAAACATATACTGGATACTTATCCCACCGGCACCATCGCCTGTGTATCCGACTCCTACAATATTTTCCGGGCCTGCGAAGAATACTGGGGTACTGCTCTAAAAGAACAAATACTGAAGAGAGATGGCACCCTGGTTATCCGCCCCGATAGCGGCGATCCCGTACAAACCCTCCTGAAAATCTTCAGTATACTGATGGATAAGTTTGGCTTTACTACCAATGAAAAAGGCTTTAAAGTATTACCTCCACAGGTAAGGGTAATACAAGGCGATGGTATCAGCTACTCTTCTATACCTGGCATATTTGAAGCCCTGAAACAAGCAGGTATCAGTGCTGAAAACCTCGTACTGGGTATGGGTGGCGCATTGCTCCAGCGCGTAAACCGCGACACGCAGGAATTTGCCCTCAAATGCGCTTACGCTGTGGTGAACGGAGCGCCCATCAATGTACAAAAGATGCCGGTAGAGCTAGATGCTACCGGCCACTTACGCACCTCTTTCAAAAAATCAAAAGCCGGAAAACTCAGGCTCGTAAAAGATAATAACACCTTCAAAACAGTCAGCGAAGCAGAAGCTCCCGCCTCCGCCGATCTGCTGCAAACGGTATTCGAAAACGGTGAAGTCATCAAGAGCTATACTTTCGATGAAGTCCGCAAAACCGCCGTTCTCTAAAATCATCCTTATTTCTTCCAGCAAGTTTGCCTCAGCTCCTGGCCGCCTCCTGTGTGAGGCGGCCTTTTACTTTGCCACAAATGAAAAAGGTGCCCCAGGAATGAGACACCTTACACTTATAAAAAAACGATTAGTCCTTGTTGTGGCCATGACCATTCCCATTGCCGTTCCCATGCCCATTACCATTATTGCCATGCCCATTACCGTTATTCCCATGTCCCTTGTCTTTATACTTGTTGCCATTATTATCATCGCCGTAGTATTTCTTCTGGTTACCCTTTCCATTCATAGGATGGCCTTTTACTACATAATACCTTTCATCTCTGCTATCCCTGATAATCTGCTGTTGATTATAATTCCCTTTGTATTTACCATACTTGTTCCTGTATATGTCTGGATGCAGATAAGGCCTCGGCTCATTCACCACTACTTTGTAGCTCCTGTATGGATCGTAGTGATACCTGCCAGGTAATGCAGAAGCGAACACCCACCGGCCTCCATTCAGATAGATATATTGATGATTGGGTACATAATAATATGCATCTGCGTCAGGCAGATAGTAATATTCGGCGTAATCATATCCAACTGGTCCCCATACCGGCTGGCTCCCGATATTTACATTCACATTTAATTTCACCTGCGCACTCCCGTTCCCGTAGAAGAAACCACTGATAATTAAGCAGGTGACCAATATTATTTTTTTCATATGACACGTTTTTAATACTCGTTAAAAAAGATGACATCATGCAGGCATAACCATCTATTACAAGACAAGAATCATGCTAGCTAAAATGGTCTTCCACAGCAGGTTATAAGACATTCAGCAACGCATACGGTTATGACAAAATATTGAATTGTTATACTTTTTTTAACGAATATGACTTATGATAATTCATCTCATTGCTTAACTTCACGACATGTATCTACTCATACCTGGCCGCCATCACCTGCTAACAGATTTTCAGTTCAAATACCTGAACCGCCTTATCAAATGCAAACTGGAAGGCGAAAAAGACGTGTATGGCAACCCGTTAGCCACACAGGAAATAGACGGTGTTATCTTCGCCGTTACTTCTGCCAATCACCTGGGTACCAAGCGGAACCCGGTACCATTCTATCTCCGCGCCATGATCATCCAGGAATTCTCCAACTCGCTGGATGTACCTGCATTTGTGTATGGTATCGATGACGTAGGCGTGATCAACGATTTTACAGAATATACGGTAAAGACTATACGACATTCCAGTGAAGGTGTACACCAGCTGAATCCGGAAAATACCTTCGTTATTTGCTCCACCGCGGTGAAGGAAATGTACCTCCATCATGGCTATACCGTTTTACCGGCAGAATGGGACCCTGCCAGTAACCAGTTTACACAACCCATGCCATGGGACATAGTAAAACTGGTAGCACACTCCGGTGACTGGCGCAAAAACAAAACCATCCTCGACCAGATGCACCCGGCGTCTTTTAAAATATGGTCACTGTATGGAGTAGGAGAGAAGGTGCAGCATATCCTGAAAGATCCTATCATTGGAGCAGACGGCGATCTCACCGCTACCCGCGATTACAACGTATACGTAAAACAAATGGACGATATCGCGGCCGACAAATACCGCGAAACAGCCCCCTACATTCAGCCCGGCACTATCGGCGACATCGGTTGCGCAGTAGGCTCCTGGATTAAAATGGCCTGCGAAGATGATCGTCTCCATGAGTGCGACTTCTACGGCATTGAAGTATCCCGGCATTTATACGATATCTGCCTGCAACGAAAACATAACGGTGAATTCGCCAACCCATCAGTTTTCTTCTCACAAAAAAATGCGGTGACAAGCCTCGTATTTGAAGCAGGCAGCATGAATACCATTCATACCTCCTCACTCACACATGAAATAGAATCGTATGGTAGCAGGGAAGATTTAATAGCGTTCATTCGTAACCGTTATAGTGAACTCGTTCCCGGCGGTGTATGGATTAACAGAGATGTGGTGGGACCAGAGAATAAAGAAGAAACGGTCTTATTATGGCTCAACAACACAGATGGAGAAAACAATTTGCCTAAACCCGAAAATGCCAATACACATGAACTGGCAGCCTGGCTGGGCAAACTATCTACTATGGCCATTTTCAAACAATTCGTAAAAGATTTCCGTCATCATGAAGGATTTCAATTACCTCATGAATGGGTAACTATCGCAGATAAAACCTATGCGCAGTTATCTATGCAAAATGCCTGTGAGTTTCTTTTCAAAAAAGATTACCACGATAACTGGCTCAGTGAAATGCATGAAACGTTTTGTTTCTGGAATTACAGCGACTGGAAAGCAGCGCTGGAGGAAGCCGGACTAAGATTGGATAACCTATCTTCCACGTGGCGGAATGAATGGATTGTGAAAAACAGGCTGGAAGGAAAGGTACAACTGATGCGCCCGTGCAATAATGATGTACCCTTACCTATCCCATTTCCTGTATCACATATGTTATTGATGGCCAGAAAATAATAAAAAGCAGAAAGCTGCTGGCCACAGCTTTCTGCTTCGCTCTGCCTTACAACCCTAATTTCTTCAGTGATACAATTTCCAATCTATTATCCAGCAATTGCGGGATCAGCAAATCATGCTTCTTTACATCCAATGCGATATCTGCAGGAGAACGTTTCGTCTCTATTTTTGTGTATTGCTTTTTATCCAGGTCGTACACATATAAATTACCTTTCACCGGATCTTTAATAGTGATCCAGTCAGATACCAGCAAACGGTGATCATCTAACTGTACAATACCATCAAAAAGCCCTATAGGAGAACCTTCCATCGGCTCAAAGGCGGCATTGTCGTCATGCAACTTCTTTGAAAATAATTTACCGGTACCATCTAAATCAGCACCCATGGAGCATACATATACTTCGTCCCGCTGCGCGTTATATAAAATACCATTGGGCACCATCATATCTCCCTTTAGTATTGTCCAGGAAGCGGTATGTACATTTATCAGTAATGCATGACTTTTAAAAGAGTCTGTTATCACCAGCAAACTATCATCTACTTTGCTCAAATCGTTCAGCAGTACCGCTTTTCCTTCCAGGTTTAAATCAAATACTTTTTGGCGGGTGGAAATATTATACCCTTTCAGGTGGTCAATATCTGCCACATATATTACATCACCAATGATCTCCAGCCCTTTGGGAGCATTCAGTGAATCATTAAAATACTTTAACTCCTGCAGCTTACCTGCGCTGTTCACATAGGAGATAGCGCCATCACCGTCTTTGGCGGTGGGATCGAGTTTGGCCCCGATGTCGGATACAAAATATCCGCCTTTATAAGCTACTACGCTTTCTGGTAATRCCAGTCCTGTAATGGTTTGCTGGGCCTGCGTAATAAATGGCAGCACTAATAATGATAAAATGGGGATATACTTTTTCATGAGGATAATTTATATCCGCAAAAGTAATACGCTGCAAATAAAAATGGAATGTGAAAAGGAAAGAATTACTTGTTAATATCAAAGAAAAAAGAAAGCCGGGATATGACTATCCCGGCTATTACCTAAACCTACAACTGTTACACTGTTAGTAACATATCTTTAATTCGAATGAATATCACTTAGCGGTACTTCTTCATAAGCAGCCACCATACGCTGTCTGATATAACGTTTGGTAGACAGCTTACCAATTCCAAACTTCGCCATCACCTTATCTACCACCATGTATACCACTGGTACCACAATGAGGGTCAGGAACATGGAGCTGATCAAACCACCGATGATGGCCCAGGCCAAACCATTTTTGATAGCACCCACACCACCTGTTGCCAATGCAATAGGTAACATACCGATCACCATCGCGATAGTGGTCATCAGGATCGGACGCAAACGTGCGTTGTTGGCATGTATCAGCGCCTGATACGTACTCTGGCCTTCCTCTTTCATCTGGTTAGTAAAGTCCACCAGGATGATCGCATTCTTTGCCACCAACCCAATCAACATGATGATCCCTAATATGGTGAAGATGTTCAGCGTATTGTTGGTCAACGCCAGTGCCAGCAAGGCACCGATAATCGCCAGCGGGATAGAGAACAGTACCACAAACGGATAGATGTAGTTGTCGTACAGTGCCACCATGATCAGGTATACCAGTACAATAGAGATCAGCAACGCCGCCCCCAGTGTACCAAAGGAATCACCCTGGTTTTCAGCATCCCCGCCAAACAGGTAACTGATACCTGTTGGTTTACCCATCTTAGCCAGCTTGTCGGTAAACTCCTGTGTTACGGTACCGGAAGGACGACCCATTACCTGTGCCTGCACAGATACAGAGGTGTTCTTATCCCTTCTTTCCAGGTGACTCGGGCCGGAACCTTCCGTTACAGCTGCAAACTGCGACAACTTAATCAACTGACCTTTATCATTGATGAACTGTATATTGGATACATCGTCCAGGTTCTTTCTGCTGAAATCATCAAAACGGATGTTGATATCGTATTCATAATCGCCCTGGCGGAATTTCACTTTGGAATCATCTGCAGTACCACTGAAGGCGGTTTGCATGGTTCCTCCCACAGCATCCAGGGTAAGCCCCAGCGCGGCCATCTTATCACGATCTACCTGTACGTTGATTTCCGGGTTACCATCTTCTACAGACAGTTTTACTTCCGTAGCACCGCTGATGGTTTTAAGGGTATCCATCGCTCTTTTAGCGTAGTTCATTACACTATCGAGTTCCGTGCCCATTACGATCAGCTCTACCGGCGCTCTCTCCGCTGTCCCCATGATACTCACTGCCGTAGTTTTCACTTTAACGCCCGGTAAGATGTTCTTCAACTCTTTCTTAATCTTTGCCGCATAAATATCTGAAGCATCCGCACGTTTCTCCGGATCTACCAGCATTACGGTGATCTCTGATTTATAGGCGGTGGACTGTGAATTACCAAAGCCATCTTCACTGGTTTGACCAACGGTAGTGATCAAACGGGTGATTTCCGGTTTCTTGTTGAGATATTTTTCAGCTGTCCTGGTAGCCAGGTTAGTCTGATCTACAGACGCATCCTTTGGCATTTCCAACATCACAATGAATTGCCCGCGGTCACCTTTCGGGATAAACTCACCTCCGATATATCCTTTACCTAACAGCATGAAAGAGGCGAACAATAAGCCTACCGCCACTATCAGGGTAATGGCTTTATGTGCCAGCGCCCAGCGCAGGATATCTGTCATCCAGCGGGTGAACTTCGACAATTGCGCTTCAAACCAGAGGATAAATTTCTCAAACCAGTTTTTCCCCGTGATATGTTCCAGTCTACCAAAACGGGAAGACAACAACGGTACAATCATAAAGGAGGAGAGCAAACTCAACATGGTAGAAATCATTACCACCACACAGAACTCACGCAAAATTTTTGACACCAGCTCATTGGTTAAAGAGATCGGYAGGAACACTACCACAATTACCAATGTAATAGACGTAACGGTGAATCCTATTTCTTTTACCCCATCAAATGCAGCACGTACACGGTTTTTACCCATCTCCATGTGGCGATAGATGTTTTCCAGTACCACAATGGCATCATCCACGAGGATACCTACCACCAGCGACAAGCCCAGCAAAGACATGAGGTTGAGCGAGAAGCCCATCAGCTTCATACCAATAAAAGTAGCGATCAGGGAAGCCGGAATGGAGATCATTACGAAGATGGCACTGCGCACACTGTGCAGGAACAACAGCATTACCACCGCCACCAGCGCTACCGCCAGGATAAGGTCATGTATTACGGAGTCGGCCGATTCCAGCGTAAAGTCGGAGGAATCATTTGCCACCAGCATCTTCAGATCATTAGCAGCGTAGTCTTTTTCTATCTGAGCGATCGTCTTTTTCATTTCCTCACTCACGGTTACCGCGTTGGCATCCGTTTGTTTCTGCACCTGCAGCGCAATGGAACTCACTCCATCTACACGGGCAATACGATCCGCATCTTTCTGGGCATCCTGTACATCAGCTACATCTGTCAAACGCACCTGTGTACCATTTTCTGTTGTTTGCAGCACCAGGTTGCGGAGCTGATCTACGTTTTTATATTTACCCGCCAAACGGATCAGGATCTGCTCATTGGCAGTTTTCACTTTACCGGTTGGGAAGTCCAGGTTGGCATTGGTAATCAGCTGACGCAGCTGCAGAATAGATAAATTAAATGCCTGCATTTTCTTCGGATCCACATTCACCTGTATTTCGCGTTCCTGGCCGCCAATCAGCGATACCTGGGCCACACCCGGTAATCGGGATAATAGAGGTTGCAGCTTCTTATCTACCAGGTCATAAAACTGCTTGTCGTCCATTTTAGCGGTGGCAGACAGCGTCATGATAGGCAAATCATCCAGTGAGAATTTGTTGAGGGAAGGTGGTTTTGCATCGCCTGGCAAGTCCGCCAGGATAGCATTTACCTTACGTTGCGCATCCTGCAATGCGATATCCACATTAGCATCGTTATTCAACTCAACGGTAATAACAGACAAGCTTTCAGAAGATTTGGAAGTGATCTTTTTGATCTTTTCCATGGAGGCAATCGCATCCTCAATCTTCTTGGTAACACTGCTCTCTACCTCGTTGGGAGAGGCTCCCGGGTAAATAGTAGCTATCGTTACGATAGGGGAGCTGAACTTAGGCAACAGCTCATAGTTCAACGATTTATAACTCATCACGCCCAACAGTGTGAGGATGGTAAATACCACCACCACAATCGTAGGTCGCTTAATCGATACTTCAGTAATCTTCATGTTGCAAAAATTTGTTCAAACACCAGATACATTTTCCTCGCTTACTTAGTGGCGGCTTGAACCGCTACCGTGGCACCTTCTGTCAGGTTAATCTGACCACTTGTGATAACAGTATCACCTTCGTTCAGCCCTTCCCGTATTTCTACCTGGTCACCGATAATACGACCGGCTACCACTTTACGTTTCCTGGCCACATTACCGTCCATGATATATATTTCGTTGCTGTTTACACCACCAACAAAAGCAGTGCGTGCAATGAAAATAGTTTTATCCGCTTTAGGATCCACGAAGTGCGCAGTACCGTACATACCTGCTTTCAGGTCTTTTCCCTGTACATTGCTTACTTCCATTTCCACGGGGTAGTTCAGGGAGTTGTCGCCTTTGGCTGCGATAAAAGTAATAGTACCTTCATACTTTGTTTCCGGGAAAACGTTGCTGGTGACAGCTACTTTCTGACCGGTTTTGAGTGTTACCACCTGACCTTCCGGAACAGATACCGCGAGTTTCAGCCGGGATACATCTACGATGTCGAACATTTTGTTACCGACAGAAAGGTAAGCACCTTGTTCAATGTATTTTTTGTTGATGATACCGGAGATAGGTGCCTTCACATACGTATCGCTCACACGGCGGCTGGCAGCCTCATAGCGTGTTTTAGCGATGTCGTATTGCAGGCGGGCATCGTCCATTTGTTTTTGTGTAACCCCACCTGTCTGGAAGGCGCTTTCATATCTTTCTTTATCTACTTTCAGCTGGTTGAGGTTAGCTTTTGCAGATTCGAGATCTGTGCTTACGATCTGTGCATCTATATAAGCAATAGGTTGCCCCTGTCTTACTACACTACCTTCATCTACCAGCAATTTGGTAATGCGGCCGGCTGTTTCTGCCAGGTAAGACAGTTCACGAACAGGTGCAAAGTTTCCATTGGCCAGGAAGCCCTGTGAAAAATCGTTGCGGGTTACTTTCTGCACCAGCACAGGGATATCGCCAATATTACTTTGTTTTACGAATTCAGTTTTGGCCTCGTTGGCTTTTTTATTAGCGTTGAGCTTCCACATGATCAGTACCACTGCACCTATTGTCACTACGCCCCAGATTATAAACTTTTTCATCTGCAAATAGTTTGATTGTCTATCGTTGTTTTCGTTTATACGTTTAGTTGAGGAGGTCTTTTAAACTTCCTTTGCTTTTTATGATTTCCAGCTCTGCCAGTTTATACTGCAGCAGGGCCTCGTTGTAGCTGTTCTGTGCATCTGCCAGGGAAGTTTCTGCATTCAGCAGATCCGTTAAACCAGCGAGACCGAGTTTGTAGTTATTCTGTGTAGAATAATATACTTCGTTGGCCAGGTCCATATTTTCCCTTTGAGTGCTGATGGTAGATAAATTACTACGCACCATCAGTTTGGCATTTTCATAATCTGTGTTGAGCGACAATTCCGTGTCTTCCAGTTGTTTGCCCAGCTGACGCAGTGTAACATTTTGCTGGTTTACTTTAGAGCGGCGGCCAAAACCGTCGAAGATGGGAATCTTCAATGACACGCCAATGGCGGCTGCACCGAACCAACTGGTAGAATTAGATGGATCTTTCGAAAAAGCGAATTGCTGACTCATCCCGTTGTAGGAATATCTTCCAAATAATGACAGTGATGGATAGTATTCTGCGAGATAAGCTTTCTTCTGAAACAGCTGTAACTCTTCCTGCTTCTTCAGTAATTTGTATTCTGTTCTGTTGGCCAGGTTCATATCATCGTACTGTAATACGCCTGCAGCCTTGTTTTCAATATCCTTCAGAGAGGCAGGTGGCAACAGAAACATAGATTGCAGCGGCATGCCCATTACCCGTTTCAGGTTATTGGTTTGCGTAGCGTACTGGTTCAGCAGCTGTGTGCGTTGTGTAACATAATTGGTAAGATTCACTTTGATACGGTCCAGGTCAATTTTCTTGGCCAACCCATTATCAAACTGTGATTTAGTGGCGCTTACCAATTGTGTGAGTTTCTCTATATTACTATTGGTCGTAATAATTTTTTCCTGTGTTACGAGCAACTGGTAATAAAGTTGAGATACGTTATAGATCAGGTTTTCAACAGATTGTTCTGTTTGTATCTTATAATACTCTTCTCCTGATTTAGCTGCTTTGAGGCCGGTAAACACCGCCTGGTTAAWGATCTGCTGGCTCAACTCTGCGCCAACAGTAGCATTGTATTTAACACCAAAAGCTACCAGGATAGAACTATCTGGCGGCTTACCAAATACAGCACCCGGAATGAGTGACTTCTGTAACATCAGGTTATCAGTGTAAGAGGCATTACCATTCAGTTGTGGCAAAGCCTGGGAGCGGACTTCCTGGGTTTTATATTTACCCATTTCTTCGTCCATCCTGGTTTTGGCCAATTGCTTGTTATTACTTAATGCAAACTTCAGTGCTTCCGGTAAGGTCAGCTGCGTTTGGGCATAGCTATTATACCCCCCTATCCCCAACAAGAGGATAAGCGTTAACTTTAATCGCTTCATAAATTAAATCAGTTAGCGTAGTAGTTTATTCTTCGTCTATTATTTGCAGGTACTGGTTAGCCAGTTTATGTCCCTTAATAGTGGCAATTCCCAATATAAAATGGGCGGTTATCTGTTCCATCACCACATGCATTTCAAACTGATCTGCCGGGTATTGTATCGGATCAAATGCGGCTTCCAGCTGCAGCTGGCGCATTCGTGCCACAATATCTATATGCAGGTTCTGACGGTATAGGCCTTCCGTCATACCTCTTTTTAAATTTTCTTTGATGTTGTACAGTATCCCATCTTCTTTAAAACGCTGTATGCTTTTCCAGGTATCCGGATGATACTTCTGGATTTCATGCAACATTACAGGATTCATCGTCTTCGCCATGTTGGTAACATATTTCATGTTACGTACCATTTCCTCAATAGCATTGTCTGTGGTTTGCAGACATTCTGTGAAATAGTTAATGTGATTAGATAACAACTGCTGCATCCCCTCATCTATCAACGCCTGTTTGTCTACAAAATGCTCATATACTGTCTTCTTCGAGATACCGCAATCACGTGCTATGTCAAACATAGTCACTCCCTTCACACCATAGGTTCTGAACATTCTCAGTGCCGTTTCCAGTATCCGTTCTCTCACCACCATGATTTCCGTTTATTACGCCTTTATTCCTTTAATGAAGATCTCCAGCAGTTGTTTTTGTTTATCTATAATGTTGTCCATCATTTCATCATCGAGGTCCATATCTTCCCGGATATGATCAGGAACAGAAAAGCGTAAGCCCATAAGTGCCTGTACTAATACTTCCGCCGTTAGCACAGGATCTTTTACATTAAACTCTCCTGAAGCAATACCCGCTTTAATGATGTCTGTATGGATATTAAATTCACGTTGTTTCGCTTTCTTCTTTTCTTCCAGAAAGAATTTCGAATTGTCCTGTATTATTTTAAATATTTCGAGCCGGCAGAATTTACTGATGAAGTCTTTCCGGAGGTCGATGATATTATATAATGCTGTTGTTGCCGATTTCACTTCCTTTGCTTCCTTTTCCATTGCCTGAAAATAGGCTTCCGCGATTTTCATCAGCACTGCAGTATGCATGGCTTTTTTATCGGGGAAATAGTAATACAGCGATGCTTTGGAGCAGTGAAGATCATCTGCTATTTCGTTCATCGTTGTTTTAGAAGCGCCATAATGAGTAAAACGCTTCAGAGCCGCCTCAAGGATCTTATCCCTCATTTCATCTTTAGCTTCTGTTTGCATCAACTTTTTGACTTTTTTAGTTTCAAGGTCAAAATTAGGAACTTTTTTGGATATAGTAACTAAAGTTGACCATTTAACAGGTATTTAACTTTTCGATGGTAAAAGTCAGAAAGTCAGGATCAGAGAAAAAAGAAGAGCGAAGACAAAAGCGGTAAATCCACTTCCATCTTCGCTCTTTCCTAATATACACTGACCTTCAGGGGCCAATTATTAACACTTATTTTAATTTCTCCAGTGCTGCCTGCAGTTTTTCGAGCATAGCCGGGATCTCTTCTTTCACGCAGGTACCTACGCTGAGGCGGTACCATGGGGAGTTTTTAGCAGATCCGAAAGCATAGAACGGCACCAGGGCTATTTTAGCTTCATTCAGGATGTAAGAAGTAACGGCAGCCTGATCTGCAAGTGCTGTACCATCAGCCGTTGTTTTGCCTGCCAGGTCAAATTTAACGGTGAGGTAAATAGCAGCCTGCGGAGCAATGGCTTCTACCTGGTGACCGGCTTTTTTCAGTTTGTCGAAGCCCTGGTAGATTTTCACCAGTCTCTCTTCGATTTCACCTTTAAAGTGTTTCAGGTAGGTATTCACATTCTCTTTCTGTACCAGGTAGCGGGCAGCAGCTTTTTGTTCTGCCATCGGGCTCCAGGCACCTACGTGAGAGAGGATGGATTTCATTTTAGCGATCACGTGTGCAGGCCCTAACGCCCAACCAACTCTTACGCCGGTAGCAGCAAAGGCTTTACTCATACCATCGATGAAGATGGTGTAGTTGCGCATGTCAGGACGGAGAGTCACCGGGTTGTGGTGATGTGTTTCACCGAAAGTGAGTACCCAATACATCTGATCGAACAATACGTAGAGTGGCTTTTCGTCGGCACCCCTGCTTTTATTTTCTGCCAGTACGAGGTCGCAGATTTCCTCCAGCTGTTGTTTGCCGAAGGCAGTACCGGTTGGGTTCTGCGGTGAGCAAAGCGCCAGGAGGGTAGCACCTTTCAGGAGTGGTTTTAATTCAGCCGCAGTGGGCATGAAATCATTTTCCGGTTTGGTTTCCAGCACTACGTGTTCCGCTTCCAGGAAGTGGGTGTAGTGGTTATTGTTCCAGGAAGGAGTAGCATACACTACTTTTTCACCGCGATCCAGAATCGTTCTGAAAGTAGCGTAGATGATAGGACGACCACCGCAGGAAATAACGATTTCCTTTGCAGGATCGTAGGAGAGACCTTCACGCTCAGCTATAAAATCACCTACTGCCTGTCTTAACTCCGCGATACCATCAGCAGGAGGATAATTAGTGAGGTGCTCCTTATAGGCTGTTATGATTTCCTGTTCAAATTCAACCGGGATAGGAAATACCTTCGGGTCAAAATCGCCAATCGTGAAATTGTAGATCTTCTCACCCTTGGCCTGTTTCTCCTTTATTTCAGCTGCTAACTTAATGATTTCGGATCCAATCAGTGTTTCGGCTAAATGAGACAGTTTCATAACCTGCTTTTTTTTGTTGGTTTGGAATATTTTTTCAGCGCGGCAAAAGTAACCGATTTGAAGATAATTTAAAAGAATACCCTAATTCTTTTYACATTCATCAATAATCTATAGCAGTTATTACATCTCATCTAAACAAAAGGCACTTTTCAATCTTTCTATCTAGCATTATATTAAAAACAAATGTATGAATACCTGCAAATCGTTGTGTAAAACCACGTTATCTTCGTGTATAAGATGTGATGAAATTAGGGAGAACGACAAAACTTTCTATCTTTGTTTACAGTACATTTGACCTTTTATGAAAGGTAACTATGTGAATCAGGGCTTGCACGCCAAGGTTACCCAACAACAAAAAATGATAAGCAAACTTATATAAATCATGAAATTTATTGTTTCTTCCTCTACTTTATTAAAACAATTACAACAGATCAGCGGGGTTATCAATTCTAACACAGTATTGCCTATACTGGAGGATTTCCTATTCTCGATTGACAAAAACGAACTGACTGTAGTTGCTACTGACCTGGAAACTGTTATGCGGGTGAAGCTGGAGGTAGAAGCCAAGGAAACCGGACGTATCTGTATTCCGGCGAAGATCCTGATGGACTCTCTCAAAAATCTGCCTGACCAGCCACTGACTTTCCACATTGACCTGAACTCCTACGCAGTAGAAATTACTTCAGACAATGGTAAATACAAGGTAATGGGCGAAAACCCGGAAAACTTCCCGAAAGAGCCGGCAGCTGACGACACTACTTCTTTTACCATGTCCGCTACAGGTCTGGTAACCGCTATTAATAAAACACTGTTTGCCGTGAGCAACGATGACCTCCGTCCTGCTATGACAGGCGTGTTCTTCGAAATTGCACTGGACAGTCTCACCTTTGTAGCCACCGATGCACATCGCCTGGTGAAATATGTAAGAACAGATGTTACCTGCCCGCAGGCAGACAGCTTCATCGTCCCTAAAAAGCCGCTGAACCTGCTGAAATCTGCCCTGCCTGATAACGATTCTCCTATCAAAATAGCTTATAGCCAGAACCACTTCTTCGTGCAGCACGAAGGTGCCCAGATGATCTGCCGCCTTATTGATGCCCGTTTCCCTGACTATAAGGTAGTAATACCAAAAGATAATCCTTACCGCCTCACCGTGGTGAAAAGCGACTTCCAGAACGCTTTAAAACGTGTAGGTGTGTTTGCCAATAAAAGCACTAACCAGGTTGCCCTGAGCATCACTGGTAGCGAATTACAGTTATCTGCTCAGGATGTGGATTTCTCTTTTGAAGGTAACGAGCGTATGAACTGCCAGTACACCGGCGATGATATGCAAATTGCTTTTAATGCGAAATTCCTCATCGAAATGCTGAACGCTGCAGAAGGCGACGAAATCTCCATCGACCTGGCTACTGCTACCAAAGCAGGTATTCTCAGACCTTCTGAAAAAGAAGAAAACGAAGATCTGCTGATGCTGGTTATGCCACTGATGCTGAATAACTAGTCGGCTGCTGTTAGCTAAATGCTAAAAAGAAAAATACTTATAGCTAAAAACTTATACATAAAGCAATCTCTAACAAAGAGGTTGCTTTTTTCTTTGTCTATGGCCCAAAAGAGGCCTTTTATTATTCCCCAAATAGTTGTAATTTTTAACCGGAATCAGTGGTTGAAATACACCAGCAGGTTCATGACAGTAACGAAAGGATAATAACAGTAACGCATATATGATTACTGTGTATTATAATATAAGATCACTTCCCCATATCCACTGTATAGATTTTGTTGGCCTGGTCAGGAGAACCAAACATAGCGCAGAGTAACATACGACTATATATATTTTACCATCATATGGTAACCTTTTTTGAACATATTCCGTCCGTCTATCGTACTGCTATTTTAATGAGCGGCCTCTTGCTGTTATGGATCATTGAGGGCATGGCGCCCCGGTTCCGTTTCGGCAACAAACGCTATAAACATGCGGGTACCAACCTGTTCTTTACACTCACCACCGTGATTGTGAACACCGGGCTGGCCTTCCTTATTGTAAAAGCATCCCTATGGACCAGCGCCCACCGCTTTGGCCTCCTTTACCTGACGCAGCTTCCTTTATGGCTTCATACCATACTCGCCCTGCTGATGCTCGATTTCATCGGCGCCTGGCTCATACATTGGGTGCAGCACAAAACCGGCTGGATGTGGCAATTTCATAAAATACATCATATAGATACGCAGATAGATGCTACCACCGCCCTCCGGCATCATCCGGTGGAAAGCCTGTTCAGGGTAATCGCCCTCTTTATAGCCATCGTTGCTATGGGAGTACCTTTCTGGATGGTGATGTTTTACCAGAGCCTGTCGGCATTAATGTCGCAGTTCAATCATGCTAATATTCACCTGCCCAAATGGTTGGATAATGCACTTAGCTGGATAATTGTATCACCAGACATGCACAAGGTACATCACAGCCATTACCAGCCGGAAACAGACGCTAACTACGCCAATATATTCTCTATCTGGGACCGTTTGTTCGGCACTTTCGTTAAAGTACCGGATACCCTTGCCATACGCTACGGATTAGATGAATACCAGGATGCCCGCTACCAGGAAATAGGCGCCTTGTTAAAAGTACCCTGGGAACATACCAGGGTCCTGGAAGAAAATGTAAGCAGTCAACATAACAACCTATAAACGATAAACAAATTATTCCTTCACCTGTTTTCAAAATACGAATACATATGCAACACTCAACAGCCTTAACAAAAACAGCCTGTATATCAGCGCTCATAATCGGTGTACTATCGGCCGCATTTGCCTTTAGCACCAAAACGCCCTCCTATGCTGTCACCGCAGGTTCAGTAGCGATCATCATAGGTTTGATATCCTTATTTATAGGAAGAAAAAATATTGACGATATGCAACTCGCTGCCGCCGGTATATTTATGGCTGTAGTAGCCTGCCTGGTAGGACTCTGGCAGCTGTACAATTGATTTTAATTATGCTTGCGGTACTTTTCTATATAGCCCTCTGCGGCTTTAACCGGGAATAATACCAGTGAAGTATCCGACAGCTCTTTAATAATAGTAGTATCCACAATAGTGGATGTGTCCTTTACACCTTCGGAATGATTCCATAATAGTAAGGTGTCGTGCGTCAACCTCCATTTTTCGTATACGAGCGTATACATATTAATGGATTTGGCGGTTCCGTTCTTTCTTAGTTGAAAACCCTGTGTTTCTTTATCCAGGCCTGCTACAGGCTGTACCCATTTCCCTATGAGCTTAGCTGCATCCACATGCAGTGTATCCGCAACAGCAGCGATGCTGTCAGTAATGCCGGCATTACTGCTGTCTGCGATACTTACCAGGCTGCTATCATCCGGCAATTCCTCTTTCACCACCTCCTTATTCTTAGCCCCATTACAAGCAACGGCCAGTATCAATAAACACACTAAATTGAATCTTACCATGATTTAAAATTACGAATTATGAATTACGAATTACGGATTTGTGAAAAGATCATCCACTATTATCTACCCACAAATCCGTAATTCGTAATTCATAATTCGTAATTTCTAAAAATTTGCATTACTTTTAGGCCTACACTTTAGGGGTGTTTATCCACTAGTATAGCGGATAAACTGAGATGATACCCTCAGTACCTGAAGCAGTTCATACTGCCGTAGGGAAAAGTAACTGAACCTTTCTCATCTTTCCACATCCTTAAAGTTTATTGTTTCACCTAAATTCCAATTTATCATGGAAGTGCATGTAAACAATAAACTTTATGCGGTGCAGCCAGGAACAACCATTGCTGCACTCTTACAGTTTATTCAACTCTCTGCTCAAAAAGGCATTGCGGTAGCCGTCAATAACCAGGTAATTCCCAAAATCCACTGGGAAAACCAATCGTTATCGGCTGCGGATAGTATTACTATTATCCGGGCAACACAAGGCGGTTAATCCCGTTCCAACAAATTTCGTATAGCCTCTTCCGTAGTATTTAACTACGGAACCAACATTTCTATCTGTAAAATCCAGACATCATGCAACAACAGCCTGCGGCCATCAGCCGCACACCATTTCCTGCATCAGAAAAAATCTATGTAGACGGTAGCATCCACCCTATAAAAGTAGCCATGCGCAAAGTAACGCTCACGGATACACGTATGCACGGAAAAAATGGCGAGTCCATTCCCAATGCACCCGTTGTCATCTACGATACCAGCGGCGCATTTTCTGACCCCAACATCGATATCGATGTCAGCACCGGCATCCCCCGCATCCGCGAAGAATGGATCAACGCGAGAAAAGACGTGGAACAACTGCCGCAATACACCAGCCCACTCGTGAGAGAACTGATGAAAGAAGGCGGAAAAATGCCGCTGATGAGCCATACACATAAACCCCTGCGCGCAAAAGCAGGACAAAATGTAACGCAACTATACTACGCACAACAGGGCATCATCACCCCAGAAATGGAATACATCGCCATCCGCGAAAACCAGTGCGCCGATAAATTATATGAAGCCAATAACCCGCTGTGGGAACAACATAAAGGACAAAGCTTCGGCGCCAACACACCCGTGAAATATATCACGCCGGAATTTGTTCGCCAGGAAATTGCTGCCGGCAGAGCTATCATTCCTTCCAATATCAATCACCCCGAAAGCGAACCAATGATCATTGGCCGCAACTTCCTCGTGAAAATAAATGCCAACATCGGCAACTCCGCAGTGACCTCCAGCATTGAAGAAGAAGTAGAAAAAGCAGTATGGTCATGCCGCTGGGGCGCCGATACCATCATGGACCTGAGCACCGGGAAAAATATCCACGAAACAAGAGAGTGGATTATCCGCAATTCACCCGTACCCATTGGCACCGTTCCTATCTATCAGGCACTCGAAAAAGTGAACGGAAAAGCAGAAGCCCTCACCTGGGAAATTTTCCGCGACACCCTCATAGAACAGGCAGAACAAGGCGTTGATTACTTTACTATTCACGCGGGTGTTTTATTAAGATATATACCGCTAACGGCTAAACGCACAACCGGTATCGTATCCCGCGGTGGCTCCATCATGGCCAAATGGTGTCTGGCGCACCATAAAGAAAACTTCCTGTATACCCACTTCGAAGAAATCTGTGAAATCATGAAGGCCTATGATGTAGCATTTTCTCTGGGAGATGGACTACGCCCCGGCAGCATCGCTGATGCGAACGATGCCGCGCAGTTTGCGGAACTGGAAACCCTCGGCGAACTCACCAAAATAGCCTGGAAACACCAGGTACAGGTAATGATAGAAGGTCCCGGCCACGTGCCCATGCACCTGATCAAAATCAACATGGACAAACAACTGGAACATTGCCATGAAGCACCTTTCTATACCCTCGGTCCATTGACTACCGACATTGCACCCGGTTATGATCATATCACTTCCGGCATAGGCGCCGCCATGATAGGCTGGTTCGGCTGTGCCATGCTTTGTTATGTAACCCCTAAAGAACACCTGGGATTACCTGATAAAGAAGACGTACGTCAGGGTGTGATCACTTATAAAATAGCGGCACATGCGGCAGACCTCGCGAAAGGTCACCCCGGCGCCCAACACCGCGATAATGCCCTCAGCAAAGCCAGATTTGAATTCCGCTGGGAAGACCAGTTTAATTTATCCCTGGATCCGGAAACTGCACGGTCTTATCACGATGAAACATTGCCGGCAGAAGGTGCAAAAGTGGCGCATTTCTGCTCTATGTGCGGACCCAATTTCTGCTCCATGAAAATTACCCAGGAAGTAAGAGAATTTGCCGCCAAACAAGGACTGGAAGCCGAGGAAGCAATGGATGCAGGTATGAAAGAAAAAGCCGCCGCCTTCGYAGAACAAGGTGGTGAAATTTATTTATGATCTGGATTATCACATCACCGGAGCAACTACACGAAGAAGAGCGGATAATAGCAGCGCTGTTATCCGCCGGCGCTTCGCGCATAGTACTCAGGAAGCCGGGCTGGACGGCCGAACAGTATATGGCCTTGCTGGATACTATAAACCCGGACTGTTATGATCGCCTGCTCATCCGCGATCAGCCATTACTGGCAGCCCAATACGGACTTGCCGGGGTACACTGGAGCGGAGAAGCGAAAACTTTTCACGCCACCACATTGTATCAGGAATACAGCACAGGTATTCATTCATCAGGCGAAATAACGTTAACGGATAAACGATACAACACGTTACTGCTGAGCCCAGTATTTGACAGCATCTCCAAACCCGGCTATCATGGCAGGGCAGGGGGCATGCTGACCAATAAAGACAACCGTCCCGTACTCGCTTTAGGTGGTGTGGATCATACTAATATCATCTTACTAAAACAATGGCAGTTCGATGGCGCCGCTTTACTCGGCGCCATCTGGGAAACACCAGCGAAGGCTGTTGACAACTATTATCGCATTCAGCAATTATGGAACAAGAGCGACCTTACGTAATGAGCTTTGCCGGCCTGGACCCCAGCGGGGGAGCAGGTTTGCTGGCAGATATCAAAACATTTGAGCAACACCGGGTATCAGGACTGGGCGTATGCACGGCTATTACCGTACAAACACCCGAACAGTTTATATCAGTAGAATGGCTACCGGTAACGCATATACTGGCACAGGCAAAACCCCTGCTGAGCAACTCAAAATTGCAGTATTGTAAAATCGGTATCATGGCAGATATACAATCCTTGCAGGAACTGGTGCTACAGGTAAAACAACTGTCTCCCGGCATCCGCATTATCCTGGACCCTGTGCTCAAAGCATCTGCAGGATACACTTTCCACAGCAGCATACAACAACAGGCATGGAAAGAGCTGCTGTCTGAAATATACCTGCTCACCCCTAATTACGATGAGGCCTTGATGTTATCCGGTCTTACAGACGGAGAAGCCGCCGCCAGGGAATTGTCCGCCTGCTGCGCGGTATTGCTGAAAGGCGGACATCATAAAAATAAACCGGGGTATGATACCTTATACACCGGTGATGTTATACATACTTTTAAGCCGGTGCTGAGGGAGGTTTTCCCCAAACACGGTTCTGGTTGTGTATTATCCGCCGCTATCACCGCCAGTTTAGCCCATGGTCAATCATTACATGATGCCTGTGCTAACGGGAAAATATATACGGAGAAAGTACTCGCCAGTCATTCATCATTAACAGGATATCATCACATATGATCAGCACATTACATTATATATCGCAACCGGCTCATACAGACAATATCCTCGCAGCCTGCGATGCCGGCTGCAAATGGATACAGTTGCGTATCAAAAACGAAACAACGGAAACCGTTTTACCGGTTGCCGAAGCAGTCAAAAAAATCTGTGACCGCTACCAGGCATCGCTCATCATCAACGACTATCCGCAGGTGGCGGTAGCCGTAGGAGCTGCAGGTGTACACGTAGGCAAACTGGATATGACCGTTGCTGCTGCGAGAGCCATTACCGGCAACAATATGATTGTAGGCGGCACCGCCAACACCCTGGAGGATATCCTCCAACATGTAGCAGATGGCGCCAGCTACGTGGGAGTAGGCCCCTACCGGTTTACGACCACCAAGCAAAACTTAAGTCCTATACTCGGCCTGAGTGGCTATCAACAAATTTTACAGGCATTGCGACAAAGAAATATATCCATTCCCCTGATAGCCATCGGCGGCATTTTGCTGGAAGACATTCCGGCGCTGATGGAAGCAGGTGTACATGGCGTAGCTGTTAGCGGTTTAATTACCCAGGCCAGCGACAAACAAACGATCGTAGCACATATTCATCAACAGTTAAACCATACCCCTACATGGAGCCTTTAATCATTGCCGGCAAACAGTTTTGTTCCCGGCTGTTTACCGGTACCGGTAAGTTTTCTTCTCCTGCCATCATGGAAAGCGCCCTGCTGGCTTCCGGCAGCGAGCTGGTAACAGTAGCGCTGAAGCGGGTAGAAATGGATAACAAAGCAGATGATATGCTGCAACACCTGGTACATCCGCGGATTAACCTGCTGCCCAACACTTCCGGTGTGCGTACCGCCAAAGAGGCGGTATATGCCGCGCAACTGGCCCGGGAAGCCCTGGAAACCAACTGGATAAAACTCGAAATACATCCGGATCCGCGCTATCTCATGCCGGATCCCATAGAAACCTTACTGGCGGCCACAGAGCTGGTAAAGCTGGGCTTCGTGGTATTGCCTTATGTACATGCAGATCCGGTATTATGCAAACGCCTCGAAGAAGTGGGTACAGCGGCCGTAATGCCGCTGGGCGCACCTATTGGCAGCAATAAAGGTTTAAAAACCTTCGACTTCCTGGAAATTATTATCGCACAAAGCAATATTCCGGTGATCGTAGATGCAGGTATCGGCAGCCCTTCACATGCAGCACAGGCCATGGAAATGGGCGCCAGCGCCGTGTTGGTCAATACCGCCATCGCCATTGCCCGGAATCCGGTGCAGATGGCCGCAGCTTTTAAAGCTGGCGTGGAAGCAGGTCGCATGGCCTATGAAGCCGGGCTACCTGGCAGCAGCCACCATGCTGTTGCTTCCAGTCCGCTAATCGCCTTTCTGGATGAGGCATAAATCAATTTTATCATCTAATTAATCCTTCATCATGTTTAAAAGCATATTTGATCAGTATGAGTGGAATGAGGTAAAAGCCGGTATCTATGCTAAAACATCCAGGGATGTAGAGCAAGCACTGCACAATCAACGCCGCTCGCTGGACGATTTTGCCGCCCTTATCTCCCCGGCAGCTGCGCCTTATCTGGCACAGATGGCCGCCATCAGCAATGCCCTTACCCGGCAACGGTTTGGCAATACCATGCAGATGTACATTCCCATGTATCTTTCTAACGAGTGTCAGAACATTTGCACCTATTGCGGATTTAGCCTGGATAATAAGATCAAACGCAAAACCCTCAGTCCTGCGGAAATATTGATGGAAACTGCTGCTATCAAGGAAATGGGATTTGATCATGTGTTGCTTGTTACCGGGGAAGCGAATCAGCAGGTAGGAACGGACTATTTTAAGAAAGTGCTGCAGTTGCTGCGTCCTCATTTCTCAAACATCTCCATGGAAGTGCAACCAATGGACGAACAGGACTACCGGGAGTTGACATCGGAAGGCTTGCATGCTGTGCTGGTGTACCAGGAAACCTATCACCAGGACGACTATAAAAAGCACCATCCCAAAGGGCGGAAGTCGAACTTCGACTACCGGCTGGAAACACCCGACCGGCTGGGCCGGGCGGGTATTCACAAAATGGGGTTGGGCGTGTTAATAGGGCTGGAAGACTGGCGGACAGACAGTTTTTTTACGGCGTTGCACCTGAGTTACCTGGAAAAAAAGTACTGGCAAACAAAATACAGCATCTCCTTTCCGCGGCTGCGGCCCTTTTCCGGCGGACTTACCCCTAAAGTAGTCATGGATGACCGGGAGCTGGTGCAGTTGATTTGTGCTTACCGCTTATTGAACCAGGAAATTGAATTGAGCATTTCTACCCGGGAAGAGGAAAAGTTCAGGAATAATATTGTGCATCTGGGGATTACGGCGATGAGTGCGGCCTCCAAAACCAATCCCGGCGGTTACACAGTAGATGCGCAGTCACTGGAGCAGTTTGAGATTTCAGATGAGAGGAGTGCGGCGGCGATAGCAGGAATGCTGAAAGAACAAGGCTATGAACCGGTTTGGAAAGATTGGGACCCCGCTTTCTCGGGAGAATAAAAAAAGGTGGCTGGTTAGACCACCTGACTATTATTGTCGTTTTTCATGGGGAGGTTAAAAGTCATACAAGAGTTACTTCTCTCAATCAGGATAAAGATAGCACCCGGTGCAGAATATAAAAAGGGCAAAACCAAACTGAACAAAATGAACAACCACCAACCGACTGAACAGGCCCTCATTTCCTAATTCACTTTTGGGGGCTGAACGGGCTTGAAATACCTTGCTTAAGGACCATAAAAAGGGCTGCTTCAAACGCTGAAGCAGCCCTGTACCGAAAATCCCGTAGTTGCCATATTACTTATTAATATAAGTATGATTGGAATCTCATTAATTCAAAAGTAATATGGCTATCCTGAACAACCACCTTCCGCAGTGGTTTGAACAAAAAGAACAGGCACAAACCGAATGCACAAAATGCCTATTGGCTAACTACATCTCTATAACTCTTAATGGTATCGTGCGCTTCCTTCAGATTGGCCTGTTGGCCTGCGATGAGCTCACGTACACTGTAAGGCATGGAAGTGTCACTGCCTAACGCATCTGCATAGGCGCGTTGTACTGCATCTTCCCCATACTCACAGGAGGAGAAAAGGGAATATCTGTCAGTTCCGGTGAAAGTAGTTTTGATAGACATCCAGGTACGATATAATTTACCGCTGATGGTGGTATCTGTTTCTGCATCTGCTCCCTGCGCCAGTAATTGTTGATTCAGTTCTGCTACGTATTTCACACTATCATTGATCATATGCTGAAACAATGCTTTCACATCTGCATCATTACTGGCTGCCTTCGCATTTTTATACCCTTCTATCCGGTCGTTATTGATTTTTACGAGATCACTTAAGAGGGTTACCAATTTTTCGTCTTGTAGCATAATCAAAAAATTTATGGTTAAAAAAAATAGGTGCTGAAATATACCTTTTTCATTTCCAAAAATGTATCCATTTTACTAAACCCTTTATCATAAAGTATTTCCGGAGAGAAGTGTCATAATTCCCGTCCTTTTTTTTCTCGGATGGTGGAGAAGCTTCCACAACACAGCAGTGTCAACAATGCTGAGGTGGCTGTAAACAAGGCGATTATCTTCTTGGCATAAATTTTTTAGTAGTAGAATTGAATCAAAGCCTTAAAACATGAACAGCCTTCTTTATTTAATCGCCGTAATTCTTATCATAGGATGGATACTTGGTTTCTTTGTTTATTCAGCAGGAGGATTAATACATGCTTTGCTTGTGCTGGCTATTATTGCAATCCTTGTCAATATAATCAGAGGCAGGGCCTTATAGGATTACGCTGCACCTTCTTATTCCTTGTTTAGTATGTTGCACAGCACATATTAGGCAAGGAATTTTTGTTTTACCCCAGGCTGTTTTTCCCCCACTGAAAATATTTTCTCTTTTTTAAAACCGCATTTCACAAGACCCCGTATATGACGATCAGGTGTCAGCGCGAGCGTACCTGCCGGCATCTATGAAACCCGCTACTGTTACACAACAGAGCATTGTGATCATGTATTATCTCATCACATAAAATTTTACATTATGCACATTATGAAGAACCCCTCTCGGGATGGGGGTAAGGAAGTTATGCCCAATATGCAGCGCCGGAACTTTCTGAAATACCTGGGTATGGGCTCTGCACTTGTTACCGCAGCGTCTGTGGTAGCAAGTTGTAACAAAAATGATGATGACAACAACCCGGGCAGCAATGGTGTAAGTCTTGGTACCAGAGATGTTGCAGTGTTAAACTATGCCTATGCTCTGGAACAACTGGAAGCCGCCTTTTACACACAGGTAGTGAATTCACCTTATGCCGGTATGACCTCCACTGAACTGGATTTCTTTCAAAATATCCGGGATCACGAAATCGGCCATCGTGAATTTTTCAAAGCAGCGTTAAGCAGCAGCGCAATTATTGGACTCGAAGTAAATTTCAGTGCTATCGATTTTTCTAAAAGAGACAGTGTACTGGCCACTGCTAAAACATTTGAAGATCTCGGTGTTTCTGCTTACAACGGCGCCGCGCAATACATCTCCAAAACCCCAACAGGATTGGTTTATCTCGGACTCGCAGGAAAAATCGTGTCCGTAGAAGCACGTCATGCGGCGTATATCCGCGACCTCATTTCGCCGGGATCATTTGCTGATTCAGATGTAATTGATGCCAATGGCTTGGATATGGTGAGAACACCTGCACAGGTGTTTGCAATGGCCGGCGCTTTCATTAAAACCAAGATAGATACCAACACTTTACCGAAATAAGATACTTCACCTGTTAAAACTCTGATCATATGGATCTTCTCAATATTTTCAAGGAAATCGAAAAAATCGATCCTGAAGTATACGACAGGCTGGATACCCGCCGTAACGCCATGAAGCAATTTACAAACCTCAGCGGTAAAATTGCTTTAGCAGCTATTCCATTTGCACTCGGCAGTATGTTCAACAAAGCTTATGCCCAAACCAGCGGTACTTCTGTCGTGGATGTGTTGAAATACGCACTCACACTGGAATACCTCGAAGCCGCATATTATACAAAAGGCATAAATACTGCTGGTCTCATTACTGCACCGGCCGCACAGGCAGCTATTCAAACCATACAAAAGCATGAAAATGCACACGTCGTATTTTTGAAAGGTGTATTGAGCAGTTTGGGTACTTCACTGGACAGTCCTACGTTTGACTTCACCGCCGGTGGCGCTTTTCCTACTGTTTTCAGTGACTACAATGTGTTCCTCGCCATTGCACAGGCATTTGAAGATACCGGTGTACGTGCTTATAAAGGACAGGCTGGTAATATTCAGAGCAATGCTACAGTGTTAACTGCCGCATTGAGTATTCACTCTGTAGAAGCCAGGCATGCTTCGCATATCCGTTCTATGCGTCGCGCCATCGGTCAGTTTGGCGCTACCACTGCCCTGAAACCATGGATCACACTCAATCAGAGTGGCATTGCCACTACTGCGGTAAATGCTACTTACGCCGGTGAAGAATTAACCTCACAGGCGGGTGTAAATATTTCTGCGCTGGGTAATATAGGCGCAGACAGAGCGTCTGAATCATTTGATGAACCATTGTCAATGGACCAGGTATATGCCATTGCCAAATTATTTATAAAAGCTTAAATACGCTATATAAGTTGGTCAGATGGAGAAAAGGCTGGCTCTTTTGGGCTGGCCTTACTTGCGTGGTATGCGGGAGATTTCCTAACTTGCCGCCATGAAAAAATACCTGCTTTTTCTGAGTATACCCTTGCTGTTGTTCATCTCCAGCTGCAGTACCTCCCGTAAAACCACCACTGCTGCCAATGGCTTCGGACAGCTGAAATTCATAGGTCAATATATTGTTCCGCATAACCTTCCCTACAACGGTACCGTTACCGGAGGTTTGTCCGGGATAGATTACGATGCCACCACCGGCAATTACTATCTCATTTGCGATGACCGCTCAGCATTGAATCCTGCACGCTTTTATACGGCGCGGCTTTATTTTTCTGACAAATCTTTTGACAGTGTACAATTTACGGCTGTCACTACTTTACGGCAACCTAACGGCAACGCCTATCCCGACAGTAAAACAAATGCCGCGCTGACTCCCGATCCGGAAGCGCTAAGATATAATGCTAAAAAACATTGCCTGGTATGGAGCAGTGAAGGGGAGCGGATCGTGAATGAAAAAGATACCATCCTTGCCAACCCCGGTATATATGAAATCACCACCGCCGGTCAATACATTGATTCCTTCATACTACCCACACAATTCAGGATGCAGGCCACTGAAAATGGTCCGCGCAGAAATGGCGTGTTTGAAGGGCTCGGATTTACGCCCGGGTACCGATATATGTTTGTGAGCCTGGAAGAACCCCGCTATGAAGATGGTCCACGGGCAGATGTACACGACACAACAGCCTATACCCGCCTCATAAAATATGATAACAATACCCGGCAGCCGGTAGCGCAATATGCCTATAAACTGGAACCTGTGGCATACCCGGCCAGTCCGGCCAATGCCTTTAAGGTAAATGGCATATCCGATATCATGGTACTGTCTGATCATAAAATGCTGACAATAGAACGATCCTTTTCTACCGGCGTAAAAGATTGTACCATTAAAGTTTTTATGACAGATGTAAGTCAGGCAACTGATATCAGTGCTGTTAACTCACTCCGGGAAGACACGCATTTTAAACCAGCCACCAAAAAACTCTTGCTGGATTTTGTGAGCCTGGGAAAATATATAGACAATATTGAAGGAGTGACCTTCGGTCCTGTTTTGCCTAACGGACACCAAAGCCTGGTTTTTGTGGCAGATAATAACTTTTCCGCCATAGAGGAAAGCCAGTTCTTTGTGTTTGACGTGATCCCGTAAAAACAATAAGGTGCAATGGTTGTTATGAACAGAAAACCTGCTTTTATGAAACTCTTGCCATTACTGTTAGTATGCGTAGCCTTTGTTGCCTGTCAACATGCCGGCACTAATACTGGTGCTGTAGATAGCTCGGGCATTAACCCCACGGGTGCAGATACGGCTACTTGGATTACATATAGCGGTACTTTGCCCTGTGCAGACTGTGAAGGTATTGTGACGGAGCTGGCCCTGCACCGCCAACCAGATAATCGGTTTACACTGAAAGAAACCTACCAGGGAAAAAATCAGACCTTTCCCAGTGAAGGCACCTATTCCGTACTGCATGGTACCCATGCCGACCCTGGCGCAACCGTCATCCTGCTCAATCCGGACAAAGACAAAAACCTGCAACGCTGCTTTCAACAAATAGATGAGAATGAACTGAAGATGTTGGATATAGACATGAAAGCCATAGAAAGTAATCATAATTATACCCTAAAAAAGGTTTTATAGCATTTTTACAACAAAATTGAATGATAAACAGGCGTCGGTTTAAAATAAACCGGCGCTTTATATTATATCAAAAAAGTCGCTTAAATTTAGCGGTGACCTGTGATCTTTTATCATTCAATCATGCTATGAATCGAATTCTGGGCTATCTGTTTTTATTTATATTAATTACTACCCACGCCTATGGCAAAACGCCTACGGACAGTTTGCTCCGGGAGCTCAATAAAGCCATGGAGAAATCAGCCATTTACGATTCCATTAAACTAAAGGATATTGATAGTATAAAGCGCCGCCTACCAGCCGTAGCTAATAATACCACTGCGCGGTTTCACATCTACCAGCAGTTATATAACGCTTACAAGGTTTTTAATTTTGATTCTGCTTTTGTGTATGCCCGGCAGCTGGAGCAACTGGCTATACAGCTGCATGATCCTGTGCTTATTATAGAATCGAAAGTAAAGATTGGCTACGTGCTATTGTCATCGGGTATGTTTACTGAAACAACCGCCTTTGTCAATACCATTGACGCCACCGGCGCACCAGACAGTTTAAAAATTGAGTTTTACCTGATGAAAAGCCGGCTTTACTTTGATTTGGCCGACTATAACCAGGATAAGTATTATACACCTGATTATATTAAGCTGGCCAGCACCTATATTGATTCCGCATTGCAGCTGATACCCGTCAATTCCTTTGAGTACCGATACAATAAGGGGCTACAGCTATTTAAATTAGGAGACATCCCCGGCGCACTAGCCATCTATCCCAACCTGGATGCACCGGGTATCGGCGACCGGAGATTAGCCGTATCTGCCTGTACATTGGGGGCTATTTATGAGGCCATGCACAATACAGATACCGCTATTGCGCTCATGACAAGATCCGCTATTGCTGATATCAGGTCCTCTACCAAAGAAACAATGGCCAGTTACAGTCTGGCTACCCTGCTGTTTGAAAGAGGCGATATCAAGAATGCTTCCCACTGTATTGAAAGAGCCATCGGAGAAGCCGTGTTTTATGGCGCCCGTCAACGCAAGGTGATGGTGAGCAGCATATTGCCCATTATTGAACATGAAAGGATTAATACTGCCGAAGAGAGAACTAAGTCACTGTTGATCTACGCAGCCATTGTTACCCTGCTGCTGGTAGCCCTGGTAGTATTGGCCATTACCGTTTTCCGGCAGGTGCAAAAACTTAAAACAGCCCAGCGGATTATCACCGCCGCCCATCTTAAACAACAGGAGATCAATAACCAGTTGCTGGAAGCCAATAAAATAAAAGAAGAGTATGTAGGCTATTGCTTTAATATCAATGCCACCTATATCGGCAAAATAGAAAAGCTCAAACAAAGCCTGGAACAAAAGCTGGCCGATAATAAACCCAATGAACTAAAGTTCCTGGTAAACAATATTAATATCCGGCAGGAGCGGGAAGAACTCTTCACCAACTTTGACCGGGTGTTCCTTAAAATATTCCCTCACTTTGTAGGAGAGTTTAATGCTTTCTTTGATAAAGAGAACCAGGTGGTATTAAAAGAGAATGAGTTACTGAATACTGATATCCGGATCTTTGCCCTGATCCGGATAGGTATCAATGACAATGAAAAAATTGCCCGTATCCTGGAGTATTCTGTTAATACCATTTACGCCTATAAAACCAAAATCAAAAAGCGCTCTTTAATCCCCAGCGAAGAGTTCGAAAACCGTATTATGGGCATCAAAGCCTTGTAAAAAAGGGTGCAAAATGCTTTCATTCTATTAATATATAAATATTTTATATACAATATCAACTAATTGATTATCAAATACCCTAACCAGATAATTTTGGTTATTTCGCCTTTATTTTCTATATTTTAACTGTAATAGTTGTTGACCTGATGATAGTGTTTTTACTTTGATTCATCAGTAAAAATAGAAAACCAAAATTCTAAACATCGCAATTAAAACCATTTAAAGAAGACAAACGGCACCAGCTGTTTCTAAATCTAATGACAATTTAATCCACGTTGACAAGCTGCCGGGATATCCTCTGCAAACAACGCCTTATTTCCGTTCACTAAATAATGAAAAACATTTAATCCACGTAGCAGCACCGATGGCTGTTCAAAAAATCCACTTTATGTTTAAAACAAGATCCATCAAGAATCTTTTTCTGTGCACGCTGTTATTTGCCCTTCAGGGCATTGCCACCGCCCAGAATAAGACCATTACCGGGAAGATCACTGACAAGAACGGCACCGCCATCCCTGGTGCCTCTGTTCAGGTAAAAGGCACAAAGAGCGGTACTACCGCAGATGCCGAAGGGGTTTTTCATGTTTCTGTTGCCCCCGGAGCAACCGCATTAATCATCAGTTTCATTGGCTATACCCCTCAGGAGGTAAGCATTGCCAACAAATCTAACGTAAACGTACAACTGGTACAGGAAAATACTACCCTCACAGATGTAGTGGTAGTAGGGTACGGTACCACCCGTAAAAAGGATGTAACCGGCTCCATTGCCMAGGTAAAGGCCGCCGATTTTAATAAAGGGATTACTACTGCACCTGATCAGCTGATTCAGGGTAAAGTATCCGGCCTCATGATCCTCAATAACAGTGGTGCTCCCGGTGCAGCTGCTACTGTAAGAATCAGGGGGGTATCATCTGTTCGCGCAGGTAACCAGCCATTATACGTAGTGGACGGTATACCACTGGATGGTCGTGTGGCCCGTCCGGCAATCAATGTAGGAGGCCTCGGTCAGACCCCGGATGCCAACCCGCTCAACTTCATCAATTCCAACGACATTGCCTCCATGGACGTGTTGAAAGATGCTTCGGCCACTGCTATCTATGGCTCCCGCGGTGCGAACGGCGTTATCATCATCAGTACTAAAAAAGGTAATGTTGGTGCTACCCAACTGGATGTGAACTACTCTGTAGGGATGAGCAGCATTATGAAAAAACTGGATGTACTGGACGCTGACGAATACAAATCAGCACTGAAAGAATACAAACTGACTACCGGCGACTATGGCGCCAACACCGATGGACTTGGATCCATCCTGAGAACAGGTGTTACCCAGAATGTAGGAGTAGCAATGAGTGGAGGAACTGAAACCAGTCGTTACAGGGCTTCCTTTGGTTTACAAAACCAGGAAGGTATTGTGAAAAAGACCGGCATGAAAAAATATACGGCTACCCTTAGCGGTCAGAATAAATTCCTGGAAAACAGGCAACTTGGTATTGACTATAATATCATGGCCGCCCAAACCGCGGAACAACTGGCTCCTATCACCAACGATGCCGGCTTCACCGGAAGTTTGATTGGTCAGGCACTACAGTGGAACCCCACCAGGTCGCTCATGAATCCCGACGGTAGCTTTTATATACTGCCGGTAGGACAAGCGGTGAATCCCCTGGCAATGTCAACAGCCTATGATGATAAAGCCACTATCAGTTATATTCTGGGAAGCATTTCTCCCTTCTTTAAATTCAATGATGACTGGGAACTTAGAACCACCTACAGTGTAAACCACCAGGTTGGACAACGTCGCGCGCAGGCGGTTTCCTATATTAACATTAAAGAAATTAACGGACTTGGAAGTGGCTTGTACAATACAGCAGAATTAAATACCCAGTTATTTAATTCTACTTTGAACTTTAGTAAACAACTGAACCCTAATTTTCACCTGAACGCATTGGTAGGTTATGAATATCAGAAATTCGATTACTCTGGTGTGAATGTTAATGCCACCGGGTTCCCCACCTATGCGGTGCCTTACACAGATATTCTGCAGGCCCCCCCTCAGGCAAATACCAATCTCAGCTCATTCCGTAATCCATCTTCGGCGTTGCAGTCATTCTTTGGCAGAGCCTCCGTTAATCTGAAAGATAAATACCTCCTGACAGCTACGATGAGAGCAGATGGTTCCAGTAAGTTTGGTGCGAATAACCGATATGGCTATTTCCCTTCCTTTGCAGGTAAATGGAATATCTCCCAGGAAGATTTCATGAAAGACAATACTTTCTTTAGTAACCTCGGATTGAGAGTAGGTTATGGTATTACCGGTAACCAGGAGTTTCCTGCCGGCGCTGCTGAAGCTCAGTACGAACTGGGACCAGGCGGAAGTGCCCGGTTAAGCAATGTGCCTAATCCTGATCTGAAATGGGAAACATCCAAACAGTTCAACGCAGGAATCGACTTTGCTATCATAAAAAACAGACTTTCCGGTACAGTAGATTATTTCATTAAAAACACCACCAATCTCTTATTCAGCTTCCCCGCCATTCAACCGGCACCTGCTTCCAGCTACTGGATCAATTTACCAGGTACGATTTTAAATACCGGCGTGGAACTCTCATTGAAAGGTGATATCATCAGAAGCAAAGACTGGAACTGGACACTGGGCGTGAATGCTACCTATCTGAAAAACGAAATGAAAGATTACGTTGGCCCGGATGTTCTTACTGGAGCCATCAGCGGACAGGGTGTGTCTAATGCTACTGCCCAGAAGCTGGCAAATGGTTATCCACTGAACACTTTCTATTTACCTAAATGGGAAGGACTGGATGATAAAGGTATGAGCGTGTATGCCAACAATGGCGCACCTGTTTACCTGTCTAATCCCAACCCGAAAGTACTTTTAGGTATCAATACCGGTGTGAATTATAAAAAATGGGCATTATCCGCCAGCTCCCACGGTGCATTTGGCTTTGAGATCTATAACAACACTGCCAACACTGTATTACCTATTGGTAACTTAGGCTCTATTAACACAGCGAAGAAATTACTCGGTAAAGGTGAAGACCTGACCAACTCCAATGGTGTTTCTTCCAGGTACCTGGAAAAGGGTAATTTCCTTAAACTGGATAACGTCACCCTTTCTTATAGCATTGGTACCGTAGGTAAAGTGCTGAAAAATGCCACGGTGTATGTTACCGGCCAAAACCTGTTTGTAATTACCAAATACAGCGGATTTGATCCAGAGGTAAATACTGATAAAAACCTGAATGGGGTAAGTTCTTTTGGTATAGAATATTCACCCTATCCAACTGCACGGACTGTGATGTTTGGTTTATCGTTTTCCTTATAATCTTTCACCAAAAACTGAAAAAAATGTCTTTCAATATAGTTAAAGCAATAGTCGTAGTAGCCTGCTGTGTTGGTTTTACGGCCTGCACCCTGGATGAAAAGCTGGGTTCTACGCTGACCAAAGACCACGCAGACTCTATTATCAAAGCCTCTCAGCTGTTGCAAACAGCCTACAATAATTTACAGATGGCTTACCAGGATTTCTCCCAGGTATGGGGCATGTCTGAAATCGCTACAGATGAAGCCCTTGGGCCCACACGTGGTAAAGACTGGGATGATGGTGGTGTTTGGCGTGCCTTACATGAGCACAAATGGACACCAGACCATTCGCACATAGCGAATAGTTTCAGCCGGCTATTACTGGAACAATTCAGTGCCACCAACGTATTAAATTTCCACCCTACTGTAGGTCAGGAAGCAGAAGCCCGGTTTCTGAGGGCATTATCCATGTACTCCGTATTAGATCTGTATGGTCAGGTTCCTGTCCGTCAACCCGGAGATGATTTGCTGAAAGCTCCTAAGGTAATGACCCCACAGGAAGCCATCGATTTCATGGTTGCGGAACTGAATGCCATTATGCCTAACCTCGGTGACAGGCCCGCTACTCCTGCTTATGTAGCTAATAAAGACGCTGCCCGTTTCCTGCTGATGAAATTATACCTGAATAAAGGCACTTTTATCAACAGGAAAACACCCACCTTCGATGCCGCTGACATGCAAAAGATCATTGCACTGGCAGACCAGATTACTGCGGTGGGCGCCTATAGCATTGGAGCTGGCGATTACTTCAAAAACTTTGCGCGGGATAATGACTTGATCTCTAAAGAAAATATTTTCACCCAACAAAACGGACCTGGTATCAGCACCGCCAGAGGTGATAACGGTAATAACGTTTATTGCCGCTGGATGTGTACGCTCCATTACAGTATGACGCCTAGCGGCTGGAATGGCTTTACTACTCTTTCTGACTTCTATCACAAATTTGAAGCAGCCGACAGCCGTATTGGTGGCGCCTATCCCGGTCTTACCGAATTAACCGGTACCAAAGTAGGCTTCCTCGTCGGACAACAATACGATAAGAATGGCAATAAAATACTGGACAGAAGTCAACGTCCGCTGATCTTTACAGAGGCCGTAGAGTTGAGAGCCACCGGTGACCAGGTAGAAATGTCAGGTATCCGGGTACTTAAATATCCGCCAGACATGCTGACCACAAATAAATCATCCGGTAACAATGAAGCCAGCAATGACTTTGTATTCTTCCGTTATGCGGATGTTTTACTGATGAAAGCAGAAGCACAGTTAAGAACTGCTAATGCAGGCGCCGGTTTGCTGATCGTAAATGATCTGCGTGCCAGGCGTGGTGCATCTCCACTGCCTACCCTAACCCTCGCCAATATGCTGGATGAAAGAGGCCGCGAATTATATTGGGAAGGCTGGAGAAGACAAGACCTGATCCGCTTCGGTAAATTCCTGGATCCATGGCAGCTGAAACCAACAGATGATGAGAAAAACCTGGTATACCCGATTCCTACCAGCGACCTCGCTGTAAATCCAAACCTGAAACAGAACCCAGGTTACTAATTATATTCCTTTTGCCGCAGGCAGGATCTACATGATCCTGCCTGCCGGCAAAACTTCCTGCTACATGCTGTTTAATAACTTTTACGCATTACATCCGTGATGCGATAGGAAACTTTTTGCGTAGAAAATCAATTGTTCATATGTATACAAAAGCTTTGCTAAGGCGCTCAGGTTGGCTACTCCTGCTTACCTGCCTGTCAGCCCAGGCACAAAACCAGGTAAAAAAGATCGGCAAAGTAAACACTGTAAAGATCGCTGGTCAGCAAATCAATATCAGTGCAGAAAATGCTTTCGCAGAAATCACGGTGTACAGCCCGGCTGTGATCCGGGTTAGAATGGACCAGCATCCGCTGCCCGCTGACTTCTCCTATGCCGTTATTGCCAAACCGGTTACTACTAAAGTACAGACTACGCAAAATGATAGTGAAATCAAAGTAATCACGGACTCGCTGCAACTGCGCATCACAAAAAATCCTTTTTCCATCCATTTTTTTACCCCTTCGGGAGAAGTGATTAACGAGGATGAAGCCGGATTAACTACCTCCTGGATTGGAGATGATGTAACCACGTACAAAAAAATGCAGGAAGGCGAAAGATTCATTGGACTGGGAGAAAAAACCGGCAACCTGGATCGTAAAGGAGAAGGCTATACAAACTGGAATTCAGACAAGTTCGGATATGCTGCCAACCAGGATCCTATCTACGCTACCATTCCTTTTTATGTGGGCATCCATCATCATATTAACTACGGTATTTTCTTCGATAATACTTTTCAGAGCGACTTTAATTTTGGCGCCAGCAATAACCGGTTTTCCTCTTTTGGCGCAAGAGGAGGGGAGATGAACTACTATTTCATCTATCATCCGCAAATGGCTGATATCATTTCCTCTTATACTGCCCTTACCGGTCGTATGCCTATGCCCCCCCTGTGGAGCCTGGGATATCAGCAAAACCGCTACAGCTATTATCCGGACACCGAAGTATTGCGCATTGCGCAGACCCTGCGGGAGAAAAAAATACCCGCCGATGGTATCACCCTCGACATCCATTACATGGATGCCTACAAACTATTTACCTGGAACAAAGATCGTTTCCCTAATCCGTCTCAGCTGACCAAACAACTGGACAATATGGGATTTAAAATCACCGTCATCGTAGACCCCGGCATCAAAGTAGAAGACGGCTATGCTGCTTATGAAAACGGTAAAAAAGAAAACATCTTCATTAAATACAGTGATGGTGAAAACTATACCGGCCAGGTATGGCCCGGCTGGTGCCACTTTCCGGACTTTACCAGCGTAAAAGGCCGTGACTGGTGGAAAGGCCAGATTAAATCGTATATGCGTGATGGTGTACGCGGCATATGGAACGACATGAATGAAATAGCCACCTGGGGACAGAAGATGCCAGACAACGTCATCTTCGACTACGAAGGCCATCCGGTTACCCATCAACAGGCGCATAATATTTACGGATTACAGATGGTGCGCGCCAGCTATGAAGGCAGCAGGGAAGAGCTGAAAAAACGGCCCTTTCTTTTAACCAGGGCCGCCTATGCAGGATCCCAACGCTATAGCGCCATATGGACCGGCGACAATCGTGCAGAGGAAGATCATATGTTACTCGGTGTTCGCCTGTTAAATAGTTTAGGCGTTAGCGGTATGCCTTTCTCCGGCATGGACATCGGTGGTTTCACCGGCAACCCTACCGTGAGCCTGTATGCCCGCTGGATGCAGATAGGGGCCTTCATTCCCTACTTCCGTAATCATACCGGCATTAATACCAAATCATCTGAGCCATGGGCATATGGAGAAGAAGTACTGGAGATTACCCGCAACTATGTTAATCTGCGCTACCGCTTACTTCCCTATCTCTATAGCTCGATGTATGAAGCCACCCGCACCGGCATGCCCGTAATGCGTACGCTGGCCCTCACCAATACTTTTGATCCCAAAGTATATGACACCCGCTTCCAGAATCAATATGGATATGGTAGCGCGTTTATGATAGCTCCTTTCGAGAGCACAAAAGAATTCGGTTCCATTTACTTCCCGGAAGGAAAATGGTATAATCTTTACAACGACAGCACCTCCAGCGGCAACCAGGAAGTAGTTACCCCGCTGAACCTGAAAACGCTGCCGGTATATATAAAAGAAAGCAGTATTGTACCTATGCAATCACTGATACAAAATACTGCAGAAAAGCCATCAGACACCCTCTTTCTCCATATCTACAAAGGGAATCAATCACACTCCTTTGTTTATTATGAAGATGACGGAGAAAGCTTTGACAATGAAAAAGGTGTTTTCTATCAACGTACCATCACCTACCATCCTGCAGACAAGAAAATTATACTGGAAAAAGCTGCTGGTAGTTATGCCTCTAAATTTCATCACATACAATTATTACTTCACGGATTTAATGAGCAAAAAAGTATAACCGTTAACGGTAGCCCGCTATCGTTACAAATAAACGGGTATACTTTCCTTTCACCTATTTCCCGCTTTGACCCGCAAGGGTTCTCTATTCCGGCCGAGCGTTGCACTGTACAGCAGGCAACCTTCGATAATGGTAATCAGCTCATTAACGTGGATTTGTAATAAAAGGAACGGCCCCCTGGATTTTCCAGGGGGTCTTCTTTATATTTGGGCATGAAATATTTAGCCTTTATTCTTTTTTCAGGACTCACTGCTTGTCAATTTTCTTCGGGTAAACAAAGTGTAACTACAACGGATACTCGTGACTCCGTTTCCTCACCGGATATAAACCGGTTACTGAAACTCTACAAAACATTTAATTCCGATACCTTAGAAATAGACTCCAAACCAGGCGAAGAAGTAACGCACTGGAAATATCGGGGCATCCTGATAGACTCTTCTCTGCTTCGCCTGCTGCCAGTAAGCACCGATAGGTATGAGCCATTCTTCTATGCCTGTTATAAATTTGACCTGGATGCCAATACCGTTGGTTTAATCACAAGAACACCTTCTGAATATGAGTCTTCTTCCGTGAAATTATTTGCATGGCATAAAAAAACGAATGTCATTACCCTGGAAACGGAGCTGGCTGATTCATGGGGAGATGCAGGTGATGCTGTAAGCAAAAGTTCCTGGCTATACCGCAATCAACAAAGAGGCTGGATGGGCTTAATTGAACAGTTTAACTACAGTGAGAGTATAGATGATACCACTTTGCCTATCTCAGAAACATATGACTATTACCATTTTAAATGGAACGGTAACCGGATAGATACGATCAGTACAGATAGTTCCGCGCTGGTAGAAATTCATAAACAGATTGCTCCTCCGGAGAAAAAGTAAAAAAGTTCCGCAACCCGACATAAAAAAGAGCGTGTATCAAAAAATGATACACGCTCTCTTGTTTAATAGTGCTGATAAATGGATCAGGGAATTTGATACCTTTTATTTATTCCCATCTCCTTATAACCTGATTAACTTGGTACTACTCACTTTACGTGTTTTCTGACTGGTTACCCTGATAATCCATGTACCCACGTGAACCTTACTGATATTAACACTTACGGGTTGTACACCTTTTGCTGCAGGCATATATACCTGTTGTACTACTGGTGCATTTCCCTGCAGGTCTATCACCTCTATCAGTAATTTATCGCCAGGATTACCATCTACTTTCAACCATATCTCGTTGCCATTGGCAGGATTAGGATAGGAAAGCAGGGTAGCAGGAGCGGCTGATTTGGATAACGCCGCATCATTTGCAAAGGCTGCGCCTGTACAATCTCTCACGTATTCCCATGGCTTTCCGGAGCCAGTGTTCAGATCTGGCTGCTCGCCCTGTGTCCACCATTTGGAGTTGTATACTTTGCCGGCATATACTACCTGGCTACCTCCATTATAAGCCGTAGTAGCTACCCATGCAGCAACGCCGCCGCAACCACCGCCACCGGCAGGATTTACTACCACATTTACCACAGCTGAAGTAGTAGAGGCCCCACCATTATCCGTTGCTTTGGCAGTAATCGCGTAATTGCCTGCCGCTACATTGTTCCAGGTGTAGCTATACGGAGCGATGCTATCGTAATTCAACACCGTAGTGCCATTATAAAAAGTAACGTATGCAATAGTGCCGTCTGCATCTGCGGCAGTAACGTTAACGGCTATACTGGCCGGAGCAGTAAATGTTGCATTGTTAGCAGGTGAAGTAATGCTCACGGTTGGCGGTGTATTGCCAGGTGTGCCACCACAGTCCCTTACATATTTCCAGGGTTTACCGGAGCCGGTATTCAGGTCTGGCTGATCGCCCTGCGTCCACCACTGGGCACTGTATACTTTACCAGCATATACCACCTGGGCGCCACCGTTATAAGCGGTAGCAGCTACCCATGCAGCAATACCATCGCAACCACCGCCACCGGCAGGATTCACAATGATATTCACTACGCTTGAAGTCGTAGATGCGCCACCGTTATCCGTTGCTTTAGCAGTAATAGCGTAGTTACCTGCTGCTACATTGGCCCAGCTATAGCTGTATGGTGCAACAGAATCTACTGACAGCAAAGTGCCGCCATTATAAAATTCTACTCTTACAATAGTGCCTGCACTATCTGTTGCCGTGGCGTTTATTAACACGGTAGCCGGTGCAGTATAAGTAGCATTATTGGCCGGAGCGGTAATATTTACCACTGGTGGTTTATTACCAGGAGTATTTACTTTCACCGTAACAACCGCCGAACGTGTACTGTCGCCTTTATTATCTGTTGCCAGGGCCGTGAGATTGTAAGTACCGACAGATACATTGTTCCATACATAGGTATATGGAGCTACACTATCTGTTGCCAGGAGCACACTACCGTTATAGAATTTTACAGATTTCACGGAACCATCGGAATCAGTAGCAGTAGCCTGAATAGTAATACTGGCCGGTGCATTGTAATTGGTATTGCTGGCCGGTGCCGTAATATTTACTACAGGTGGGATATTCACCGGGGTGCCACCAAAGAAATATTCGTAATAGTTGTTTGCAAACTCATCGGCATGTACCTTATCCCAGTTAATAGACCACGTCATGATACCTCTGAAGTTAGGATAACCACCAGGCTTGCGCAGCGTATAGGCACCACCGTATGCCTGTCCTTTAATTAAGTAGTCCAGTGCTTTTTTCACATTTGCCGGGGTGGTGTAACCACCGCCTGCCGCACTGGGAGATGCCGGTACACCGAAGGCTACCTGGTCTTCCCTAAGTGGTGGGAATACTTTACCAGTGCCGGATACCGGGAATCCCTGTAACAGGATTTCTGACATGGCAACAATGAAATCAGAAGTCGCCTGATTGTAAATTCCATTGTCGAGACCCATTACAGAACCCGTATTATAATATTGCGGATGGATGAAAGTAAGCTCTGTACGCAATCCATGAATCACCGGCAGATAAGCACCTACCAATGGTCCATAGGCGGAACCATAAGCTGTTTGTACGTAATAAGTTTCCGGCGCCATAGTCAGCCAGCAATCTTTACCGAGTCCTTTACGATAAGCGACTACTTCTTTAATAGCAGCTATCAGGTTAACTACTTTGGGGGTAGTAGGGTTGGTAAAATCATTGTCGCCGCTGTTGAGCTGCAGGTTAGCACCTCCTTCGATGTCTATATCGAAGCCATCAAAATTATACTGGTCCAGCAAGGCTTTCAGGGAAGTAACGAAAGCTTGTTTTTGTGTGGTGGTGGTAAGATCCAGCGTACCTGTTTCACCCCCAATAGACAACAGCACTTTTTTGCCCTGTGACTGCAGATAAGCAACATCGGAAGCGAATACGGCGGGCGTAGTGTTTTCCGGTACAAAGCTCATAGTGGCCTTATCCGTACCACTCATAGCAAACGCAATTTCAATGACGTTGTATTTAGGATTTATATTACGGAGAGGGATATACGGAGATGCATCTGTAGGTGTACCCCAGTTTTGCCAGTAGCCTACAATCACTTTTCCGGTGCTCACGGAGCCGCCGGTCACCGTAATATTAGCTACTATGGAAGTAGTGCTGGCGCCTTTATCATCTGTAGCAATAGCTTTGATAGCATAGCTGCCAACGGCTGCGCTGGTCCAGCTGTAGCTGTACGGCGCAGTACTGTCAATAGCCAGTAGCGTGGTATCGCGATAGAAAGCCACCCGTTTCACCACCCCATCGGTATCACTGGCAGATGCCTGTATGTTAATCGTTGCGGGCAGGGTATAAGTGGTATTGTTAACCGGTGAAGTGAGATTTACTTTAGGCGGTATGTTGCCAACTACGTTACCTGCAAAAACTTGATTGATCTTATTCACCAGGGGAGAAGTGGTGTTAGGGCAGTAGATCAGTTTTCCCTTAGGCTGTGTGGAAGCGGTCATATTAAGCATATCTCCGAATACCTGCCAGATGATCACACCCGCCAGGTTATTGTCCTTGATATACTGTGCTTTTTCACCAACAGAGCGTTCGTTGTCATAGCTGAGGAAAAAGCTGCCATTGGTTTTATAAGGTACTTTAGCTACATCATCCCAGTGGTCTGTCCAGCCGGAGCCACTACCTGTTTTGTTGAGGATATAGCTGTAGTTGGGTGTACCATCCCACTGGTCTTTGGCCCAGTTGGTATAGTCAGCGCAGGTTTGTATAGGACCATCGGGCTGCACGGTTTCAGCACGTTTAACGGTGGCGCCATTCAGAGCCGCCGCACCGCTGGTAATTACACCACGGCCGTAAAAAGGGGCGCCCAGGTTCACTTTACTCATGTTTACACCCAGTGCACGGAGTGCTTGCGTGGTAGCATTGAGGGAAAATCCGCTGTATTCTGCGCCAGGATAATCATATAACGGTGCATTATGTCCGGCTTTATTAGACCATCCACCATTATAATCATACGTCATCATGTCAAAATAATTCATGGAATTATTGAGTCTTGCCCAGTCGAAACCCTGTAGTTTGGCGGGTGCGGCAGCAAAACAGGCTGTGATGATCTTACTGGGGCCAATAGCGGTGCGCAGTTGCTCTACCAGTGCGGCAAAGTTAGCGAAGTCCGCCGGGCCATAATGTTCGATGTTCATACCGGGATCATTGGGATACTCCCAGTCGAAGTCGATACCATCAAAGCCCATGCTGATCAACTCCTGACAGCCAGCTATAAACCGGGCCCTTTTGGTGGCATCAGCAGCCATTTCAGGGTAGTGTTTACACATGCTCCAGCCACCGATAGAAGCAACTACTTTTACGCCCTTCTGATGTGCGAGATCAATGACACCTGGTGCACCGCCCTGTTTGGGAACGGATAAAGGGAAAGAACCTGTTTTACCGGTGTTTACATTACTCCATCCTCCACCGGAATTGCGATAGCCCAGTGAATAAGCATAACTACCATCCGATATATTATAAAGGATGTCCAGTTCTCCATATAGGAGGTACATGTCCCAGCTGCTGTAAATATCAGTATTTACCAAAGCTGCCGGGGCCTGTGTGGCACCTACCTGGTAAATGTTTTTATTGCGGTAGTCTCCACTGTGCAGGGAACCGTCTACTGCTACGCCAAAGAAAGAAAAATTAAGCTGGGTGTACTGCGAGTAGTCCACATTTAAGTGATTGTAACCGCCTGCGGGTACAATGCCTGCAATATTTTTCCAGGCATCCCATTGGGTGATATAGCCTATCACCTGTTTGGTGTGTTGATGAGTGGTGGCTGGTACAGGCGGGCTTACCTGCGCCATCAGATTGCTGCTCAGGAGGCCTGGCAATAGCCAGCATGCGAGCAGCATCCGGCGTACTATGCCGGTTCTTAATGTAAAGAGGGAATTCATACTGTTGATTTTATTGTGGTTGAAAAAAAATCATACGTCTTGGTTGATATGGGTTGCTCGCTCTTACACACGCTACGGGTATTCCAGGCAGTGGACGCCTCATTACAGGTTCAGTTTTTCAAACGGCAGAATTACACAATGGAATGCTCATTACAGCGGCTCTCTCAAGCGATGTCGGGAAGGAGTCCGAATAGTACCATCGAAAGCATAAATTATTTTTTTTCTCTGAAATCATTCCTTCTCCAATCGATTGCCGGGTTGCAATCGCTCAATATTTGGTTACTTAAAGAAAATCTCTCCTGGACCGGGTGCAATACCTTCGCACTCAAAATAAAGTATGATTGAAATAGCCAGATGTTGTTAGTCATGACTATCAATATTTTATATCATAAAAAAGGCTTTCTGCGTTTAATGCAGAAAGCCTTTTTTAATGTTAGCACGTTACTATTTATCCCTGATGATAGTGATAAATCCTTTCACGGTGCTGTTGTTATCTTTAATAACAAGAATGTAATAGTAAGTACCCTCAGCGAGCGGGTTGCCATTAGCAGTACCATCCCAGTCATTACTGTAGTTCTTGCGATGATATACCACGCGTCCGGCACGATCGTAGATCGTTACTTCATTATCAGGGTAGCTTGCCAGGTTATTCACTACCCATCTGTCATTTTTCCCATCTCCATTAGGCGTCAGGATATTGGTCGCATCTATTTTTAATCCTTCTGCTACCGTAATGGTGATCTTCCCGGTATTACTACAGCCGTTAACGTTAGTAGCAGTAACCTGGTAAGTAGTAGTGGCCAGTTGTTTCACTTTCAATACGGCATCCTGTTGCCCGCTGATAATGCCATCTGCATTTGCCCAACTGTAGGTATTGCCTCCGCTGGCAGTCAGCTGGATCACATCTCCTTTATTGATGGTGGTACCTTTGTCACTGCTAATCACGACTACCGGCAGACTGTTAACCGTCACTTTAAAGGTGCGTTGCAGGGCATCCACACCGCCATTGGCGGTGCCGCCGTTATCCTTTACCGCCACGGTTATATTGGCCACACCACTAACGCCCGCTTTCATACTATAAGAGATCAGGCCTGTGTTGCTCACTGTTAATGTGCTGAAATAAGACTGATCCGCTGTTACAGTGTAAGTCAGCGTTTGTCCTGCTTCCACCGGCGATGCACCTGTTATCTGCAATGTTTGTACATCGCTGACATTACAAACACGTTGATCGTTGATAACATCCATTACCGGTGCCTGATTCACCTGATTCACGTTGATCGTCACTACTTTTTCTACGGTTAATCCATTGTTGCTGGTAGCCATTACCCGGATGCTCCTCGCTCCATAGTTAAGCACGGCGGCAGTTTGCAGCTGATTTCCCACAATCCGGAAAGCACTGTTATCTGTACTGCCCGTACCGGTTACCAGGCTATAGGTAAATGTGGCAGCAGGATCTGCACTAACAGCAGACAACGTCCCTACCAGCGTACCCGCAGGACTTCTTTCATTGATAGTATTATTGTCGATACGGATATCTGTTGGCGGTAATAATATGGGTACCACGTTGATGCTAACGGTTTCAGTCGCGCTGGTATTCAGGCCATCACTTACCCTCACCGTTAAAGTAACAGTAGTATTTACTTTACTATCCAGAATAGTTTTGTCTTTTACGGTGATCGTTCCTGTGACTGGGTCTATAGCGAAAGCACCGCCGGAACCATCTATTGTAATAGTCCAGTGTTGCAGTGTACCCACGGTTTCCCGGGCCGTGAGCGTACCGGCTATTGTTCCAACCGGACTGTGTTCATTCACGTTAAATGCTTGACCAGCGGTAATCACTGGTGCAGTCAGATCAGCGGTAGTAGCCAATGTGTTGGACGCGCTATTACCGTTGCCGCCAATATTCACTGCTACATCCGCCGGCAATGAAATGCTGACAGCTCCATCAGTTATCGGTGTGATGATAATGGTATAAGTAATGTTATCGGTGGTTTGCGGTGCTGCTGCTGTAGCATTTATCAGGGAGAAATCACCCGCAGTGAGTCCAGTCACCGCTTCGCTGAATACCACATTCACTGTAAACGGCGCATTGACAATGGCCGCAGCAGTAGTGGACAGCGTTACTGTTGGATGTGCTGTGTTTACGAATACACCCGTGGTATTACCTATATTATTCAAGAGGAGAGCAGCATTATTATTCGCTGCATCCCTGATAGTTRCACCATTAAGCAACAGACTAGTCCCAAGTGTGATACCATCCATATCCAGGTCACCATTCTGAACAGTGTAGCTGAAGGATAAGTTCTGTGTACCGGTACCTCCACTATAAACCGCTGAAACATTTGTACCTCCTATGTTTACACTGATGGATGGCACACCGCCGGTGGCATTAACTATCACATTCTCACTATATTTTACTGTAAAATTCAATGTGCTGCCGGCTTTATAATAACCGTTCACAGGTACGCTTACCTGTGTAACTACCGGTGCCATTACATCTGCTGTTACACTAATCGTGTTGCTGGCGGTGTTACCGTTGCCGCCAATATTCACCACTACATCCGCAGGCAATGAAATGCTGACAGCTCCATCAGTTATCGGTGTGATGATAATGGTATAAGTAATGTTATCGGTGGTTTGCGGTGCTGCTGCTGTAGCATTTATCAGGGAGAAATCACCCGCAGTGAGTCCAGTCACCGCTTCGCTAAATACCACATTCACTGTAAACGGCGCATTGACAATAGCCGCAGCGGCAGTGGACAGCGTTACTGTTGGATGTGCTGTGTTTACGAATACACCCGTGGTATTACCTATATTATTCAAGAGGAGAGCAGCATTATTATTCGCTGCATCCCTGATAGTTGCACCATTCAGCAACAGACTAGTCCCAAGTGTGATACCATCCATATCCAGGTCACCATTCTGAACAGTGTAGCTGAAGGATAAGTTCTGTGTACCGGTACCTCCACTATAAACCGCTGAAACATTTGTGCCTCCTATATTTACACTAATCGATGGCACACCACCAGTAATATTAACTATCACATTCTCACTATATTTTACTGTAAAGTTCAGTGTGCTGCCGGCTTTATAATAACCATTTGCAGGTACGCTTAC
>NZ_JBFTSK010000032.1:0-83752 GCF_056399985.1 Chitinophaga sp. 01L420
TTATATTTATATAAGAAGTTCGCGGCATGGACTATGGCCGTTTCGCTTTTAGCTACTATTTCAGGTAAATTTATGCGCTTTTCTTTTGCTAAATCTTCCAATTTTGCCTTGTAAATATCTTTTTGAAGAGCAGCTATTATTGTTCTAAAAATAAAAATTCGTTCTAGGTCTGAAAACCTGTATTCAATAATTTTTTCAAGTATTTCATCGATTCTGTCGGAAAGTTTAAAACCTTCCTTCCCCTCTTTATAAGTCAATGCAGAAAGCATTTGATCTGCTGTTACGTTTAATCCCCTAGTATTTAATCGAGAGAATATTTCAACAGCACTATTCAAATCTCCTCCTTTGATTTGTATTATTGCTATTTTATATGTTAAAATTGACTGAGCCAATTTTTGTGCTCTATTTATTAATTCCGTTGAGTCCTTATCATCTATATTTTGGATTCTTTTGCATTCGTCCAAAAAAGAAATAGTTGATATGACTTTGTTCATTGGTAAAAGATACGGGTTATAATGACTCTGGTTTACATATTGAAATTCTTCATTTTGTAGATCAAAAAATAAGTTCCAAAGAGAAGTCTCTTCTAGAGAATTTTGATCCGCTGAGTTAAGATATAAGACGCCAAATAAACTAGATATTCTTTGATGTCCATCAAGAATATAATTTATTTCATTTTTAGAAGTTAGAGGAAGGACGAAACTACCTATTTTAGGAAAGCTTTCGAGTTTTTTATCTGTTTCCCAAAATAACAAACTTCCTATGGGATAACCTTTATATATGCTGTCAAATAGGCCCACTACATCGCTTTGTCTCCAAACATAAGGTCTTTGGAAATTTGGTACACGAATAATCCCCTTCGAAATATCCGCTATAATTTCTGTTAAGTATCTTACTTGAGGACTTACTGTTGAATTATTGCTTATTTCCACTTATATAAATTTGTTAATTTCTAATATTAAATTTTTTACTTCTTCAGGATCAGGCTGGTGCACACATTTTTGATCTAAATCTATCCTTGTAAAATCAGGATCACTGAAGTATTGATACATCTCTTTTTTCGAATCGAATGTTTTTATTTCTGAAAACCCTTTTTTTAGAATTCTTAGTTCCGCTGGATCTAAATTATCGTATAAGGCTTTAGCATTATCCTTAATTCCTTTCTCCAAATCGTAGAAGTCTTTCTGTTCAGGTGATAATTGAAGAAATGACTTAACGATTTTTTGTGCTTCGTTTGGTACTCTTTTTATTAATAATGTTTCGGTTAAATAGTTTTCTATTTCTCTTTTATATAATATATGATATGGTATGTTGTTCTGATTGCAAAAAGTTTCTATTGCTTGGATCTCCTTTGAATAAGGTTGGGTTGGGAATTCCTTGTCGCTATCTATTATGACAAAGAATCGTGGCGTTAATTTTTTATGAAGTTTGCTCAGACAGATTTTGGGAATTTGTGTTTTACCTCCAGCATGGCAAAATTCTATCCAGCCATTTTCAATCCCAGCCAAGATACCTTTTGCCTGTTTTTTAAACAGTGGCAAAACGCTTTCAAGAAATAATTTATCACTTCCAATATCCTCAAGAACAATGAATAGTGGTTTAACTAGTTGATAATATATTCTTTCTCCTTCTTCGGATGAGTCGATTGTAACTATATTTTTACTTTTTATTGTAACATTTCCTAAGTGCGCAGTTCTTGTGATGGATTTTTGAATTAAGCTAATAACGATATCTATATGTCTTTCTCCTAAAGATTTAACCCAACCACTTTCCATTATATCGTCTTCTTGGCCATTAGGAATGAATAGATCATGCTTGCCATCTTCAGTTAAAGCTAGGATCTCATCCAGTTTCTTATACCATGCTTCATTATTTAATAGGGAGCCGTCAATACTAAAGAACATTTTCTTTTATTTTCTTAAAGCTTTTCTAATTGCTAATATTTCAGTATAATCTTCAGAAAACACGCCTTCTGGCCAATCTGATAATTCTCCTTCTTTATTTATCTCAATACGACTTATTAGCTCTCCTTCTACTATTTCATCATTAACCCAATAAATAATTACATCTTTTTCGTTAAGGACTCCCTCAACAATTAAGCGTCTTATTCGAAGTATTATGTTTTCAGAATGAGTTTCTATGATAAAGTTTGTATCCCGTTTTATAGCAGTCTCGACCAATAATTGGCTAAGTTGTGAATGAGCCGCTGGGTGTAAGTGTAGTTCTGGTTGTTCAATGATATCTATCGAAGGTTCCACCTCGAACTCATAAAAACATCTGACGATTAAAGGTAAAATTTGGCTCATACCTTGGCCTACATCAACTATATTAACTTTTACTGTTGGGCTATTGGGATTAACTAAGACTATTTCGAAAGAATTTATATCATTATTTAAATCAAGTTTCCAACCTCCCAAATTTTCCTGGTACCAGTTACTAACGTTATTTACTAACTGAGTCCCTAGATAATCACTCATTCCAAGGATTTGTGGTGAGAACTCTCCTTTTGTGCCAATTTTAGGAGGCGTAGTACCTGAATGTTTATATACTCTATTAGGAAATGCTCTGAAAGGGCCAAGGTAATTTACTGTTGATGCCCAAACATGGAGAGACTCAATTAATGTATCAATACCGTCAACTATTTTAATTAGTTGATTATTTTCTTCGTTGATTATTTTTGTTGGCAAAACTCCTTTGAAGTTTACGATCACTGGTACTCCTTGCTCTCCATTACTATATACATATTTCAGATCTTTGAAAGAGTGAGGGGTATATCTACTGAAATCTAGCTCCATTCTTACTTGAGTTTGACCAGATTTGAATTCCCATGTTTTGATTATTTGGATTGGTGAATCATGAAAATTTTGTACTACAAATGAAATAATAAGATCTTCTCCCTTTTCGTCTACGAAGCACAATTCAAATGTAATGCTCCCGTGTTCGAATCGATTATGAACCAGATCAATGAAACTTCCGCCAAATTCTATATCTGCAATTTGAATAGCCAACGGCTGCAGGGCGTCTTTACTGAATGAATTTGATAATAATAATGGAAGTCTTGACAAGGCGCTTTTTCCTGAACTATTCTTGCCAATGACAATTGTTATTGGTCTGATTTCAAGAATATGTTCTTTTTCAAAGCATTTATAGTTTGTAAATTTTATATGTTTTAATTTAATCATTATTAAAGATTATTTCAGAATGGAGATTGCTGCTGTTCTTATAAATATACTCAATATTAGGCATTTATGTCATGACTGCAAGGGGGGAATCGAATATTTATCGAAATAACCTAATGGTTGTCAGGTTTTTATATTAAATAAAAAAATAAAGGATTTTAAACATAGAATTAGATTATCTGGATTTCCGTGTAAGTCGGTATCACAAGAGATTTCGTTTTTTTAATTGCCTCAAAATTAGCATAATTTAAATCAAGTTTAAAACTAACTATGCAATTTCCACGCTTCGCTGGAACCGCCAGATGTTCGGTTGTATCACAACCGATCTTTCCGCTCACCTGCTTCGCGGTGATCTGATGTCAGGTTGTATCACAACCTGCTTTTTTTGCGCTTTCCCTCCGAAGTCGGAAAGCTGGTTAACCTATTTAAAATTTGATGGGGTTGAGTTTTTTTTTGAACTTTTAATTATTTTCTAATAGATAAGTAGCCCCAATAATTTTAAAAGCAAAGTGTATGAGTGAAAGTGTGCGTAATGAAAATGCTATGCCCCCGATGTTATTCCCCTTCGACCCAGATCAATTTTGGCGGCAAATTAGATTGATAATCCGAGAAGAATTGGCCGTCAAAGAAAAAACGGATTCCCCTAAACTTGTTATGAGACTCCTGGATTGCTTTATAAGCCCATCTATAAGATTGCAGAAGTATGTGAATTATTTCAGGTGACCCGGCAAACGGTGCATGATTGGGTAAGGATCGGTAAGTTAAAGCGCCATAAAGTGAGATCCCGTGTTTTCTTTTTGAAGGAGGAAATTTGGCAGGTATTCCGCGAAGAGGATAAGCACACGGATGGTTAATAGAGATGAAATTGGCCGCTGCCGCGGGCTTGCACTTTTTACCGAATGATTTTCGCAGCTTCAAGTCATTTTTCAGCTTTTGCGGGAAAAATCATTCGGTAAAAAGTACATGGTTTAAGAGCGATGATATTAGGATGAGAAAGCTTATGCTTTGGGAAATAGCTGATATAGATCTGCCTCCAAGGCTTCAGCCAGCTTTACGATAGAATGAAATTCAATATTCTTTTGTCCATTCTCAATTCTACTTATATCGCCATGATCGATACCTGATCTAACTTCAAGATCCAGCTGCGTTAATTTTTTTTCTTTCCTCAGCTGTCGTAGGCGTTTCCCTAGTTTGATAAGTTCGTCTGAATATCTATCTGTAGCCATTTTCTTTATTAAGTATTCCAAGCTCGCAGAAAACCGCAATAAAAAATTTGGTTTATAACACAAATTATAAGAAAGATGTTTATCTTTGCAATGTGAGAATGGTTTTGTGTAAATGTTTATTTTAGCGAACCCTTAAGATATTAAGGCTTTCGCTTAATCCTCATCTTGGGAACCTGAGAAATTCTAAAGGGAATGAGGACGATAAGTGAAAAGTCCATGCTATGCGTGGGCCCACTTACTCGTTCCCTAAGGCTTCTCAGGGCCTCCAAGACGGGTAATACTGGGCCTGCGTTTTTTTTGTTTAATTAACTCTCCGCAGGTCTTAGATAGTCTCTCAGATTTTAATGATAAGGTTTAGTTAACCGGTCATTTTGACCGGTAAGGAGAATCGTTTGGGATAATCAGACCTGTAGCCCTTTTAATCATTCTTTAAAATTGAAATGTAATGGAAAGTTTATTAAGTACCCTGTGCAACATTACCCCATACAGCACTAAAACCGGCTTTGCTAATCTCTGCTGGCATTCCCTAAGTCGGGTCATCGCCAGTAAAGATGCTGATAAGTGGACTGCGGAGCAGCGCGATCATTTTATGGTATTCACTCAGTATTTTATTAGATGTGGAGAGGCTGTATTTATTGTAAAAGATGCACTGATCAGAGATAGCGCTACTGATCTTAATAGTAAACTGGTTGCAGAATTGGTTGAATCATTAGACTGGCTTGAGGAATTTGCCTCAGGTGTGGAGCTAAAGGAGTTGAATGAGACAATTGATGAATACACTGAAATACTCCTGAACATAGAAACCCGCATGATGGACGCGGAGGTGACCGAATTTGCAGCTAATCATTTTAAGTTTTTCTTCCAGACAGTTTATTCTTTAGATATTGAAGAACGAACAAAGAGTGGGAGGCTTGTCAATCACCATTAAATCTTAACCCATGAAAAATTTAAAAGACGAGAACGTATTATTTATGTTTCATACTGAGTTTACTACTGTGGCCCAGCATTTCAGAGACAGGGTGTGTGAAGAATGCAATTTCAGTGTTCCCACTTTTTATCGGAAGGTGAGAGGCAGGAACAAAATTATTGACGGCAGGTACATTCCCGCTCTAAGTAACGCCGAAAAGGATAAGATCCAGGAGATTGGGGAAAACATTAAGAATGAAATCATTTCATCAATAGCAGACCTCACGGCGAAAAAGTAATTATTTTTTGTGTCGTTACAACAATGGTGCTTGATTTCTCTTGCGCCATTTTTAATTGCTACAGATTCCGGTTAGCATGAAGTTACCGGTACTAGCATAGATATGCGATGTCCAATATTATTCGATGTTTTTTTCCAATAGTGCTTTATTAGCCGCAGCTATCCAGTCACTCCAAGCTGCAGGGTCAGCAGGCTCACCATCATTTAGTAATCGAAATCCGCCCAATAAACCTGCCAAATCATCCGAGTTTGTGCGTTCATATAAGCCCTCTAAAAATAGATACATAGTTAAGTATGCTTGTTTGAGAGTTAGTTTTTCCATCTTGTTTTGGTCTGTAGATTAAGCAGTATTATGTAATGATTTGATTCAGAGGAAGGCGTCATCTTTTTAAGATATAGATATCATGTTTTCCTTCTGTCTCCAAATATAATCCTTAACTAATGGATTCTGTCTCTTTATTTGCTCGTTGCTGCCACAGCTCTTTAATCTTCTTACCAGCTTCTTCCGGACTAATACGAATATACTTGTAGAAATCTTGTAAACTCTTATGTCCGCTAATTTTCATGATAAGTTCAACAGGAGTGCCTGCCAGAAACTCATTTGTACAAAAGGAGCGGCGGCAGGTATGAGAGGTGATCCATCCGTACTTTGGCCTAATGACCTCAATATCCTTGTTCCCTCTTTTGTAGGAGAACTTCACTGCTTCGCAAATGCCCGCCAGGTGACCAGTGTAACCTTTCTCTCTGTAATGCTTCACTGATCAGGGTTTTTGGACTTCAAACCAAAACAATTAACACCAAACAACACCAAAGGCGTTAACCTAAAACCACAAAGAACATGAAAGTCAGTCAAGAATTATCAATTTCATTCTGGTTAAGGAAGGACAACAAGAGTTCATGAGTGTTTCTGAGTTTTGTCAGTATACCGGACTGAAAGTAGAGGAAGTGAACCTGTACTTGAGGCATTAACTGCGCGTTAAAGCCAGGTCAAAGGGTTGTATAAAGTATGGTAAGACTGTATTGTAGATGCTATGTTCTCTCAAACCTGATCAGATTGAGTTATTCCGGGTGGCAACAAAAAAGGCAACACTGGCTTTTGAAGCCGTGAAAGCCGCGATATACAAGGCATTGTCCTAGTCTCAAGAGATCACAAAAGGTGCACATTTGTGCGTGCGCCTTTTGTGATCTCTTGATCATCCTGGTGGTGATGTCCGCTAAACGCCAACGTGGGATGAATTTATTTTGTACCTAAATCAATACTGAGTGTTTTCCTAATACCAATATTCGATTTCAATTTCTATTTTGTGAAGGGATCTGTTTTGTTTGCCCGCCACCAGATATTGGGGCTTGTGCGGTTTGTTGCGTCCCTACCAAAATATGCGTAGACAGAACCTACAGGAGTAATAAAGATTTCAACAATTCTAATCGTTTGTGAAAGAGAAAATACTGAGCTGTCCTATTTTAGACAGTTTCGTCTAACAACAGCCACAATAAAGCCCATTGGAGAAGGATACAACACTCTTTCCTTGGTTAATAGAGCTATTGAGCACTCTACTCAGAAAAAATATGATCAGGTTTGGTGCGTCTTTGACAGGGACAGCTTCGCTTCATATAACTTTAATCAGGCAATTATTCTGGCTGAAAAGAATAAATTCGGCGTTGCCTATTCTAATCAAGTATTCGAATACTGGATTTGTAGAATAAATCATTAAATTATACCTTCAGGCTTTAATTGCTTGGCAGTGAACAGGTATCTTATTCTTATGAGATATTTTTTTTATGCTTTGAAAAGTGAAATAATCCTTTTTATTACCATCTATGAATATGTTTATTGACCACCAGGACTGTCATGCGCAAAGTAGTGCATTTTCACTTTTATTGAGGAAACTGATCAGCAGTAATTTAAAAACATTGATAGCAGGTCTATCACAGATGTTTTTAATTTTTACATCTGTGCAACTGTACGCTCAAAGTAAGGATCTGCAAGCTGCAATAGGGCCGTCTCCTAATGTCGCGAGCTTATTTAAGTTCAAAGATCAGCCTATTTCACTGTATACAGGAACGGCAGCTGTAACTATCCCTGTTTATACTATTAAACAAGGTATTATAGAGATACCGATTAGTTTGATGTACCATTCGGGAGGAGTAAAGGTATCTGAAAATGCATCGTGGGTTGGGCTCAGTTGGGCATTAAATGCCGGGGGGGCGGTAACCCAGGGTATATCGGGCAAACCAGATTTACCCTGGGTTACAAGTGGTACGCGTTACAATAAACCAGCATTGATTGATCGATGTCTGCTTACTTCCATTATGGATGGCAATTATGACTGTCAGCCTGATATGTTTCAATTTGCAGGCCCTGGTATTAGTGGCGCTTTTTATATGAATGACAATTTCCAGTTCTGCCAGATTCCTTATTCCAATGTGAAAATAGAGATGCTGCCAACTTTCCAGGGTGGGGGAGCTGCATGGCGATTTACTAATACTAATGGAGTAAGTTACATCTTCTCAAAGGCGGAATCGGTAGTTTCTTCCAGTCTGATCATTAACAACAGCAATGGAATGAACAATGGAGGTTCTGCCATCCTGGGACCAATGAATAACTACAATGTCAGTTCCAATAGCTGGCACTTGACCCATATTGTTTCTCCCCTTAAAGATACTGTTTCAATAGACTATGAATTATACAATAGCCAAGTGGTAAATTTTATTGGTGAGAACAATTATGTGGGTGCTCCCGGGGGCGGCGAGGTATCTCCTAACACCACAAATTACGAATTACAACGTATCACCGGCTGGAGAATCAAGCAAATCAATTCAAGGAACGGCATCGTGAAGTTTGTCACTGGTGGTAACAGGTGCGATATCTATAATGACAAGTATTTGTCAGAAATACAAGTGCTAAATAATTCCGGGAAAATTGTTAAAAAAGTACAACTAAGGTACAAGTATCTTGTGAATGGCTCTTTGCAAGACCTTGCGGCCATAGATTGCAGCACAGAAGGGCCTCCTTCTTCTGGAGCGATAGATGTAAACAGGCCTGAATTGACAAGGCGTTTAATGTTGGTAGGGGTTGATGAAACAGATCCGGTAACAAACCAGGTGTCGGGCAGCTATACTATGAGTTATCAAAATGCTATTGGATCTGGCTATTTGCCTTCTAAATTCTCAGCACAGCAGGACTTTTGGGGATATTATAATAACAATCAACAGAATTCGCTGCTGCAAACATTACAGGCAACAACATCCTATGTTCAGGGCATAAATATACCTGCTATTGGAAACCGGGACCCTAATCTGCAATATGCTGTTCAGGGTATGCTCAACAAAATTACATATCCGACTGGCGGTAGTTCCAGTTTTACTTATGAATTGAACTCCGTGAGACAGGAAGGTTATACCGGATGTGGTAACGTCATCGCAATCCCTACAAAAACGTATTCGCTCACTGCCAATGTTGGTGGGCAGCAGTTGGGTACATTTACTGTAAACAGTTGTCATGGTGGAGATAGCGTGGCGTTCCAGATAAGCGGGTGCAATTTTTCAGACGCGATGAGCCCAACGACAAATTTGCCATATGGATTTAATGTCACCTGGGCCGGAACTACATATGTTACCAGTCAGACTGTCATTAGTCAATCTGGCGGACATGCGGTTACCGGTACCAAATTTTATCTCCCTAATGGTACATATACCATCACGTCTTTCTCAACTACTGGCCCACCGTGTACATATACGCTGACAGTACCAGGGCGTAATGAGCAACAAAAAGAAACAGTGAGTGCACAAAATGAAAAACCTGTAGGTGGCTTAAGAGTAAAACAGATTGTAACCACAGATCCTACCGGAAACGTAAATCTCATCAAAAAGTTTGAGTACGTAACAACCATCAATGGGATAACTGCTTCCAGTGGAACTGTTTGCGACCAGATATACGCGCCATTTAGCAATACTTATGTCACCGCAAAAGACGTTACTACATCTGATGGTTTTTTCACTTATGTTTCTGACCCGTATACGATTTTAACAGTTAGTTCAAACACCAATTACCCTTTAAGGATGACCCATGGTGCGCAGGTAGGTTATTCAAGGGTTGTAGAGCGGATGGCCGACGACAATGGTAAAGACAATGGCTATGTTGTATACAATTATACTACAGATGGAGATGAGAAATTTCAGTCGCCCCAGATTATCAATTCTGATATTCGTGGCGGTATTTCTTTTGATGCCAGCGGACTTTATCCATTTGCACCCTCTTTTAGTTATGAATGGACAAGGGGAAATATGCTGGCTACTGAATATTATAAAAATGACGGCAATGGCGGGTATGCCTTAATGAAGAAAGAGGAAAACCGCTATTCATCCGTGAGAACAAAAGACACTACTGAGGCATATGTTGCGGCATACTATTTACATTCAACAGCTCCTTACAAGATGAGCTGCGCTTCCGGAGGATTATTTGGCTCTTATGATATATTCAAGTATACACCATACAAGTTGTATTCGCAATACCGAACATTAGACTCTACCATCACTACTACCATAGAGGATAACGGGGTAGTACTATCAGATACTACTACTTACGCTTATAAAGAGGGCTATCAATTACCATCAGTTACTAAGAAAATTGACGCAAAGAGAAGATCAGTTACCATAAACTCTAGGTATGTTTATGACTTTAATATCCCTGCATCGACATCTGATCCTATTGCCCTTGGAGTAAAAAGACAACAGGATCTTAATGTCCTCAGCCCGGTTGAGACATACACACAGATCTCTAATTTGGATGGTACAAATGTCCAAACAGTCAATGGATTTTTTACCAGGTACAACACGAGTATACCGTTGCCTGATATGATCTACTCACTTGAAATACCCACACCGATAACCGACTATACCAGTGCAACAATCGGTTCCGCAACTTCTGGTATAGATAGCAGATACAAGCCTGCAATTAGTTTTGATGCATACGATGGTATTGGAAATTTGCTTCAGCAGCATAAATCGAATGATGTGTTGCATGCCTATATATGGGATTACACAGGTATGTATCCTGTTGCTGAAGTAACAAATGCCGATCGGTCCAATATAGCATATACAAGTTTTGAAACAACGACTAATGGTAATTGGACAATTACTGGTGGAACCATCAATTCATCAGACGCTTTAACAGGAGAAAAAAGTTTGAGTCTGGCAAGCGGAAATGTTGTGGCTAAGGCCTCTTTAACTACCGCGGACTATACAGTGACTTACTGGTCAAAATCAGGCTCATTTAATGTAAATGGTACAACAGGCAGCAGTAAGGGAAGCAGAAAAGGATGGACACTATATGAGCATAAGCTGGTAGCAATAACGGCTGTTAGTTTGACAGGGACGGGAGTAATCGATGAATTGCGACTTTATCCAACCGGCGCTCAAATGAAAACTTATACGTATTCTCCACCAGTTGGTGTTACCAGCGAAACAGATGTTAACAACAAAACAACCTATTATCAGTATGACAATTTAATGCGTTTACAACTGGTGCGTGATCAGGATGGCAATATCCTGAAACAAAATGATTACAAATACGTGCAACCCGTTACACAATAAAATAGTGGGAGTTTCCTTCTGCGAATATAGCCCATGACGAAACAGACTAGTGGTGGAAGGAACTATCGGCGCCCGGAGAGTGAAGGTTACGTAAAGCATAGCGCAACGCAAGTAATTGGAAATACTAAAAAGGAATTGAAGAAGAAAAATTAGCCGCGCCGGACAAGACGGGCACAGTAATGATTAATAACTCTGTTGAAAGAAATATTATGTATAGGTTATATCTGTTTGTTATATTGCTGGCTTTCGTGGTAAGGGTGCAGTCACAAAATAGGCCTGATGTCACAGTTCGTCCGCAGGCTACACCTGTGGCCCTGCCAGGCGCTTATAGCAATACCACTATTAATTATATCCGCACCTGGAAGCCGATGGTGCCTAGCACAGATACGGCGTTTGTTGCATCTTCAAGTCGTCAGGTAACGGAAGTATGGCAATCCACACAATACTTTGATGGACTGGGCCGTCCTTTGCAAACGGTATCAAAAGGAATGAGTCCCGCAGGAAAAGATTTGGTAGGCACTGTTGTGTATGATGCTTTTGGACGCGAACAGTTTAAGTATCTGCCTTATGTGCAACAAAGCGGTAATACCAGTGATGGTAAATTTAAAACTGATCCTTTTAATGCTCAGAAGGCATTTTACCAGAATGCGACGCTGGCGCCTGGTGGAACTGGAGAAGCGGTGTATTACAGCAGTGCCGATTATGAGGCTTCTCCTTTAAACCGAACTCTTAAAACTTATGCTCCCGGCAACAGCTGGGCAAAGAATGATCCGGCTACCGTAGAGCGGGGAGGTAACCGACCAGTGGAGACCCGGTATCAGCTCAACGCTACAGCGGACTCAGTGCGGATATGGGATTTTTCCGGTGGGGCGGTTATCCCTGGCAGCGCAGCCGGCAAAATTTATGGCGCAGGCCAACTTTATAAAAATCTTAGTATTGATGAAGCTGGTAATCAGGTGGTAGAATACAAGGACAAGGAGGGCAAAGTAGTTTTAAAGAAAGTACAGTTATCCGCCACACCAGGAACAGCACACATGGGCTGGCTGTGTACCTATTACGTTTTCGATGACCTGGGTAACCTCCGTTTTGTCGTTCCTCCGAAGGCGGTGGAAGCCATCATTAGCAACTGGACAATCACTGCGGGCATCGCTGCGGAGCTTTGTTTTATTTATAGGTATGATGGGCGTAGCCGTATGATCGTTAAAAAAGTGCCTGGTGCCGATTCCACTGAAATGGTATATGATGTACGCGACAGATTGGCCTTTTCCCGGGATGGTAATATGAAGGGCAATAACTGGCTTGTGACTTTCTATGATAACCTGAACAGGCCTACGCTGAATGCGCTGTATAGTGATAACACCAGCAGAGATGCACTGCAAACGGTCATGAATGCTGCTACGGGCAATACACAAAGCATACCTTATACTTTTCCGGGAACTGCTGACCTGATATTGGCATCTTATGATGGAACCACTTCTTTGTATGAAGCAACAAATAGTATTTGGCTTACTGATGGGTTTAATACAGGAGCCGGAGCAGACGTGTCATTTGAAATTAATGCTTCAGCAATTAACGGCAGCACAATAATCGCCGCTTCTAATCCATTTCCTAATATTCCAGTCAATAAGTTAACACCACTGGTATATACTTTTTATGGTGATTACAGCTTTACGGGGAAGAGAAATTATGTTGCAGGTGATATTACCAAGCCGCAGGCAGGGAGCAATCTTTATGCGGAAGCGCTGCCAGCAACAGCCAGTACAATGGTCAATGGCCTGGTTACCGGTACACGAGTAAGAGTCCTCGGAACAGATCAGTGGCTTACAACGACTTCCTACTATAATGACAAAGGCCGTCAGATACAGACGATATCCGACAATATTAGCGGCGGGTTTGATGTTACTACTAATTTGTATGATTTTAATGGTAAACTGCTGAGTTCCTATTTGAGACATAAGAATCAGCGTAGTGGCACCATTCCACAAGCCACTATGCTTACTATGATGACCTATGATGCCGGCGGACGTCTGCTCAGTGTTAAGAAGAGGTTAAATGATGATGTGGCTCTGGAAAGAACGGTTGCCACAAATGAATATGATGAGCTGGGCCAACTGAAGAAAAAACGTTTAGGTGTTAGTGGTACCACTACGCAGCTGGAAACATTAAACTATGATTATAATATTCGTGGCTGGCTGAAAGGGATCAACAGAGACTTTACTTCCACACCAGGAAGTACCACCAACTGGTTTGGACAGGAACTGAGCTATAATTATGGTTTTTCAACTACCCAATTCAATGGAAATATAGCAGGAGCTACCTGGAAGAGTCGTGGTGACGGTATACAACGGGCATATGGCTATTCTTACGATAATGTAAATCGCCTCACCTCTGGCGATTTTAATCAGCAAAATGGGAGTAATTGGACGAATACGACCATGAACTTTTCTGTGAGTGGGCTTTCCTACGATGCCAATGGAAATATCCTCTTCATGAATCAGAAAGGCATGAACGGTACCCAACCACAAACGATAGATAGTCTGAAGTATAGCTATTCCGCTGTTAGCAATAAGTTATCTTTTGTAACAGATAGAAGTAATAACCCTCAAAGCACGTTGGGCGACTTCAAGGAAATCAACAACAACGAAACGATAGACTACGCCTATGATGCGAACGGTAATCTCACCAAAGATGCCAACAAAAATATAGCAGCTATTCGTTACAATTTTTTGAATCTTCCGGATAGCATTGCTATTACAGGTAAGGGAGTGATCAAATATCAATATGATGCCTCAGGCAATAAACAGCGCAAAATAGTTACAGACAATGCGGTTACTCCTGCCAAAATAACAACAACCGACTATATCAGTGGGTTTGTTTACGAGAACGATACCTTACAATTCTTAGCACATGAGGAGGGACGCATCCGGACAATCTTAAAGTCAGGGCAGCCGGTGGCTTATAAATACGATTATTTTATAAAGGATCACCTGGGCAATGTACGGATGGTATTAACGGAGCAATCTGATACCGGCGTTTACGCGGCTACCATGGAAAATACGCTAGCGCCTGCCGAAAATGCCCTATTCAGTAACATTGATAACACCCGAGCAGTCAAACCGGTAGGCTACCCAGCAGATGCAACTACTTCTCCCAATGATTATGTGGCCAGATTGAATGCCGCCAATGGGCAGAAGATAGGTCCATCCCTGGTACTGAGAGTGATGGCAGGTGATACGCTGCAAGTTGGTAGCAAAGCATTTTATAAAAGTACTGGTGCCAGCACCTCCGCTGCCACTACTGCTAATATGCTAGCGGCCCTATTACAGGCTTTTGGTGGCGATGGTATCAGGGATGGTGTTCACAGTGCGACTGGCGCAGGTTCCCCGCTGGCTGTAACGTTTAATAACACGGCTTATGATAATTTAAAGCAGAAGGATCCTTCACAGAATCTGCCCGACAAGCCTAAATCCTATCTCAATTACGCACTGTTTGATGACCAGTTTAATATTGTCAATGAAAATAGCGGTGTAAAGCAGGTACAGGGAACTCCCGATGCCTTACAAACCATTGCCACCGATAAAATGGTCATTAAAAAGACCGGATTTATCTATATTTATACAAGTAATGAAAGTGCGCAAGACGTGTTCTTTGATAATCTGGTAGTATCACATAACAGTGGTCCGTTGCTGGAAGAGACACATTATTATCCATTTGGGTTGACGATGGCAGGGATTAGTTCGAATGCATTGAAGGGAGCGAATTATGCGGAGAATAGGATAAAGTATAATGGGAAAGAGCTCCAGTCCAAAGAGTTCAGTGATGGTAGTGGGTTAGAGTGGTATGATTATGGGGCAAGAATGTATGACGCGCAGATAGGGAAGTGGCATGTTGTGGATCCATTGTCTGAGAAAATGCGCAGACATTCACCATATAATTATGCGTTTGATAATCCGATAAGATTTATTGATTCTGATGGCATGGGGCCAGAGGATATTATCTTTCAGGGAAGCGATAAGAAACAAATCAGAATATTAACAGCCGGAGAAGATAAAGTAATAAATGTTCCAGTTGCGTTAGGTAGTGATCGGACTCTTGATGTGGGAGTAAGTCAAGTGAATCCTAATAACTTCGTATATGGCTATACGCTAAGTGCAGATGCAGGTGCTGCAGTAGGCATGGGAGTTCAATGGGGTGGAGAGGTCAGCGTCGCCAATTTTACAGATAATAAGTATAGTGGCTATAATTATGTGTTTGCGGGAGGACATACTACAGAGCAGATAGGTGCGCAGGCTGGTTTTGGAGCAAGTGCTGGAGTTAGCCTTTTTGTAGGATACGACACGCATCCCTCCACAGATCCATCAACTTTTGCAGGCGCAACCTATAGTACCTCTTTATCAGCTGATATAAAGGCCATTGCAGGTGGGGGAGTTTCTGTATCCGGATTTTCATCCACAGCAAATTTGAAAGAGCTTGGTTGGAAAGGTATTTCCATTGGTGTGAGTGTATCTGCGGGACTTTCCGTGAATCTTGGTAGTATCGGAGCACAACAGTCTAGTACTATTTTGATGAATGACGTAAAGCCGACATCAGAAAGAGGATTTTTTGATAGAGTATCTAATGCAGCATTTCCAATTCTGTCATCATTTACAAAATCTGGTTATACGAATGCGAAAAAACTTTTAGATTAATATTTATGACAAAATGTAAAGTATGGATTTTACTATCCATGATGCTTTTGATGAACGTTTGTTTCTGGAGCTGCTTATCAGACCAATATACGAAGGCTAATTCCCGGGTATTGAATCATGTGAAGTTCTCTGGGAAAATTATCTCTCTGGATGTATCTGGAAATCACGCTTATGGGATAATTGGAATTTCGGTTTTGACAACAAATAAAAGTGAATTTGTAGATACCATGCAATCTGTCATGTTTCCATATAGATTGAGTCAGGGGTATGCGGAATTTTACGGCTATGTGCCCGTTGAAACAAAGATTGGTTTCAATATTGAGCTTGACTCAGATAAACGGATAATGAAGATTTATGACAATGACAAACTGGTCAGGGAAACAGCAGTAGCAGTTTCTCTAGAGGGAAGGAACATTGAATTTGTCGGGAAGCATTCGAAGTTTAAATTTATTAGCCCCAAATAGACGATACAGGAATAATTTTTTTAGGAGATCGTAATAGAGGCAACCTTGTTCCCTGTCTTCCTACGGCTTCTTTTTATGAGTTAAAAGCTTTTTTAGCCTTGGTGTTTTGAAGGTCACAAGTTTCCTTAGGGTATTGGATTTTCCCAAAATTCATTGGTATATCTAAATGATCTACGGGGATTTATTTTACATTATTTTGCACCAGTTCAGCAAATATCTTCGTACTTTTATAACGATAAAAAGTTCTTTCAAACCTGATCAAATGAAGCTATTCCGGGTGGTAACAAAAAAGGTTACACTAACTTTTAAAACCCTGAAAAGCCGCGATATATAAGGCATTGATGTAGTCCCAAGGGGATCACTGGAGAAACGGGAAACCTGCGCTGAGCGCAGGTTTTTTGTTTTTGGTCTATTTGTTAGTCTATTAAAGTGCGAAATTGCTTTTCGTGGTTACTTAGTTTTATTTGGGTTGACTTGTCAATACTAATTTATGACATTTCGATTTTAAGTACATATTTGTTTCTAGTTGTAATTCCAGTTTTAAGAGCATTCCTTTTGCGGTAAAGTGGTCATCTATAATTTAAACCTGTTATTTTGCGATACCCTTGGCGGCATAATCTTTTACTATCTTTACATACTTTACCACAAATAGATTTATAGAATGGAAGATATTAATCTTTGGTTAGACCAACCCAAAAAGGGTTAGTCAGAAGTTAAAAATAAAGAGATTTTGTTTAAGCAAAATCCTTTTGATGAGCAACCTTGAAGTTTTTCAAGGTATTTTACTATGCTCGTCTATCAAGGCTTTCAAAAGCTTATTTTTTTAACTTCATAAAGAAAAGATGAATACTATTTTGTGGATAATACAGGGGCTTCTCTCTACATTTTTTATTATGCCTGGTTATGGAAAAATTTCAGGCAGTAAAGAAAAACATGTCGCAGACGGACATTTGAAACCGAACAACTCTATAATACCAATCCGAATATTGGGGGTTCTTGAATTATTAGGATGTATCGGCATTATAGTCCCGTGGCTTTTAGGCATTGCACCAATTTTGACACCTATGGCAGCAACGGCCTTTTGCTCAATTATGTTAGCAGGCATGTTTGTTCACGCCAAAAAGAAGGAATACAAAATGCTCCCAATGTTGATTATAGTTTTTATCCTATCAACAGTTGTTGCATATTTTAGGTTTGCAGCTTTAGCATCGCAATAGAAAATCGCTGAATTGAATATAGCAACATTTAGCCAAACACCGCCATTAACTGCTACTTGCAGCCATTAATTTAAGAGCAGTGCAAGCTGCTCTTAAATTCACGCAATTTGTGCTAATTTTCGCAGTTCAAATAGAAAAAGGTTCGAGTTTTGTATCATTTAGGGATCACTCTACTTCTAAAACCTGCGCTAGTGCAGGTTTTTCTTTTTTAGTTGAGTGTTTAGCTGAGTTCCTTCTATATAACCTCAATTTGTTTCCCATGCTTTATATTGGTTAACTAGCTTTTACTAAGATACGAAAGTCATCACCGGCGCCGCGAAGAGTGAACAGAGGCAGTTTAATATAGAGGAGGGTATATTATTTTAATTGTAGTAGTTCGGCCAATTGCTTTAAATTTTCGAGGAATTGGTTCGAGAATTGTCCAACCGGGATCACCATCAGGAGTAAAAGTAAATACTCTGACGTAATTAAAACCTTGTAGAAGCTTATTCTACAAGGTTTTTTTGTTTTTAGTGGTAAAGTTGTGAAAAGATAGATAAGGATAGAAAAGTAAGCGTTGCGGTTAGCAATATAATTATTAAATTGTGCTAACCGTCACAGGCCCCAAATGCTGCACCGTGTTTCGTTTGACCAATACCTTTAGGTGGTTCGCTACAACATAAGGTGATAAGTTTTGTTTCTACATCCCCATCCGCTTTATCTCATATATTCTACTTGTTGGTTTTCACTCCAGGGCTGCTTCCATTCCTTCTTCCATAAATCGTTCTTTACCCGATCTATAGTACGCGTACCCATCCTAAAGGCTTTACTAATTTGATCATTTGTTTTTTACTGCTCTGCGCGCAATAGGCCCAATACTTTCGGGCCGCTGTGGATTACTTTTCCTTAGCAGCCCCGGCTGCAAATCAGCATGCTGTGTATAGGGTCGCAGGGATTTTCTGTCAACGGATCAGAAATCAGGCGGCCAGCCATATTATTGACGGGTGCTGTACTCAGTCGTGCAATAATTTTTTTGCTCAAAACGAGTTTTTGTGAAGGCATTTTCTTTTTCATAACTTTTTCAATTTGTGGTGACAGAGAAACATCTGTACTTTAAGGTACTGGATAATTTGCTGCCACGGTATCCCGTAAAAGCGGGGTTTTTTGTAAGTATCCCTATTGTGGCGACAGCATAAACTTGGGAAAAATTGGATAACACTTAGGTAACAATATCTGATTCTAAAATCTGAACTAATCAATATAAAGGAGTGGCGTAGCTTTAAATTGGTGATTAAATAAATGGTATTAAACTATATTCCTTTACTCTAATACGTTGCGGCCCTTTGTTTAGAACAATAATAAAGCGATCATAAATAATTTTCCCATCCTGTTTTAAATCATATATCCGTTGAGGTAATGACCTCACGCTTAAATCGTCCAGGGCTTTAAATTTTGTGAGAGTATTCCCTTTAGAAAGGAATTCGTACACGATGGCATTTTCATCTTTAACTGGAAAAATTGCAACCATATAAAAAGTAGTTTATTATCAATATGAGAATTATAGTCAATCTGAGCTCCCCCGAAGTCGAAAAATGAAAAGCTGCCTCATTTATTTATGAGACAGCTTTTCATTTTTTAGTATTTCACAACTTTCATCGTCTTGCTTTGAGTACCCTGACTGATATTGATATAGTAAACACCTGGTAGCAGATGTTGACCAACCTGGTAATTGGCACCGGCATTTATTTTTGTAGAATAAATAACGTTGCCTGCGCTATTAACAATGATAAGCACTGCCGGTACTTTTGAGGAAGAAGCCATTTTTACATTAAACACGCTGTTTGAAGGATTAGGATATACTGTTGTTGTAAAATCCTGGTTACTGCTGGTGTTTAATTTGTTGCCGGTTACTGCGATCCCGTTTTGATTTTCGTTCAAACTTTGCAGGGAGTCTGCAGGCGTTAATGTCCGCACCTCGATAGCAGCTATTGAACCACTGTAAGGATCATACAATCCTTTTTTAGGATAGAAGAATACCAGTATCATACCTGCGCTGTTTGCCGTTGCCCTGATGGTGCGTGTAACAGCGGTGTTCAACCTGTTGCCTGCGGCCTGGTATATGTTGAAATCCGTAAGACTGTCGAGACCATTAGTGGCTTTTACGCTGAATATCCTTTTATTTTTTTCTGCATCCTGTGCCTCAACGAAGTGCAGGCGGATAGCATAAACGGTATTGGGAGTGAGCCCGCGCAGATAATAACGCATCTGGGTGATGTTATCTTTGAATACGCGTAAATACTCGTATACCTGGGGGGGAGCCGGATCGGTTACATAAGACACGTCTACGGGTGAAGATACTCTTTGTATCCAGGTATACCCCGCATGCCATAGTTTATCCGTGCCGGTAGGACCTTCGGGAACATATTGGGCAAAGGTAGTATTGGCATAAGGACCAGGAGGCGTACTCGTGGTACCGGCGTTTATGCCGTAAACAGCGGATTTATTTGTCTTTAGCACTTCTATGCAATAATCATCCGCCCATACCGTGCCGAATCCTACCTTAGCCACCCAATAAGTAAGCCCTGTGGCACTGTCGGGTACATTGATGGTGTCTCTTATCTGAGCCCAGTTATCCCGGTATGCGGTCACATTGTCTATTTGTTTTTGGTAAGCAGTACCGGTAGCTGCGCCCTGGTTATCTACAAACCCAACACCATATCCTGACCACCACGGATAACCCATAGCGTCTTTTTCTACTTTGACCCACTGGCTGAATACAATGACGCTGCCGCCTCTCACTGGTATGGAGTCTTTTATGTTCAAAGAGGTGTTTGCTGTAGTGGAACCGAGTGTAACGGCTTTATCGCCGGAATGGCCTTTCCCGCTAACGGCATATACAGCGCCCACTGTAGGAACAGATTCTTTATAAGCGATCCAGTTAATAAGGCCACTTTCAAAACCATAATTGGGTATTCCTCCGCATGAATCAAACGGCACCACGGTTACCGGCAAGGCAACTGAAACGCCTGAGCCATCCTGTGTATTGACGTTAATGGTAACAGCGCCCTGTTTAATGGCAGTGACAAGGCCTGTACTGTCAACCGTAGCAAAGGTTGTATTAGAACTGCTCCAGGTTACTTTTTTAATGGAGGTATTAGATGGCAGGAAAGTAACTTTTACCCGCAGCGTATCCCTTTCCCCGATAGTGGCGGTGGACGGTTGCAAACTCAGACCGGTGGCCAGTACATTGGCTACATGAATATTGGCCTGTGCTGTAATAGCCGGGTTGTCTGCCGAGGTAGCGGTTATTATTACATCGCCTTGTTTGATACCGCTGATAGTGCCATTGTTGGTTATTTTGGCCACGGTGGTATCTGAAGATGTCCATATTACCCCTTTATTGCTTGCTTTTGGGGGAGTGATGATGGTATTGAGTTGTAAAGTTGATCCTACAAATACATTGGCTGAAGTGCTGTCCAGCATTAAGGATGCAACAGGTATATAGATAACTGTATAGGTTTTGGCAGCCGTAAAACTACTTTCCGCAGATGTAGCGGTGATAGTAACCATGCCGGCACCTTTTCCTGTTACCACACCGTTCAGGTCTACAGTAGCTATCGCGTCGTTGGAAGATTTGTACACCAGGTTCCGGTTAGTGGCATTTGCCGGTGTAGTGGTCAGTTTCAGGGTGTCTTTATAACTTACATAAAGATTACTGCTGTCTGAATTAATGCTGATCCCCTGGAGGGGGATGATAGATGCCTCAAGGGCGGATATAGAAGCGCTGTAAGGATCGTTGGTACCCGTTTTAGGAATGAACATCACGGTTATTACACCAGCGTTGTCAGCTTTTGCCTGAAGGGTGCGTGTAATCACGGTATTCAATTTATTACCGGCAGCCTGGTAAATGTTGAAGTTGATGAGGCTGTCGCCACTGGTCTTCAYGTTAAACACCCGATTAGCTTTGTCGGTATTGCTGGGCTCAACAAAATGCAGGCGCAGCGAATAGTTGGCATTGGGAATCAGGTTGCGGAAATAATAGCGTAGCTGGGCCGAAGTATTTTTGGAGATGCGCATGTACTCATATACCTGGGGAGGAGCAGGCGTTGTTACCTGGCTCAGGTCCATCGTTGCTGTGTTACGAACGCTCCAGGTATACCCTGCATGCCATAGTTTATCGGTTCCTGCAGGCCCTTCGGGTATATATTGGCCGACCGCTGTATTCTGAAGTGGCGTTGCCGGGCTTCCCGTTGTTGCTGTTGTACCTGCATTGATGGCTGTTACAATGGTGTTCACGATCAGTTGCACGGTTTTAGCGGGCCCCCCGTCTGCCGGGGAGATGGTGAGGGAGGTAGTGCCCATTTTTAAACCGGTCACCACACCATTGGCATCCACTTTTGCAATGGTGCTATCCGCCACGGACCAGTTCAGCGTTTTATTGGTGGTATTTGAAGGCGCAAGAGCAGCGGCAATCTGCCTGGGCGTATTCATAGTGCCATACACGACACTGTCTATCACGATACTGGTGGATATAGTGGGCGGAACGACGACGATCTGTCTTGTATTCGTTTTTCCTCCATCGACTGATGTAACGGTAATAATGGCGATACCTGCATTAATGCCGCTTACCTTCCCGATCTGATCTACTTTAGCGATTGTAGTATCAGAGGAGTTCCAGGTAACAGCGGGATTGGTGGGATACGTGGGTGTGAGCTTTACGTTCAGTTTCACGGAGAATCCTCTTACAATAGTGTCTGATGCGGGATTAACTATTTCCACCGACTGAACAGGGCCGGCTACCGGGGAGCCGAAAAAAATGCCATTTCCGCTGATGGCAAGAAACATTCTTCCTTTATTGTCTGCCGTAATATTCTGCACCACGCCTGGTACCCTGTCTAAGATGGTGGTCCAGGTACGGCCGGTATCATCTGAGCGGAAGGCGCCATAGGTAATGCCATTGATGGGAAGGATCTGGGCGGTAGCGTATAAAGCCAGGTGCGCGTTGGCGGTGGTGTCGGACATGGCGGCAGCTATCCATTTGGGTTTGAAATTTTCGCCACCTACCTTACTGAATGTTTTACCAGTGTCTGAAGTATGATAAAGGGAGGCATATTGAGGATAGGCGTCATCGTAAAATGCAATCCATACATCCCCTGTTTTCCCAGGCGTTGCTTCAATGTTGGAGGTAGTGGCATAAGAAGAGCCATTGGGATTGCTGCCGGCGTTTGCAGTAAGACCAGTGGCGGTTGTTTTCTGGAATGATTTCCCGCCATTAGTGCTTACATAAAAAGAACCACGGTCCCAGATATAGAAATAATCGCCGTTCACCTTGTCGGCTACGAGATGGTTTTGCCCGGGGTACAGATTGAACTGCGGGCCCGAGGGCAAGATCCCGGAAGAGGCACCGGTGGATTTGGTCCAGGTGGCGCCCAGATCTTCCGACCAGTAAACGTTACCGGGAGCGTCATTAACATCTATTTGGGTGAGCCAGAGGATATTCCTGCGATCAGCGGATACGGCTACACGCCCACGCAAACCGGGCGATTTTGGAAAAAGGGTGTATGTATCACCACCATCGGTGGAGTAACCCGCGCGCGATGCCTCGATCCTATTAGCCGCAGGGCCGTCGCAACCTACCCGCACCACAAAATTAGGATCGGTATACTGGAAAGCTACTCCCTGCATATTAAACGCAGAGAAGATGCTGTAGTGCAGTGCGGTGCCGGAAACAGCGCCCTGGTTCAACGGTTCTGTAAGGGAACGGTGATGGGCGCCTCCCACATCTGCGGTAGCAGTGAGCAACAGGTTCTTGCCACTCGGAGGTGCTGCCATAGGGCCTGTTACCACAATTTCTTCCAGGCCTACTACGCGGATCTTCCAGTTGCAAATGGGGTCAAAGATATTATCTGTGGAAAGCACGTCCAGCATATCGTTGATCCATATCCGGTTCGGGTAAAAAGGGTCCCAGGTAAATGCAGCAGCATTATGCCCTGGTGAATTATAATATAATCCGTCATTCGACGAGTGTGGCGCTTCCGAATTATCGCGGGTGATCTTTCCCTGTGTATAGGAGCCGGGGGCGCCGCCCTGCCTTGAAATGTAATAGGGATCTTTTTGCCAGCTACCACGAGTGCTTACAACAATATCATTTGAATTGGCGGGGTTTACCGCCACTTTAGAGAAGTATCTGTCACTATTAACCGGATCTGGATCTAAAGTTACCGGAGAGACGTCCTGCCAGGTGCCGTTCTTGTACTTGTAGACACCTTTTTTTTGATTATCGGTTCCGGCAGATACGTACAGGGTTCCATCTACGTGAATCACGGCCCGGATAGGATACTGTGGACTGTTGCTCATTAGTGTAAAAGAAGCGCCACCATCTTCTGATACCCATACGCCTGTAGACCTGCCGATGTAAATGCGCCTGGTAACATTCTGGCCGTTCACAGCAATGGTACCGGAACTCTGGTCGAAAAGAATAAAGGCACAGGAGCCGGGCGTAGTGATGGCGCTTACCTGGGTCCAGCTGGCGCCGGCATTGTCCGTTTTCAAGGCGCCATTCTGGTCGGTAACCACCCACACGGTATTACTATTGGAGGGATCCACCTGTATACGATCCCCGTAAGCCTGCGTGCTGTTTGGGTGCACAACAATGGGAACCTGCAGGTCTGTCCAGGAATCGCCCCTGTCGGTGCTCTTCATGATAGTACCTACCGAGCTTGCACCTTTGCCAGGCGCTGAACCGGCGCTGTTTTCCACGGTAGCATAAAGAATATTGCCGGTACTGTCACTGGGATCTATGCCGATGCTGCCGCAACGCTGGTTAACTTCCCAGTTCCAGTAGTTGACCGGTATTTTTTTAAAGAGCATTAAATGCTCCCACTTCTGCAGGTTCTTATTCCATCGGTAAGGAGTGCCAACATCGGTGGTGATGAAATAAAGATCAGGTACCTTAGGATGCGCCACAAAAGAGGGCAATGCACCGGACCCGCCAATCCGGACCTGGTTCCAGGTATACGTTTGCGCACGTAGTTCCTGCGAGGTGGTCAGAAAAAAAATGGATAGTAATAGCGTGTAGCAAATCTTTTTCATATTCATAGTGGAATTATATGGTAATGGGCTACGGGGTACTTCCTGCCGGTGGTTAATCCATGCTGTTTTATAATTAGTTCCAGCCGTTGTTGATGTCTTTGGCTACATTAGGATTATAGTTTTTTTCTACATCGGGAATAGGGAACAACAGGTGTTTATCCTGGAAAGGTTGGGTGCCCGTGCCAGGTTCTGCTGCCTTTTCTGCATTGATAGTTTGTTTGATAATACCCCAGCGCAACAAGTCGAAATACCGGGATTGTTCGCCGCATAATTCCAGTTGCCGTTCGCGCATCAGTATTTTCATTGCATTTGTTTTGTCGCCTAATGTGGTGTATAAAAATGCGTGAGAGCGGGAACGTATACTGTCTATCAGCGCCAATGGAGCATTGCCTGTATTGCCTTGCTGGATCTGTGCTTCGGCCAGCATCAGCATTACATCTGCCAGGCGGATTACCTGCCCGTTAATCGGGCTTTTAGGGTCACCATATTTTTCCATGAGATTATAATACTCATACTTCTTCCAGCGATAATCGCCCTGGGGATCGGCGGGATCAAAAGGATACGGCTTTGCACCGGCAGCGCATTGCTGACAGTAAACGGTTTCACCACCGGAAGCGGGAGTGCCGTAAAAAGTAGATTTAGCGCGGGGATCTGTATATTGCAGACCATTTGCAGGATTGGGATATGTAAATGCTTTCACAGCGGCGTTGCTGATGTATACATTCTTCCAGTCGTTCCATCCATACTCCATAGCACGCCCACTATGCGTTTGTTTACCTACCTGTTCTGCACCGTTACCAAACATATAGTAGGGCGAACCAATGCCCCAGTCGGTCCACTGTTGATTCATGATCTGGAAAATGCTTTCCGGTGTGTTCTGATTGGTGGTACTGAAAACATTATCAAAGGAAGAATCGAGTTTGTACGTATAAGGCGCACCCATCAGTTTTTCCAATTCTGTTTGTGCAGGTACCCATTTTTTCTGGTACAAATAAACTTTGCCGAGCAGGGCTGTCACGGCGCCTTTGGTGGCTCTGCCCAATTCCGCAGTTGGGTATACAGTGGGCAGTTCCGCTGTGGCCTGGGCTTCTGTCAGGTCTTTTTCTATTTGTTTCCACACGTCAGCAGCAGGGCTGCGGGATAAATAGTTTTTATTAAGTGTGGTTTGATAGTCGATATACAGTGGTACATCTCCCCATAATGTTACCAGGTGAAAGTAGGCATATGCCCGGAGGAATTTTACTTCTGCGAGGTATTGATTCAGTTTTGCACGATCGGCGGTAGCGGTAGGATTCCAGGCGGCGGCGCGGTCCAGTACCAGGTTGGTTCTGAAAATCATCCGGTATAGGGAATTCCATAGGGAACTAAGATCGGCGTTGCTGGTGCCAAAGCTGTAATCGCCCAGCTCCTGTTCTGGACCCAATAAAAAGCTGGCCCGTTTGGCATCGTGCCCGAGGAGGTCGAAGATAAAATAATATTCCCGCGCCCATAATCCGGGATGCAGCAATGTAGCGTAACTGGCTACAGTGGCCTGGTTAAGCGCGCTGATGTTAGTGAAATAAGTATCGTACGCATAGGCGCTCTGGTCTACCAGGTCGAGGCGTGATTTTTTACATCCGGGTGCAATGGCGACCAGCGTGGCTATGAGGAGCGATTGATATATATACTTCTTCATAAAATACATTTTAAGAATTAAAACCCTAGTTGAATACCTGCCAGGAAAGTTTTGGGCTGCGGTACCTGTCCCTGATCAATACCACGTGCAAACAGGTAGTCACCCGCTATTTCCGGATCGTAGCCGGTGTAATTGGTGAAGGTGAATAAGTTTTGTGCTGCCACATAAATGCGGAGTGATTTAACGGTGCCTTTGGTCACCGTGCTTAGCACTGACGCGGGAGCGTTGTAGCCAATGGTAATGTTCCGTAAACGCAGGTAGCTGCCATCTTCCAGCCACCAATCGGAGGGGCGGAGGTTTCCGTTGCCGGTAGCATTCTGACCTATTCTCGGCAAAGCCGCTACATCACCTGGTTGGCGCCATCTGTTGAGGATGTCGGTAGATGCATTATGACCGGTGGCCATAATGCTGGTATTTAATTTTAAGCCATTGAGTAATTTCAATCCGCTAATGCCGGACAACACCAGGTTCAGGTCAAAATTTTTATAGGTTACGCCGGCGTTGATACCGTAAATAAATTTTGGAATAGCATTGCCTAATATTTCCTGGTCCTTAGCGGTGATAATACCATCGCCGTCAATGTCTTTATAAATAAAATCTCCGGGTAATAATCCATCCTGGTATTTAGCATTTGGCTTGCCTGTTTTCTTTGCGGCTTCCTGGTCCAGGGTAGCCACTTCGGCAGCATCTCTGGCCACATGATCCAGGCGGTAACCATAAAAGGAACCGATGGAGTAGCCGGCGGCGGTATAGGTAGTGGCAGGAACGGGAGAGAAGGCGCCTGCCTGGATGGGCGCGGAAAACTGATCGCCTAACGACAATACCTTGTTGCTGTTAACAGATCCGTTTACGCTTACGTTGTAGCTGAAGTTATTATTGATCTTATTCTTATAACCGATGGTGAGTTCAAATCCTTTGTTTTGCGCATTCGCAGCATTCACTGTTTTCCTGGGCTGGGTACCGGTAGGACTCACACCTATGCTGGCTGGCAACAGGGTAGTAACTAACAGCCCCGTACTTTTCCGGTTGTACCAGTCGGCTTCAACGGTGAGGCGGTTATTTAAAAATGCAAGGTCGATGCCGATATCTGTTTGATTGGTTTGCTCCCATTTTAAATTAGGGTTGCTTAAAGTCGTCAGTGTAGTGCCGGATACAAATGATTCCGTGCTGCCAAAGGAATATACCAGCGCGCCTCCGGGCGTACCCTGGTAAGTTTTCGCTGTATTCAGGAAGTTGGGTATGCTGTTGTTGCCGGTTTGTCCCCAGCTTACGCTGAGTTTACCATCCGATAAAACAGGAACTGTATTCTTTATAAATGACTCCTCTGAAAAGCGCCACGACAAGCCTCCGGCGGCGAAGTTGCCATAGCGGTTATTAACGCCGAAGTTGGATGCGCCATCTCTGCGGTAGCTGGTTGTCAGTATATATTTGTCATCAAAAGTATAGTTGAGCCGCCCGTAATAAGAGATGACGGAAGGACGGGCGTAGTTGGAATAGGAGTTGGTAACAGACTGGGAGGAAGCTACGCCAACGTTGGTAATATTATCATTGGGTTGACCGGTACCTCTTATGGTAGAACCATTGGTTATGCCGGGATCAATATAGCTTTGTCCGGCTATTAAAAAGAGCTGGTGTTTGCCCAATATTTTTTCATATGACAGGTAATTCTCCAACATGTAATACGAGTTCTCTGTAAAGGCAAGCGTAGACTGGCGGGCCTGGTTCAGGAAGTTGGATGACTGGTACTGTTGCTGGTAGCTGTTGCTCCGGGTGGAGTTTACTTCTGCGGCAAACTGCGAACGGAATTTTAGTCCGTCGATGATCCGCACTTCACCGGACAACTGTGGGAAAAAAGCCAGCGCCTTAGTTGTTTGACTCCTCATCGCAATATCCTGCAGTGGATTGCTGGCGTTGCTGTAATCATCGATATTTGACAGGATAGAATATCCGCCCTGTATAGAGGGGTCCAGTACAGGTTTATACGGCGCGTACTGGATAGCATTGATAATATTGGCGTAATTACCGTTGCCCACATTCTGTCTGAATACCAGGTTCTGTGTAAACCGGAAGCGTCCCAGTGTTTCTTCGAGACCCACGCGTGCCTGGAATCTTTTGTTGGTAGCATTGGTTAAGATGGCCTGCTGATTAATGTAGGTAGCGGACACCGAATAGCTTACCTTTTCACCGCCGCCGCTGATGTTCAGATCGTTTTCAGATACAAGGGCGTTGTGGAAAATAGCATCCTGCCAGTCGGTGCTATCCTGTAACACCGCCGGGGTATTAAATTTTGCCGGCAGTACCGCATTCTTGGTAGCGGCCAGATCTTTCAGCGCATCTACGTACTGTGCGGCATTCAGCAGATCCAGTTTCTTCCATGCTTTGGCGATGCCCCATTGAGAGGTAAAGCTGACACGCGGAGGTCCGGGCTTCCCTTTTTTGGTGGTAATGATCACCACGCCGTTGGCCGCTGCGGAGCCATAGATAGCGGTGGAAGAAGCATCTTTCAGAATAGTGATGCTTTCTATATCCTGGGGATTGATTGTATTAAAAAGATTTTTAGTACCCTGGATACCATCGATCACGTATAATGGATTGATGTCGGTGAAACTGCCGGTACCGCGGATAATGATCTGGGCATCTGCACCGGCGGCGCCGCTGCTTTGCAGTACCTGTACGCCGGCGGCTTTACCGATGAGTAATTGAGAAGGGTTGGTCGCGTTTACTGCACCGGCTTCTTTGACGGTTACCACGTTGAATGCGCCTACTACATCTTTTTTCCGCGCAGTGCCATAACCGATTACCACGATGTCGCCCAGCGCTGCCACCGTTCTGACGAGGCGTACAGAGAATGTTAATGTGGCGCCAGGTTTAAGAAGAACGTTGTTGAGCTGTTGTGTTTCAAAACCCATGTAAGAAACGCTGAGTAAATATTTACCCTCAGGTGGTAACCCGGAGAAACGGAATACGCCGTTGCTGTCGGTGATTACACCAGCCGAATATTTTGTTTTTTCATTCAGCGCCACTACGGAAGCATTTGGGAGGAGTTCCCCCTGGTCGGTACGTACAGTGCCGGTTACCTGCATGCGGCCCTGTGCCTGTGCGGACATGGACACGCCTGAGATCATCATGCATAGCGCCAGGAGCAGGCGCCATTTTGGTCGATAGAACATCTTCATAACTGGAACGTGGTTTTTAAATCCGGGGCATAGCAAGCCCCGGGCGCCTTTGCGCCTTTTAGGGAATAGAACTGTAATGATTGAATTATTTCTTCTTAATAATAAATCCGCTATCGTTTCGAATCAGCTTCAGATTATTGGGAAGTGTTAAATCGGTCAGGATTTTCGCCAGTGAGTCCGTGTTCTCAAACTTGCCATCGAAATAAATCTCCATCACGTCTGACGGATAATAATAGATGGCTACGCCGTAATAGTTACTCAACTGATCGAGTACCTGTGCCATTGGTTGATTGTTAAACTTATACCAGTCGGGTGTTGCATGACTGTCGCCGTTGTTTCCTGCTTTTACTAATATATCCGTGCCCGTAGTATTGAAGTTGGCTACGATGGCTTTCCCTGTTTTGCGATAATAACGGAGTTCTTTGCCCGGTGTGAGCACTACATCATTGATGACCTTCTTTTTATCGGTGGCGCCCTGTACCAGTACTTTACCGGTGTTCAGTCGTACGGTGATCATATCATCCCCGGGAATGGCTTTTACATGAAAAAAGGTGCCCAGGGCGGTGGTAAATAATTCGCTGCTATAAACAACGAAGGGATGTAATTTATCGGCGGTTACAGTAAAATCCGCTTCTCCCGTGATGTATATGTTTCTGTTTTCCCTGAACTGTTTATTATATACTATGCTGGCTGCCGGTTGCAGTTGTACCACAGATCCATCCGGTAATACAAGGGCCATCACCTTGCTGCCGGTGTTTTCTTTCCGCTCCTCTTGCCCGGGTGGAATTGTTGCCACTGTTGTGCTGGCAACGCCGGTTGCTTTTTTATGATCGCGATTCACCAATAACAACGTTCCTCCTATCAGCACACCTGTTGTAACAGCGGCGATAGCCAACCGTTTGGCCCATTTTGTCCGGCTGCCGGCAAATACCGTTTGCTGATGAATATTTTTCAGCCACTGCCGGGAAACCGTTTCCGGGAAGTAGCCGTCTTCCTGTAATTGCAGGAATTCTTCTTCCGGCAGGTATTTCTCCAGCATATCAGGATGGTCCTGCAGGTAATGGGCTATCCTGCGAGCTTCTTCCGGTGTGCATTGATTGCTGAGAAACCGTTTTAGTAATTCATCATTTATCATATTATATATGGCTGATAGATAAGTAATACGTTTGTAACGCGAGAACTACGTAGTCTGACTCAAAAAAAATTAAAACCGGATAAGCCAGGCCAGGAGGGAGACTATGAGCCCGAGATAATGTTTTATCTGTTTGAGGGCCTGGAAAATATGTGTTTCCACAGTTCTGGATGATAAGGAAAGTTCGTGTGCAATCTGTTGGTAGCTMATGCCTTTAAAACGACTCATTTCAAATACTTTACGGCGCATCGGAGGCATTTCTTTCAAGGCATTTGCCAGCTTCACCTGTAGTTCTTTTTCCGCCAGCTTTCCCCATAGGTCGTCTACCGGTAGGATATACTGGTCTATTACATGGATTACTTTTTCTTTGTAAACGGTTTCCTTGCGGAGAAAGTCGATCAGGGTAGTGCGGGCAATGCGGAACAGCTGTAACTGTATATTGAGGTCATCAGCGAGATTTTCCCGGTAGTTCCAGCATTTGATGAATGTGAGCTGGGTCACCTCTTCTGCAATGAAGGATGACCGGGTTTTTTGAAGAACAAAATGGTAGACCTTTTTGTGCCAGGAATAATAGACTTCGTTAAACACCAAAAGGTTTCCTTGTTTCAAAGCAGCTATAATATTCAAAACGTGGCAATTTACCGCAGCAATTTAAATAAATAAATGTGGAAATTCCTAGAGATATTGCTGCGCAACCGGATTTCCTTGTTTATACTTACAACATGAGAGGCTGGCTGCAGGGAATTGGGATATCCCCATCCAATGTTAGGCTGACCAGTTAATTTCTTCCAAAGTATCCCCGGTTTGCGTAGATAATCAATTAGATTAAATAAAAAACGATATTATTGATTCGTCAGGCAACGCATTATTAAATTATGAGCATTTATATTAACAAGGAACATTTACTTAAGGAAATTGAATATCCAAGCCGCTATCTTCCCGGCATCCTGCTCAAAACATCGGCTGTTATCTTTGGTATTATCGTTACTCGTTAGCTAGAGTAAGACAGGCATCAAAAAGCGTGATACAATTCCTGTAAAAGAAATGTATCACGTTTTGTTGTGTGTTTAAATGGTAGAAGCCCCTAAAAATCGATGATGCGTCCTTTGTATCCTTTGATATACTGTTATGCATTTAATGTCAAGGCGGCATATTGCAAATACCCTGGTGGGTTTTTTATGCTTCATCTTCGTTACCAGGGTATTTCTCCTGTTTCAGGATTATTTTCCTCACTAAAAAATTTTCCTGTTGGGCCATCATTATCAATCAGCGCATATTTTACTATCCGTTTTCCGGCATCTTTAACAGTTCCGGGTCCACGATGTCCATTGAAATCTGTTTTTGTATATCCCGGGCAAACGGCATTTATTTTGAAGTTGGTATTTTTTAATTCGTATGCCAAAACGACAGTGTACATATTCAAGGCTGATTTTGAAGAAAGATATACAACGCCTTTGTAGTCGTAGTATTTATAGGCAGGATCGCTGTGCAGGGTAATTGAACCCTGACTTGAACTTACATTTACAATACGAGGTGCTGACGACTTTTTCAATAAATCAATAAATGTCTGTGTAACTCGCACCACGCCGTAAACATTTGCATCATAAGTTGCTTTAAACTGGTCAATAGTTGAGTCAAGTGCCGTTTGTGGGTAGCCACCATAAATACCCGCATTATTAATAAGTATGTCCAACACTTTTGTTTTTTTACCTATTTCTTTACGGGCTTTAATTACTGATTCGTCATCTGTAATGTCAAGCTGAATAACTTCTACATTGTTTAATCCCTTCGCTTTTAATTTAGCAAGGGCTTCAACACCATTTTCTAAATTACGGCTGCCGAGGTAAACATAAATTCCTTTTTGAGCAAGTTGCTGTGCAACTTCAAAGCCAATGCTTTTGTTAGCTCCTGTTACTAATGCAAATTTCATTTCTTGTATGAATTTTATAAGGCAAAAGTAGAGGGCTAAAAAATAGCGGAGATGGACAATTCATTCTATTTCCCCGACAAATCTTGCTTGGGCAGAAATTCACTTGCACTTTTTCCTGTGCTTTTTTTGAAGAGCTTTGAAAAATAATCAGGGTCATTAAAGCCCAATTCATAGGCCAATTCTTTGATAGAAGTATTAGAATAACGCAATTTTCTCTGAGCTTCGGCCATCAAACGGTTAATAAAATAATCCTTTGGCGATGTTCCGGCATATTCTTTTACAATCCGATATAAACTGTTTGTAGATAAAGCTAATTTTTCTGCAATTGCGTTGATAGAAGGCTGCTCTGTAAGGTACGTTTCCACGACTAATTTGAACTCCACAAACTTTGAAAGGTTAGTGTTTAAGATATTGACTGGTTCTTTGTTTTTGAAATAAGCGCTGTTTAATTCTGATAGCAACGAGTGCAGATAAGCTAATATTATTTCAGTATCGGTTGCATTTTTATCTAAGTGAAGTATCTGATTTAAAATTCCAAAAACCTTTATTACTCTTTCTTTTGCAGGACTGTCAAGAACTATGGTTGGTGCGTTTAAAGGGTTGACCAAAAAGGGGAATTGTTGTGGCAACAATGCCAATGTATTTTCATCAAACAGCAGCTTGAAATATTTAAGATTGTCTGTTTTAGCGGGTGGCGTAAAAATTTGATTTGGCATTGCAAAAAGCAAGTGCCCGTCAGTAAGCGTAAAGTCTTGTAAGTCTAAATTGTATGTAATTGAACCACTTTCAATTAATACAATAAAATAAGAAGATAATCTGCGAGGTAGCAGCAATTTTTTTTGGATATCAACTGAAAGATAAGGATTGTCGTTTGAGCGAATTTTTATTCCCAGCTCATCATCCTGTGTGCCCTCATATTTCTCTTTTTGTTCTTGCATATTATTTGCTCAAAAGTTTGTAGGGTGTCGCTGTATAATGACCGCTAACTTGTGATTGAGTTATTACAAAATTCGCACTCTTTTTTTATATAATCACTTTTTTATCCCTTGAAGAGTATAGTTTGTAAGCAGATCCTGCCTTCCCGCCTGGGGGAAGTGGATTACCTTTGGTTGAAGGATTTCCTTTACCGCCTCCTGGGCCTACAGTGTCATATTAACCAGATTTGGGAGCTGGTTGCCCCGGTCTAAGATTTTTAGGCATAACTTTTTGACTATTGAAGGTAGTGTTTTTTTGCTATGTCATTCGCTAGTTAATAACAATAGGCCTCGCCGAGAGTGGGTGTCTAATAAGTTTTAACAATATTTATATTGTATAAAATAGGGATTATTGATATTAGTGAGCTTTTATATAACAGGAAAGTTTTTTTATTCGGTTGAAAACTTAGATCAGGGGCAAGCTGTATAGGGATTAAGCGGAAATTTTCAGGCTATAGAGGTTGTATCAAAAATAATTTGATGGACATGAACATCGCGTTAACGAAATAGGTATCCGAATAAAACCGGGCAAAAATTACTTTTGATACAACCTCAGGGATCTTACAAATCTATCATTAGCCCTTGAAGGCAAATCCGCTTTTCCGCAAACGTAGCCACAGTAATGCGCCCAATATAAAAAATACACTTTCAATGACCAGCCATTGTGTACCAAAAGCCCCCAGTGGTCCTTCTACCATCCAGGTAATCATCCTCGACAGCGCATATAACCCCCAAAGCCAACACAAGAAAATTACACCCTGTTGTATATCTTTAAACGCCCAACGTACCAGCATGATGGTGATGGTGAGCCCTACGCCGCCATATACCCCTCTGATAGAACTGAAAGCATCGCTGTTAGGCAACTTCACCTGTACAAGGTCCATCACCGCCTGGGGGCTGAAAAAGCCCATCATACTTACCATTAAAAAACTTCCCGCAGACAGGAACAGGTATAAGCGGGATAATACATTGATAGTTCGGGAATGATTCATATTGCTCTTTTTATAGCGCAAATTTGGCGGCATTGCACAAATAAAATCTTTGTGCATATCAAGATTTTTGTGCAAATGATCACTTTCAATGCAACTTTTTTGTCCACGTTGTGTCTGTAGTTGGAAGTTTAGATGTATTCATGGTATTTAGACCTAAATCATAATCAAGATGAATTTCAACAAGAAAGGGGGGCATAATGTCATAGATGGAGAAATTGGATTCATTGAAAAATTTGAATTCAATATGAACAGCGTGCTGAATACGCTCCTCTTTGCACCTTTTACAGCTACAATTGATCGGGTCGCTGGCACTGGCAGCGTAGCGGTACCGGCATTTAACGCGAAAAAAGGAGTAGCTACCATAAAATAAAAAATGATTAAACAGCAGCAGGTGATGATATGAAACCTGATCTGTAAAAAAATCATCTTCATCTATTGAGAGCAAAAATAACATCTGTAAAAGTCAATTTTGAACTAGTTTGAAAAAAATATGTCCTCTACTTTAGCTGGCAGTGAACAGAAAGTCTTTATGTATCCTTGAATTGGATTAAATATGTCAACCATTTAAACTACTTGCTCAGTTGTCAGGCTGACTCCATGATATCTGATATTCTTACTGTAACCGGGCAAATTGCTTTTTTACCATACAAGTTTTTGGATACCGCGCTATGAGCTTAGATATAATAGATGATGAGGATTGTTATTGCCGGCTGAAAGCGGGAGAAGAAGGGGCGTTTCGTTACCTGATTCGGGTGTATGTACCAGTGCTTTGTCATTACGCAAACAAGATGATCATGAACAAGGTAGCGGCGGAAGATATTGTGATGGATACCATTGTAAAAATCTGGGAAAAACGTGATACTTTTCAATCCTTTGGCAATATAAAAAATTTCTTCTACATAGCGGTCCGGAATGCCTGTTTGAATTATAAAAGAGACAGGGAACGGGAGCAGAAAAAGTTTGAAGTTTTCAATGAAATCAATGATGACATTGCCGTTGATGAAATCATTTACGCCGAGTTGTTGATGGAAGTGAGAAAGGTAATAGATGGGTTGCCCTCAAAAATGCGCGAAATTTTTATTTTGAGCTATGTTCAGCAACTAAATAATCAGGCTATTGCATTGCAGCTGGGCCTGTCTGATCAAACCGTCCGTAACCAGAAAACAAAAGCCCTTGCCATTATCAGGGGAAAACTGGAAAACATGCCAGACATTGAAATTTCGTTGGTGGTACTGCTGCTACTCTACTAACGGATACTCCCAACTTCTTCGCCCTGGTCAACATCTGTTACAGGTATTCTTTTCTTTATCGCTAATTGTTCCGGTTATTATTGCGGTTATTTTTTTGTACGCATGGTACAAAATGGTATATCGGTGTAATAAGAATGATAAACACCTGTTGATGCCATGAAAGATGACAAAATAGACGAAGCATTAGGCGTTGCTGCACTAATACAGCAACTGCAGACCGGTAAGATAACCGGGGAAGAACTGCAGGCGCTGCGGGCGTGGCTGGATGCCAATGAACATAACAAGACTGTATTTAACGGAATAGCCTCGTTATCTCATTGGGAAAATAGCCTAAAGGCTGTTGAAAGTTRCGATATAGATATACTGACTAAAAGAATATTTGAATCGGCAGGATTGGCTGAACCAACCTTTGCTGCCCAGCCTCAGCCCCATGTTTACCGGCTCCGGGGAAAATTACGTAAGTACCGGGTTGGAATGGCAGCCGCTGTAATAGTGTGCCTCATCATTATGGCATGGGGAAGCCGCTACTACATCCTGGGTAGAAGAACTGTTGCACTGGCGATAAATAAAAACACACTTATTATTAAGCCAGGCTCCAACAAGGCCATGCTTACTCTGGGGAATGGCACTACCATGGTCCTAAGTGATACCGTCGGGAATATTGTAACCGCACCTGGCAATAACCAGACAGCCTTGGCAAAAGGGGGCATAATCGTTTATGGGAAGCCTGCTGCACAGCAGCAAATTGCAATGACCTGGAATGTGATCACCACTCCCAAGGGAGGTAAATACGAAGTGGTGTTATCTGATGGCACGCATGTATTCCTCAACTCAGCTTCGTCTCTGAAATTCCCGGTGTCCTTCAATAGCGATACCCGCGAAGTAATCGTTACCGGTGAAGCCTATTTTGAGGTGTCGCACATATCTCATGAAAAAAGACCTTGGCCGTTCCTGGTTAAAATAAGCCGTGCCGGTGGTGATGGCGGCGAAGTAAGAGTGCTGGGTACCCATTTTGATATAATGGCTTATGATGATGAAAAAACAATCAAGGCCACCCTCGTGGAAGGACTCATAAGCATGCGTAAAGCAAATGATTCTATACTGCTTAAACAGGGGCAGCAGTCTGTGTGGTCAGAGCAAACGCAGCGGTTGGAAGTGAAGTCGGCCGATATCGAAGCAGAAACCGCATGGAAAAACGGGCGGTTCCTGTTCCGGTCTACAGACATCAAAACCATTATGCGGCAGCTTGCCAGATGGTATGATATAGACGTCGCATACAGCGGAGATTTAACCAATATAAGATTTGCGGGAAACATACAACGGAAGGAAGATATCAGGGAGTTGATAGAAATACTGGAAGCTGACGGGAGGTTACGTTTCAATATTACCGGCAAGAAAATCATTGTATCACATCTTACAGAACAAGGAGGGTCTATGAAATAATTACATATCACATTATCTCTGAAAATATAAAACCGGAATGCCGCCTGGCAGCGGATTCCGGTGGTAAATGTCCAGCTTTTTGCAAGGGCCTTGCAGTCCCATAGTATCAAAACTAAACTATACAAATATATGTATTTGCTAGTGCAAAACATTCTTTTGCTTTGTCTAAGAGTGTGCCAAACCAAAATCTCATCGCGCGTTATTATGAGAATCACGTCAATTATCTTACTGGCCACTTGTCTGCAGGTACAGGCAAGTGCTTATTCTCAGAATGTTACCTTATCAGGCAAACGTCTTTCTCTTGAAAAGGTATTCTGGGAAATAGAACATCAAACCGGTAGCCAGATCATATTCAATCCTGATCTTGTAAAGGGCATCACCGATATCGACATAGATATGAAGAATGCATCTTTGCCGGAAGTGCTGACCTATTGCCTGAAAGGGCGTGGCCTGGCCTATGAGATCAGGTATAATACAATCATCCTGCAAAAAATACAGGCAGACAAACGTTTAAGTACTGTTGGCGTTGTAGCTATGTTGGCCATACGTGGCCGTGTTACCAATGAAAAAGGGGAGCCCCTTGAAAGAGTAGGGGTACAGGAAAAAGGCACGTCCAACGGCACCTACACAGATAAAAAGGGAGAGTTTGTTATCAATGTTAAAGACGGGCATGCGTTGCTGTTATTCACTTATCTGGGATATAAAAGCAAAGTGCTGCCTGCAGACGGGCAGGCAGCTATAGAAGTACAACTGGAGCCGGCTGCCATAGGTATTGATTCTGTTGTAGTAACAGGATTTAATACGAAGCAGAAAAAAATCAGCGTGGTAGGCGCTGTTACCACTATCTCTCCACAGGAGCTGAAAAGCCCCAGCAGTACTTTATCTTCCTCATTTGCCGGGAAATTGTCGGGAGTGATTGCCAGACAGTCGACCGGAGAACCCGGTAGTGGTGCGCAGTTCTGGATCAGGGGGGTATCTACTTATGGCGGTACTGGTGCGCTGATTTTCCTGAATGGGGTTGAAATCTCCGGAGCTGATCTCAACAGCATCGACCCTTCCAATATTGAAAGCTTTTCCATTCTGAAGGATGCCTCTTCCACAGCACTGTATGGAGCGCGGGGAGCAAATGGTGTCATACTCATCGAAACAAAGCGGGGGAAAATATTGGATAAGCCAAAGATATCTGCACTACTGGAAAGCACAGTGTCTTCTCCTACCCAGATTGTAAAGTTCACTGACGGTGTTTCCTACATGAAACTATACAATGAAGCGCTGCGAAACGACAATCCTTATAACGCGGACCGCTATTCGCAGGAAAAAATTGAGGGTACCATCAAAGGATTGGATCCTTACATATATCCGAATGTTGACTGGTATAAGATGTTGTTCAAGGACTATGCATTTAGTCATCATGCCAACATGAATGTACAGGGCGGAGGACAGGTAGCACGGTATTATATGGGTATTGCCTATTATAAAGATCAGGGCATACTTCGTAACGCCCCTTTATTGAGTGGATTCAAAAACAATATTAATAATAACCGTTTCAATTTTGTGAACAACGTAAATGTGAAGGTGACTAAAACAACGGAACTGGAGCTGAATATCAACGCTGACTATTATCAGAATACAGGTCCTGCCAACGGTGTATCATCGTTGTTCGGCAGCGTAATGGGGGCCAATGGCGTAGACTTCCCGGCTTATTATCCAACGCCTGCTGATGGAACGCCGGATCATATTTATTTTGGAAATAAAACAGATGGTTTCCTGACGGCCAATACCCGTGATAACCCGTATGCAGATCTGGTATATGGATATGGCCAGTCTGCGGCATCTACACTGCTTACCACATTGAGAGGGACACAGAAATTAGACGCAATAGTGAAGGGTTTGGCCTTTAATGCCATGATCTCTTTTAAGAACTGGAGTAGCAGCAGCATAAACAGAACGTACGCCCCTTACTATTATAACCTGGAGAGTTATCACAAGGATACAGATGGAAAGTATGCATACAATCTTAACTGGATTGCCCCGGCAGGCGGATCTACCGCATTATCGCAATCCGGCAACAATAGTGGAGACCGGACATTGTACATGCAAACCACATTGAACTACAACCGTGTTTTTAATGAGCGGCATGACGTTTCCGGGATGCTTGTTTTTTTGAGGAATGAATATAATACCAATACTCCCGGTGGCGCCATTGTAGATGCGCTGCCTTCCCGCAAACAGGGATGGGCCGGCAGACTTGCATACGGATTTGATACACGTTATTTTGCAGAAGTGAACCTGGGCTATACCGGCTCAGAGAACTTTGCAGCAGGACACCGTTACGGGTTCTTTCCGGCAGGTGGATTATCGTGGGTTGCCTCCAACGAATCTTTCTTCAGGCAGATGATGTGGACCAGTCATGTCAACCTGTTAAAACTGCGTGCTTCCTACGGTTTATCAGGTAACGACCAGATACAAAGTGACCGTTTTCCCTATCTCAGTGTAGTGAATATGAACAGCGGAAATGGTTTTACCACCGGGTACAATTTCGACAACGGCATGTCGGGTATACAGATAACAAGGTATCCTAATAATAATATACAATGGGAGATCAGCAAGAAGCTGAATATAGGAATGGACCTGGGGTTATTTAATGACCTTACGCTAAATATAGACTGGTTCCGGGAGATACGGAGTAATATCTATCAGCAGCGGGGTACCATACCGGCAACGGCAGGTGTGCTGAGTGCATTGCCCTATTCCAATATAGGACGGGTGCTGAACCATGGTATTGATGCTACTTTGTTGTACAGTCACAGTGTTAACAGGGACCTGCAGGTTTCTTTCAGAGGTACATTCACTTATGCACGAAATAAGATATTATACTATGATGAACCTGATTATGCGGCGTTAGGACTCCAGAACCTGTCGTTCAAAGACCATCCGCTGAACACCAATTTTGGTCTTGTGGCAGAGCGTTTATTTATTGATGATAAAGAGGCGGCCAATAGTCCTGTATTCATTGCATCAAAAGCCGGAGATATCAAATACAAGGATATTAATGGTGATGGGGTGATTAATAATAATGACCGTGTAGCCATGGGGTATCCAAGGGTGCCGGAGATTGTGTATGGCGCCGGTTTTACCATTACATACAAGAAACTGGATTTTGGGGTTTTCTTCCAGGGCTTGTCCCATATGTCTGATTATATAAACGGATTCCGTCCATTCGGGCGCTCTCAGAACAACCTGCTGGCAGCCATCGCAGCTGACCATTGGTCGCAGGATAACCAGCGTCTCAACGCCTTTTATCCACGGCTCACGGCACTAGAGTCGGCTCCTAATAACGAGCAGTCTTCCACCTGGTGGTTACGCGATTTTTCCTTCCTGCGTCTGAAGCAATTAGAGTTAGGCTACACTCCTGCGAAATATGTAAGGGTGTATCTCAGGGGTAATAATCTGCTCACCTTTTCGAAATTCAAACTATGGGATCCCGAGCAGGGAGGTGGCAACGGGCTGGGATATCCTCCACAGTCAGTTGTTAACCTGGGCGCGCAGTTCAATCTCTGAGATCATCGGTTCATCATCTGAAAAAATAAGGCTATGAATTTATTCAAATCCAAATATATACTTGCAGGCGCCTTTCTATGGCTATTTACAACAGGCCTGTTTTCATGCAGTAAATACCTGGACATTGTGCCACCTAATACTGCCAACATTAATACTGCATTTCAGAATTACAGCACTGCCCTGCGTTTCCTATACTCGCTATATTCATACCTCCCGGTAGAGAATGATGCGAGTTATGGTAATATCAGCGCCTGCGCTACAGACCAGGCTATCCCGGTATGGCAGGGGAATGTGATTGTACGTCTGTTACGCGGTGAGCAGAACTCGTCTAATCCTCTATTCAATTATTGGGAGGGCAAAAATAGTTTGCCGAATATTAGCCTTTTCGAAGGTATCAGGCAATGCTATATTTTCCTGGACAATGTTGACAAGGTACCGGGCGTAACTCCCGAAGATGTGAAACGCTGGAAGGGAGAAGCTACTTTTCTGGCAGCATACTATCACTATATCCTGCTGCGTCAATACGGCCCTATTCCCCTGATCGATCACCAGGTAGACTTTAATGCCACTACCGGTAGTGATATCTTTCCTGAACGTAAGCCTTATGATGCGTGTGTGGATTATATCGCCCGCCGTTTTGATGAATCCATTTCCATGCTGCCGGTTAATACCCCTTCACAGAATGAGCTGGGAAGGGTAACTTCAGTGATAGTGAAAGCGATAAAAGCCCGTATGCTGCTTACAGCAGCGTCTCCCTTGTTCAATGGTAACAGCGATTATTACAGCAACTTTAAAAGTAAAGCCGGTGCTCCACTGATGAATCTTTCCTATGACAAGGAAAAATGGAAACGCGCTATCGACGCCATCAAAGATGCGATGGATGCGGCATCGCAGGCAGGTAAACACCTGTACCAATTTACGGATTATAAAGGCCCCAATGATTTCTTTGACGCAACGCATCGTGACACCGGTATGATCGCTTACCGTTTTGCCATGGTAGATCCCTGGAACGCAGAGCTGATATGGGGATATTCCGTACCTGAAGGCTGGTATCAATGGCAGCAGAACTGTGCCCCGCTAACCGGGAACTCGTACAATGGTATAGGTCCCAGCCTGAGAACAGTAGAGTCATTTTATACAGAGAACGGATTGCCAATAGACAAAGATCCTACCTGGAATTATGCCAGTCGTTACGATGTAGATCCCGATGCTCACACCATGAACGTGAATCTGCACCGCGAGCCACGGTATTATGCCTCTGTAGCCTATGATAATGGCTCATTCCTGGTAAACGGCACTGCCGAAACCATGCACTTCAAAGGAGGCGAAGACCAGGGCTGGCACTCCGGAGCCACCAATTATTCCATTACCGGATTCCTTGTGCAGAAAGTAGTACATCCGCAGACAGTTGCCACCGACAACAACTTTACATTAGTTAAATATCCCTGGCCTATCATCCGTCTGGCTGAGTTATACCTCTCTTATGCAGAAGCTTTTAATGAATACTATGGAACCGCTCAGCAACAAACAGTACTGGATTATCTCAATATGATCAGGAAAAGATCTATGCTGCCTACTGTGCAGGCCTCATGGGCGATTGCCGGACATGGCCCCGTATTCACGCAAGATGAAATGAGGACCATTATCCGCCAGGAACGCTCCATTGAACTTGTTTTTGAAGGACAGTATTTCTGGGATATCCGCAGATGGAAACAAGGTGATAAATATTTCAATCAAACTGTTTACGGTATGAACTTCCAGGGAACTGACGAAAGCAGTTTTAACCGGGTTACACCGGTAATGACACAGGTTTTCCGGACGCCTGCCAGCTACCTCTTCCCACTCAGTGTACAGGAACTGAGCAAGAACAATAACCTGGTGCAGAATCCCGGCTGGTGATCATACTTTCTGTTGCTCCCCCGGTCACAAAAGGGGGAGCTTGATGAGTTATTAATAACATAAAATACGCTTTATGCTGCATAAGAATTTTTTTGTTGTTATCTTCTTCACTGTACTGGTATTTGCCCTTGCAAGCTGCAGTAAGAAAGATGATATCGGCGCCCCTCCTCCCGCATTGATCAATATTAAAGGTACACCCGGTTATGGTGAGGCTATCTTCAGTTGGGACCCTGTTAGTCACGCCCCAGAGGATTCAGCACGCTACCTTTATACTTCTATCAGCTATACAGACAGTACTGGTAAAGTGAATGAGCATAAGTTTAGCCGTTATACCGATACTGCTGTTATCAGCAGTTTATCCGACAAACCTTATTCGTTTACGGTCAGAACAGTAGGGCCACAGGGTGCCATTACTGATGTAACAACATTGTCTGTTACGCCATTGCCTCCGGTATACATTGCCATTGCAAAAACGCTGCAAATAACAGCTACCATTGGTGGCGCCGAAGTAAACTGGGTGAATAATTCCGGTAAAACGGTGATAGTAAATGCTGCTTATACGGATCCATCCACCAACAAAGTGGTTACCAAATCATTCACGTCAGCAAAGGCACAGGGGCAGGGAATTGTATCCGGCATACCGGGAGGCAGCCCTGTTGTGATTGTAGTAACGGTAACGGATGTATCGAGAAGACAGTCCGCCCCCGTGAGCACCACCGTAACACCATTGCAGGAAATAAAACTTCCTCGTACTAACTGGTCGATAGCCGGGTTCAGCGATGAAGAAGCCGGCGGAGAAGGGCCCGTTAGCGGATATGCTACCGCCGCAATTGACGGAAATATCAGCACATACTGGCACACCTCATGGGCCAATGCAGAAACACCCTACCCACATTGGATCATTGTTAAAACCGGGGCGCCGGTGACAGTTTCCAGAGTTGGGCTGCTCAACAGACAAGGTAATAGCAGCGGGCAAACAGAGATACAGTTAATGGGCAGTGAAGACGGACAAACCTGGACAGATCTTGGCACCTTCCCTTTCCAGCAGAAGAACCCGGAACAATTCTTTCCGGTTGCACCCCGGAAATGGTCATACATCAAAGTTGTTTTGACTAAAGGACCTAATTTTTATGGTTTCCTGGCAGAAATCAATTTATACGGGGCACAGTGATAAATTCTTTTAATTCCCAAAAATATAAAGGCGTATGAGATGGAAAAATATACTGCTGGCAAGTTGTTGCGGAGTTTTGTTCTTCTCGCTTGCCGGTTGCGGTAAGCATACTACGGATGCTAACAATGCGGATACAAAAAATGAACCTGCAGGAATAAACAAAAGCACTTACAAATTAAATGTCGTGTATTTTCTGCCGCAGGGGCAAGATTCACTACCAGGGTTCCACAAACGGCTGACCGATATGCTGTTCTATTTCAGGGATTTTTATGGTCATGAAATGAAGCGTAACGGATTTGGGAACAAAACGTTCGGATTGCAAACCGATGCGGCAGGTCAACAAGTAGTATTTTCCGTTATCAGGGGTGCATACCCGGCTTCAAAGTATCCCTACGAAGGCGGCTCCGGGGCGATGATGGAGGAAATCAAAGCATATTTTGATCAGCACCCCTCTGAAAAGAGAAGTGAGCATTACCTGGTGATCACCCCTGTACCGGATATCACCCACGCAGATGTGCCTTACTATGGTATAGGCAACTGGGCTTTTATACTTGATTATGATAAGCTGGATATTAAAAAATACGGAGTGGGGATAGACTGGCTGGCTGGCAATGCTCATGAATTGGGCCATGGACTTGGATTACCACATGATAGAGAGAAGAAAAGTGAGGCCTCCACAATCGGCACATCTGTAATGAGTAGTACCGACTTTACCAAAGGCGCCATACTAACACAGGCCGCCTGCGCAATTCTCAACAATTGCCAGTTGTTCAATAATGAGACTGTAAGTGACTATCAGCAAGCATTTAAGGCCTATCTCAGGAAAGTAAATATCAGCTATGTAAACGGCAGCATGGTCATATCCGGTCGGTTTTATGCCGACAAACCGGTTAACGGAATAAACATTTACCAGGATCCGGATGCAGCCGATGATGCCTATGATGCGCCAAGTTGGTCTGCCGCACCTGTGGGTACAGACAGCTTTTACATATCCACGCCTGTAAATGAGCTATGGGACAGGGAAGGAGGTTACATGCTAAGAGTAAATATACTGGGTACTAACGGCTATGTACAAACGATAGCTTCCTATCACTATTCCTTTATCAACCAGGAACCTGTACTGGACCCTGTCATAGGAAGTAAACAGGAGGTTTCTAAAACCGGGTGGACCATTGCTGATGTTGATTCGGAAGAAGGTGGCTATCCAGCCGGCAATGCACTGGATAACGATCCTTCCACTTACTGGCATACACAATACAGCGGAGCTGAGCCCACTCATCCACATCAGCTATCCATTGATATGCACGCATCGCATGTGTTGAATGGACTTACATTCAGAGATCGACAGGGAGTATGGCCGGGCATCAGGACGCTGACGGTTTTTGTGAAGGCTACTGCCGATGGCAACTGGATCCAGAAAGGTGAATTTACCCTTAGGAAAACAGATATAGATCAATTTATTTCGTTCTCTCAACCTACGTCCGCAAGGTACTTCCGGATTGTAACGACAGACAGTTATGATGATGGAAAGTCTTGTTCGCTGGCGGAGATTGGGGCCTATTAGCAACAGTTAATCGCAAGACACGATATTATCTGTTTTGTGAGAACGTGAAAAATAGGTTTAAGAACAGAATTTAGAATGGTGAATTAAATGATAGTAACAGTTAGATTTCGCTGGTCTCAGCGAAATAATTATTCTCATATTTTTTGCTTTGACCGCTAAGATGGGAAAGCATTTCTTACGCTATCTGAATTTTAAACAAGATGCCACTTTCATCGTTTGTTATTTTCCCTTAACAGCCTTATGCCGGTATTTCAAAGGACTTAGCCCGTATTGATTCAGAAATTGCCGGTTGAAATTGGAAATATTATTAAAACCACATTCATAGCATATTTCAGTTACAGGGATTTCGTTTTTCTCCAGCATTCTGATAGCTTTTTGCAGGCGTAGTTCCTGTACAAATTTGGAGAATGTTTTACGGGTACGTAGGGAAAAGAAACGGGAAAAGGCATTCTCCTGCATTTCCGCGATGGCAGCAACCTCGCTCAAACGGATATCGCGTTCAAAGTTTGCATAAATCCAGTCGAATACATTACTCAGGCGATTGGATTCTTTTTGATTATATCCTACAAAGGAGGCTCGTGTAATGGAGGTCAGGCTTCTGGACTCCGCCATATCCTGCAGTATGTCTATCAGGCATAGCCAACGTCGCATGCCGCTTAGTTGCACAATATCTTGTAATTTTTGGCTGACCTTCTTTTGGGTAGCCCCGGTGACATCCAGTCCGCAGACTGAACGCTCAAATAGTTTTCGCAAACGTACCGCTTCAGGCAGGTTCAGCAAATCTTCCCCTAACGAAGCTTCAGTGAAATGAATCACAATGGCGCGGGCGTGCAGGTTAGCACCAGTCGCTAAATATTTATCCTCATTTCGGTAATAGTGTGGAAGGTTGGGACCTATTACTGCCAGGTTGCCGGGCTGAAATTCAGAGAGGTGATCCCCGATAAAGCGTTTGCCCGTACTCTCTGTTACCAGTACGATCTCATATTCCGGGTGGTAATGCCATAGCGTAGGATAGTGGTTATAATTAATTTCCTTCACTGCGAAAGAGTGATACTGATCCTTTGGCAGATGTGCTATTGCCGGCCTCATATTAATTGTATTATGTTATTAAGTTAAATAAAATTAACAAATTATGCTATGAAAGTATAGAAATTGAAAGAAAAAATGGTGGTTTGATGGTCTACTGGTTTATAGTTTTGTATGAAAGAAAAGGTGCGTCTGGGAGATACTAAAAACGGGCGCTTTCTCAACAATAAAAATGGCGAAATCCTGAAGTAAGATGAGATGTCTGCAACAATACAGTGACAGTGAATTATTCCGCCAGGTACGGGACGAGGACAGCAGTGCTGCATTTGAAATGCTGTATAACCGGTATTGGGAAAAGTTGATCCTGCAGGCAAAATTTAAAACCGGATCTGAAGAGGATGCAGAAGAAATTGTACAGCACGTTTTTCTGAATATCTGGAAAACCAGGAAGAACATTCAACTCCAGCATTCTTTCTACACGTATATCGGTTCCTGTGTAAAATATGAGATTATGGCAGTATTGATCCGAAATAAAAAACAAAAGGATGCATACTATGCCCTGTATAAGGTCACTGGATCAACAGCTGACAACCATACCGCTGAATGGGTAGATTATGAGTTTGCTTGCCGGCAACTGGAATCCACTATCCGGCTCCTTCCGGATAAGTGTCGCCTGGTGTTTCGTTTGAGCCGGGAAAAGGGGCTATCAGAAAAACAGATTGCTATGGAGTTAAGTATTTCTCAAAAAACGGTGCAGGCTCATATGACGCGTGCATTGAAATTATTGCGGATGGTTTTGCAGTATCGCTAAGCATTTTATGGGAGATCTTCTTCCGGTGTTATATTAAAGTTACGATAGTAGGAACTATCAGGATCCACCCCCTTCATGCCTGCCAGCTTTACCGCAGCCAACTGAATGGGTATGATGTTGATGATTGGTCGTAAAAGCCGGGGGCATTCCGGTATTTCAGCAATATGCCCTTTCAGGTTTTGCGGTAAATGCTGGCCAATAGTGAGAACATTTACGCCACGTTCCACAAGATCACATACCAGTTGTACATCATGTTCACGGGCTTTACGATTATCCAGCCATATGGCTACGTTGAGAGGATGGTTGCTGGCTCCCAGGGGACTATATCTGAAAGCACCGGTGCTGAGTGCTCCGGCGGGGTGTTGGGCCACTTCTTCCCATATCAGCATACCTTCGTGGGCGGAGGCCAGGTTAGCCCCTCTGGCGAGGAAGTAGGTGTGATAGAGTGGATTGGGCCAGGAGGAAGTATCCAGCGCTTCCTTGTATCGTGTGAGGTTTGTATGCATCTTCTGTAAGGACGCTTTTATATTGTTATAGTACGTTCCGTTGCTGAATTGTAATTTAAAAAAACGTGTTAGCAGGATACCGGTGAGAATGGTGGCGGCATAAGTGCTGACGGAAATATTGTGATCGAACGTTATACTGGTACGCAGACACACGTCTGCGCCAAGACCCAATGGACTTTCCGGCGTGTTTGTGATGGTAATAATAGTGGCATTTGCCTCTCTGCATTTGGGTATTGCATTCACGAGCTCAACGCATCTTCCACTTCTGGATAAAAAAATGACGGCAGCACCTGGCGGTATTTGGGTGAAATGCAGGAAGTCCGCAGCATGACACAGTATCGCCTGTATGCCGGTTTCATTGAATGCAACCTGTATGGCAATGCCTGCATTCCAGCTAGCGCCGATTCCTGCGAGGAACACATGATTGGCTTGTGAAATAAGCACCGCTGCTTTTATTATAGCACCGCAACCGCCATTCATACTATATTCCAAAGATGCCTGTAGTTGTTCCGGTTGTTCGAGAATATCTTTTAGAAATAAGTTCATTCGTTTGATTTTATGATTTCATTATCTGTTTTTCAATAGCACCTAAACCTGCAGGCTGAAAATCGCGCATCGGGTGCCATTAAGTGCAGATAAGGGTGCAAGCAGATAAAAGCGCTCCAAGGAATATAGAGTATGATTTTAGTTGTAACCCTTAGGCAAAAAAATAGAAAATATTATAGTAGAAAAGCGAATGGCTATAGGCTCGATTAATGGGGTGGCATGTTAATTTTATTTATTGAAATGTCAATAAAACGCACTGCCATATTGATGGTGCAAATATTCTCGCAGACATAGTCAAGAAAGCATTAGTTGTTTTGTGTCTTAATTACAAATTTTACCAGTGTTAATTAACATTAGTCGAGCGCATATTACCCCGGGTTGGAGCATCAGTCACCTGGGTGTTTTCTGAATATTAGATCGAGAAGCCAATTTCCCCTAAAATGAATTTCATTATTGCAGCATATCAAGGCTGTTGGAAGGATATGTCCTAAATAGCAATGAGCAACTAAAGCTTTTGTCAAGCTTGAAATGGCAGGTTATCTGAAAGATAATTAAAATAAATCCCCGTTATGTATTATAAAGGAGTGAGACTGCTGTCTAAATTGTTGCTGCCGGTAAAAAAATATTCTTTATGATAAAGAATGTAAAAAGAGTAACAGCAAAACGTAAACTACTGAGGGAAATCAGGATTGCCAATGAAATTTTAATGAACAGGCCAGAGGAATCTATTACTGAGCAACCCGTTTTTGTGGAAATAAATACCCATCACATTTTTTACGCTATTGAGTTTAGTCTCAATTGATCGGGTTAACTGCAGGTATTTAAAATAAGGAATAGAATAAATTGACTAATATTTTTTGAGAATAGTTTATTAATTGCAGATTGGGATAAATAGTCGGTTTAGGACTATCAGGCAACTGGCGGCATTAGTTCCAGTTGCTTTTCTTTTTGTTAGGGCCCTGCTTCTCTCAATGCGCCATATGTATCATCATTCATGATTAACCTGATTTTTTGCTTTAACGGATCAGGGTTACCGCACCCTTTATCAACCGGGTGCTGCCATCGAGGAATTCTACTGTGGCAAAATAAACATAGGCGCCCATAGGTGCGGGCTTACCATTCATATTGCCATCCCATCCATAGCTTTTGTCGTTGGCGGGTGTATTATGTGTTTCAAATACCACGTTGCCCAATCGGTTGTATACATGAAAATCTCTTATCAACCGTATATCCCAACTGCCGATGACATAGAACCAGTCATTTTTTCCATCTCCATTAGGTGTAAAAGCAGTGGGCATGGTAATACCTGCACTGGTGAAGGTTTTGATATGTATCAAAGCGGTATCCGTACAGTAATACCGGTTGGCAGCACTTACCATATAACGCATTGAAGAAGTAGCGGCTGCTATGGGGGTGGCGCAGTTGTTGCACGACAATCCTTCTACTGGTGTCCAGGCATAAGAAACAGCCGGACCACCGTCTATAACAGGATGCAGGTTCATGGCCACGGGCCTTGGCAATTCTATCACAGATGGGAGGAAGCTTACTGTGAATGGAGTATATGCGAGGCTTGCGTGGTTGTTGAGGTAGTTGGTTTCATCCAGCATAAAATTTGTTTCCTTGTTCACAATGGCAGACACCTCATTCGTTTGTGGCGCCGACAATATAGTAGTGAAATTTTGACAAACACCATCCGTAACGGGTGTGTAGAATAAAGGCGACAGTAATTTTGTTTGTCCGCTGGCCGGATCACCATTATAGAAAGATACCGGTACGCCTGCGTGTATACTATCGTAACCATTTGCCGTGCATATTTTGAATTCCACGATGATGTGATCATTATCATAACAATCTGTTTGCAGCAGGTTGATCGTAAAATCAGGTGGAAAAATCCGGATATATTGCCTGTCTTTGATCACACATCCATATTTATTCGTGAGTTGTACGCCGACAAAAGCACTGTCTTTCATCGCTGCCTGTGGCATGGCACATTTATTACAGCTTAGCGTATATGCATTATTTGTATTCCATAAAATATCTGCCGGTGTGAAATCAGAAACGTGATAGTAAAGAGGGAAGTTCGCCTTTCTTATCACAATGGTGTCCTTCGGAAATACAGAAACAACAGGTGCTTTGTATAGCCGGTTATGGGTATTATTGTCGTAGTTGGTTTCATTCAGCCCTGTTACAGGGGGATGTGCACTACGATCGTTGTTTACAATAGCAAATACGCTACCCGTTGGGGTCTGTTTAATATAACTGCTGTAATCTACGCAAGGGCCTGCACTTTGCAGGGAAGTGATAAATGCATTGCCCAGTAACGATGCCACCGGATCGAGTGGCGACCGGTCGTAAAAATCTACTCTTAGCTGTGCGGGAACATTTCCTTTTGCATATAAATTGCACAGGGAGAAATCTACATGTATGCTATCGCCTCCGGCGCAATCCACATTTTTTATTGTAACAGTATAATCATCCACTACCGGTATATGCAACTTTGCGGTAGTACTGTCGTAGCAGGCGTAATTGGTGTATGCCATTACCTTTACATCAGTAACAGTATCTTTCCGGTATGGGGCAGTAAAAGTGGCATCTACACAGTCAGTGCAGCTAAGATAATTGCCTGTCCATTTGGCACTTTGTATAGTGCCGTTAGTTCCCTGTGGACTCAATACCACCTGTGCTTCCGGTACCAGCGTATAATCTGCGGGGTTTAAAGCTACCGTAAACTTAAATCCGTGTTTTACACTGATATTGTTGCCATAATTGGTTTCTACGAGGCTTGTATTTGGTAAGGCAAGCGGCAAGGTAGTGCCATCATCGTTCAGCACAATCCCCAGATCGTTAAGACCTGCGCTACCAACATCCACGTTGGTGGCCAATAGTGTAGAGGAGCATTTACCTTCGATATTTTCAGGTAGCGGCCAGGTTCCGAGTTTCTTTACGCCTGGTTTACGGGGATCGCCGTTGTAGAAAGATACCGGTGTATTTTTAGGAATAGTATGATAACCAAAGTTGTGAAAATAGAGGGTTACCCGTACCTTGGTTTGTTGATAACACTCTACTTTCGTAACATATACTGCTCCGTCGGCAGTAGGGTCATCTACAATAATTTTTACGGCGTTAGAAGTATCAAAGCAATGCCCGTCAGTAGCAGCTAGTCGAACAAGATAGTTTCCAGGTGTCTTAAAAATGTATTTTAGTTGTTCATCGGTGCTAATAGACTGTTCTGCCATTCCTTTGTCGTTGCTCATCAGCCAGCTCCAGCTGGTAGCATTCCGGGAACGGTTGTTAAAATAAACGCTGTCCAGCTCGATCCCGTCTTTGGAAGCGATTTTTCGTTTACTGGGCCAGAAGCGGGCCACTACACCGCAACTTACCTGGATAACATCATTGGTGGTAGCAGAACAACCGCTCACGGTGTTGGTTACACGAAGAATAATTTCATAATTTTTTTTCTGGCTTACTGTTAATCGCAGGATGGGGGTGTTGCCACTGGAAACGCCATCTACCAGCCATTCATAGGCATTTCCTCCTATACTGGTGCTGGTAAAGGTAACCACATCTCCCACTACAGGATACGTTATATCCCTGGTAAAAGAAGCGGTAATATTTTCTGTACAGGGGTCATTGCAAACGGTGGTGTTCAGCATGCCTGGCAGCGCTACATCGATAAAATCATGCATACGCTTCGCCTGGCCGGGTGTAAAACCTAGGATACACCCGGTACCTTGTCCATAGTCCATGAAATTATCCGGCAGGTCCGGCACATCTGTTGTAAAGCCGGAAAGGGTATCCGTGCTACAGGAGTTTTGAGGCATTGCGCAGGCGTATCCGCCGGTAATGGTTTTCTCCGGAGGTGTATCGCATACCATGTCTCCGTCTTTGGTGCAGTCATTATTCTTACAATCCCTGTTGGCAAAGGTATGTGCGAGGCTCAGGTAATGTCCCATTTCGTGCGCGAGTACGCCAACGCCAAGTCCGGCTACCACAATGTCGCCTCCCGCGCCGGCATAGCCTCCCATTTTGAGACGGGTCCATTTGCCACATTCAAAATCCTGCATATATTCCGACTTGATATCGGTAACTACCCAAATATTAATATATCGGCTGCCATCCCATTTTCCTAATGCAACAAGGTCGCTTCCTTCCATTTCATTGTCAAAGTCAGATAAATAGGAATGGGTTCTGACGATCCCGTTGGTTCTGCCGCCATCAGGTGCGGTTCTGGCCAGGCAAAACTGGATCTTTGTATCTGTGCGTCCGCCGGTAAATGCGCCGGTGGTGGCATATGCATCATTTAACTCTTTCAGTGCAGCCAATACTGCCGCATCCGGGAAAGCGGCCGGATCTTCATTAATGATGTGAAACACTACCGGCAACACTACCAATCCTGCCGCCTTTGCAGGCATCCCTGGAACAGTGATATATTGTTTTTGTAAGATGGCATTATTAATAGCGCGCTCCCGCGCGAGGAAAGACGCATCTTTCCTCCATAATTCCTGTAAGGCATCCGTACCACATGGGCGAACGGTTGCGGGCATTCCCTCTTGTGCCTTTACTATAACAGGAAATAGAAGGCACAGGAATAACAGTGTGTATAGGTTTTTCATAGCTGGCTAGTGCATCGACAATAGATATACTGTGGGAACAAAAATACATATCCGTTTCCGTCAGTATTAAGAATGCCATGTTTTTTAGTGATCTCTAATGACAGTTTTTTATTACTATTTCTCAAAAACGCCTGGTACAATTTATTTGATCTACAAAACGTGTGCTAATGTAGATTATTGTTGATACATGATGGATGTATCTTACGAATATCCAGGATCCATATGGCACCGTTGAAAAGCTTGTCAATCTTTCATAATGCGGTTCTGTACTGATATTTGAAGTTAGCTAATTGGGAATAAGATATTGGTGGAAATAAGATAATTGCAAATTAAACATATGATTTGGTCAAAATAGCATCTGTAGGAAAATTTATTTGTTCATTAGTTAAAATAGGTATTGCTGTAAATAATTCAGATGATTTTTTAGCGAATGTCGTTTTGTTAAAGGTTCTTCGTAATATAGTTACGATAATAATCGGTTTGCTGTCATTCAGTCTTATTTGCTATTTCGGTCAATGCCTCCTATCTGAATGGACTTATTATAATATAGAAAAGCAGCCAGCATATGCCGGCTGCCTTTGTTCAGGATATGGATTATAACGAAAGGTTCCAATTATTTCTTTGGCTCGTAATAATATGATTCTCCCCAGATGGTTACCGCAACCGGATATTTTGATTTTTTCAGCGTTTCATAATTGAAGCCAAGATATTCATCATCACCCCAATAAGGTAGCTGGTCCCAAACAGTATGCCCCATTTCAATTTCATGCCCCGGCATCACCAGCTTAGTGTTAAATCCTCTTACAATCCGGAAAATGTCTGTTGTCCATGCGTTGGGCATTACAACATCCACTTTATGTTTTTGAGCTACACTGTCAATCCAATCATAATCCACCATAAAATTCCCCTCGTTAATCTGATCCCCAGATGGGCCAGTGAAATTCCTTCGGGCGTAGTAACCAGGTAAACATTGTTGTCTATCGCTTTCATTTGATGACCCGGATATACAATGATGTCCAGAGAATATTTGTGCATGTATTACAACTAAAGAAAATAATAAGATTGCCGGCAACATGATCTTCATAACAGATTTCAACATGTCTGATTAATTTAACCGCTTATTATTTGGCGTATACCGATTCAATTGGTGGCAATATTTTTTGCGGAGCAGTGTAGTGGAAGCCCAGCAATTCGGCCATTGTTGCGGCTAATTGTCCCTGGTAGATCTGCATGGGTGTTTTCACTTCTCCAACAGGTTTGGTGTCTGGTCCTATAACGGCGAACCAGATACTTTCGGAATGATCTATTTTGATTCCGTGTGAAGTCCATTCTCCGTTTTCTGCGTCTCCCCGGCCGTGATCACAGGTAACAATCAGGGTAGTCTTATCTTTATATTCAGGAAGTGATTGCAGGAGGTTCCAGATATCTGCTATCATGGCATCTTCGGCCTGTGCTGCTCCGAGAAAGAAATCATATATACCCATATGTGCAAAGGCATCGGTTTCGCCCATTGGAATATACAATACTTTAGGACGATACGTTTTGAGGTATTCCCTTGCTGCGAAGTAGGTCAGCAGGTCCGGCCGCTCACCGGTAGGCATTGCTGTCAGCTTTTGCATGTCGTTGAGCAGTTTCATCTGGGGGGTATTGTACGGCAGAGAATCTTTATCGGCATTTACGATAAGGCCGTTCCTCCATTTGTTTAATATATAGGGAAATAAAACCGAGGTGGCGAAAGTAGCTACTTTGCCCTGGTAACCTGGTTGTCGGTTAATAAATTCCAGTACGTTGGCGTTCTTGTTGATGATCAGCGCATTTGACCTGATAGTGGTATCGGGGTTTCCTGTAACGGTTTCACTAAATCCTGGATAGGTTACCTTGTATGGATTGGCTACATCTACGTAATTGTTTAATTCGCGATTTCCATATAGTTGTCCTTTTGCTGCAATAGTGGTCCATAAAAAAGGCATCAGTTTTTTCCGGCGTTCCGCCTTATCACTTACCCATAGTTTTTTTTCCAGTGAGCCGGCATCCCTGGTGAATTTCTTATTGTGAATCAGACCGGAATCCGCGCCGCCAAAAATTTCCTGCCAGCGCATGCCGTCCAGGGCAATCATAACGATATTTTCCGTTTTTCCTGGCCGTTTGTTATTATGTTGCTGCGCAAATAAGGAACTCCCGGGGCATAGGAAGAAAACCGAAAGCAGAAGCCATGCAGACGTTGATATTTTTATATTCATTTTAATAGTGTTTAGCGATTGTAAGCGTATCTGAATAAAGCTGCTATACAGGTTTTAACCTGAAACTAAATCCTGTATAGCAACTCCTGATATTTACCGGTTTGGTATTAAGGTTTAAGCAGCCACATAGCACTACTTATTTTGTCGCCATCGGTGCTGAATTGACGGGTAATAGCATTATTGAGGTGTTGAGTATTGGTGTTTATCTCCGCCTGTGGATACATATACCGTAAAGGTAGTTTCCCGTTATTTTGTACGCCGCCACCATCAAGTTTAAGAACAGGCTTACCTGTTCTACGCAGGTTATACCAGGCTTCGTATCCTGAGTTCATATAGAAGCTGATATATTTTTGCAGGAGTATTTTGTCGAGCCCATTTACGGGATCGTACTTCACCGCATCGTTTGCATACATCGCATCAAAGTAATTGCCGGAAGTATACCCACCGTAGGTAGCGTAAAAATCCATAGATGCTTTGATCCCATTTTTATAGAAACTCTCGGCATCACCCGGTATCCAGCCACGGGCAGCAGCTTCCGCCAGATTAAACTGCAGTTCAGGATAACCTACTGCTACGTTAGGCTCATTTACAGCATTGAAAATATAACGACTGTTCATCAGGCTGTAGTTTCCGCTGATTACCTGGGCGGCGAGATCAGGATAGGGCTGGCTACCATCCACACCGGCATAGGCGGAAAAATCAGTGGTGCTGCTACCGGCTGTTTTGGCTTTGGATGTGATGTTGGCAAAGCTGAATAACCGGGGATCTTTTACGTTGATCAGAAAGTCGCACAGTTTCTTTTCTATGTACGTCCTTTGATCGTCTGTAGCCTGGTATAGCGGGTACCTGTTATTGGCAATATCACTGTAAGTGAGCATGGCACCATCTCCATTACCCTGAAAAATGGGGTAGGTATCAGGGTCCTTAAACACTTTTGCAAATTCAGATACTATTTTTAAGTCTGTATCGGCTGTTTTTGCGGAAAGTGCCATCAGCACCCGGAGACGGAAGGAGTTGATCAGTTTTCTCCATTTTAAGGTATTGCCTGCATAAATTACATCGCCGGTAACGGGATTTGCATTAGCCGGAGCAATTGCTTTTAAAGTAGTATTGGCGCTGTCGAGTTTTGCAAGGATACCGGTAATGACGCTTTTCTGCGCATCATAAGTGGGTGAAAAGTTATCTTTCGTTGCCTGCATTGCCTGGGAGTATGGTACATCGCCAAAAGTCATTGTCAGCACATAATAAAAATAAGCCTTAAAGAATTGGCTGATGGCCAGGTATTCTTTTAGATCCCGCTTCTGTGCTTCTGCTTCCATTTGTTGAACCTGCAGTAAATTGTTATAGTCGCCAAAATTCCCGCGATCAAAAGTAAAATACTGTTCAGGCTTTGCCCCGGCGGAGTTACATTGCAGATGTGCCAGGAAGCAGGGATTGCTGCCTTTGGCGCCAAAAGCGTTTACTTCAATACCTGTTAATAATAACGAAGGGTGAACAGAAGTAGGTCTGTTAGGATCCAGCAGTAGCTCCTCGAAATGGGATTTGGAACAACTGCTGACTAACACCGCAATAATGATGTATAAAGATATTTTTTTCACGACTAACAGTTTTATTTAGAATTTGACATTGAGGTTAAATCCAAAGTTTCTTGGTGCTGGTGTTTGTAAATTATCAGAACCGGCATCAGGATCGGCGTAATTTTTCAATATAGAGTTGGAAATAATCAGCAGGTTTTTTCCAACGAGGGAAAAGCTGGCATCTTTCAATGAGGTGGCCGCTAAAAGGCTTTTGGGCAAGTTATAGGTAATGGACACTTCCCTCAGCTTTGCAAAAGTTCCGCTCAGATAGTTAAAGTTTGCCCTGCTGCTGCTGTTGTAGGCGTTAAAGTAATCGTAGGTGGAAATGGCCTTGGTATTTTGTACATATTTAGAATTGGATGCATCCCATAACACACCGTCAATCACCATGCTGGCAATGCCCTTGTTAAATTGTCTTCTGTTAAATTCATCGTCTGTAATAACATCTACCCCTGCTGATACCATTTTTTCTCTTGTCTGGGAGTAGATGGTGCCTCCGAAACGGCCATCCAGGTCTATTTTAAGGGCGAAATTCCTGTAAAGGAATGTGTTTGACCATCCACCGCTCCAATCAGGGTTAGAATAGCCTCTTAGTACGTTATTGGGATTCCTGGTGGGTAAGCCATTGTTGCCTACAATTATTTTCCCTTCCGGCATATAGGCAAATGCGCTATTAATGATCTGGTCCAGTCTTTCCCCTTCCTTCATACCGTTGTAGTTGCCATTCAATACAGGATCAAGCGTTTTGACGGTTTGTTTGAAGGTTCCCCAGTTAACAGAGGTATTCCACCGGAAATTGCCGTGCTGTACAGGTGTGGCGCCAAGGGATACTTCACCGCCTTTGCGGAAAAACTCGTTGGCATTTTTTGTATGGCTGCTAAAACCGGCTGCAGGCGAGCTTGGTAACTGAATAATCTGGTTTTGATCAAGCGTTCTGAAATAAGCCATATCCAGTCTTAGGCGGTTGCCAAAGAAATAAATTTCCCCACCCACTTCGGTAGTGGTGCTTTTGGCCGGCATAATGTTCGGATTATTGAGATTGCCGGGCATGTTTACTGACGTGTTTCCACTCCAGATAATGCCGGGATTGTAAGCCTGCGCGAGCTGGTATACCGCCAGATCGCTGGAAACCTGTGCCACTGAACTCCGGATTTTTGCATATGAAATATATTGCGGCATCCGTATCAGGTCAGAAACTACCACTGCCAGTGCTGCAGAGGGGTAGAAGTACCTGTTATTGCTGATAGGCAATGCAGAAGATTGGTCCATTCGCCCTGTTAATCCCAGGTTAAATGCTTTGAAAAAAGATATATCGGCAGAGATATAGAGACTATTTACCTGTTGCTTATTCAGGAAATTGGTTTGCCGGTCTATATAGGTAACATCGGCTTGCGGCAACAAGAGTGGGTTGCTGGCGTTGGCAAAGGTATATACGCCCGGTACGTTCAATCCATCGGCTTTTAAGCCCTGCATCCTGTTTTCCGCATAGCGAACGTTTCCTCCACCAACCAACTGTATCTGTAAATTCTGACTAAAGCGTTTGTTGTAGGTAGCCAGGAAGTCCGTATTCAGGTCAAAATTCGTCTCATTTTCTGTCTGATATCCACCCTTAAGACCAAAGGAGATAGTTCTTCCCTGGTACTCCATAAAGCTATAGGGCACCTGCAAAGACCCAAACCGGGATGAGTTATTTACCGTAACCCTGCCCATAAGGCTAAACGAAGGCGTAATATCATACGTAAGTGAAAGGTGACCGGTTATTACATCTTTTTTATGTTCGTGCAGAAATTCGTGTGCCACGAACCAGGGATTGTTATACTCTGAATAGTTATACCAGAGTTGACGGTATCCTTCTTTTCCTTTTTGCCAGTAGTTTTTAAAATCCCTGATATCGGTATCCACGCCTTCCCATATCAGGATATTGTAAATGGAATTTTTTCTGCCATACCCGGCAAACGGGTAGTTAGGTGTATATTGTTTTGTATAGCTCAAATAACCATCCGCATGTAATTTTGAAGTGAGATTAACATTTGAAGCCAGGGAGAATCCGGTGATATTTAATTTGGTATTAGGAATCTGTCCTTTTTGGTACATATGAGAAAGGGAAAAGCGAAGACTTCCTTTTTCGAAGCTTTTTGAAACACTCAGGTTATTAGAAGAAATAAGCCCGTTTTGTACGAAATTTTTGAGATTGTTTTTTCCCCGGGATACCCATGGAGTAGGGGTGCGCTTTCCTGTTGCAGGATCAATGGGGCTGTCCCACTGTACCACATTATTCCCTGCATCCAGCTCAGGCCCCCAGGATCCGGCTCCTCCGCCTGCATCACCGTTTGGACTGTTTAGATCTTCTGTTAAGGTATACTGACCGTTATTACCCGTACCCCATTTTTTTTGTGTTTGGGGCAGGGTAAGGAAGCCAATCTGGAACATGTTGCTGGAATTTAGCTGAACCTCCACGCCATTTTTTCCTATGTTCCCTCTTTTGGTGGTAATCATAATGGCGCCATCTTTACCCCTGGATCCATATAGTGCCGATGCCGTAGTACCTTTCAGTACACTGATGCTCTCAATGTCATCAGGTTTAACGTCATAGAAGTTGGTAGATACAGGTACCCCATCTATAACGATTACCGGTGTAGCTCCTCTCAGGTTATATTGTGGAGCATTCAGCATTTCGTTGTTATTGTAAATATTCAAACCGGAAACTTTTCCGGTCAGACCGCTTAACGGATTCGCATCAGGAGCTTTTGTTAAACCATCTCCCTTTACTACCTGTACGGAATATCCCAGTTTGCTTTGTTCACGTTTGATACCAAGAGCGGTAACCACTACTTCCCCCAGCTTTTTTGTATCGGGTTGCAAGCGTATGATCAATGAATTATTGTCTTTTCCATTGATTTGGTAATTGTAAAGCGTATCATTTTTGTAGCCGGCAAACATGGTGATTAAGTTTACCTGGCTGCCGGCAGTCAGATTATCTACAATAAAAATCCCTTTTGCATTTGTGATAGCAGTCAATGGTGTGCCATTTCCATTTGGAAACACTTTAACAATTGCGCCATTCAGAAGCTCGCCTTTTTCTGACGCAATAGTACCCTTCAATACGGCTGCCTGCTGAGCTTTTAGTCCTATGCCGGAACAGACCAGGAGTACCGTTAAACTGTACTTTAGATTAATTTTGTTTTGTTTCATACCTGTTCTTTTTTTTACATACTGATGTTAGTTAGAATGCTGGTAGCGTTCTATCAGATTAAAAGACGTTTTGATTGAGAAGTTAGTAGTGACTATTATTTAGTGATCAYGATTTCATTCGAGTTGAGTTTATAATGCAAGTCGTTCATGTTACAAATGATATCCAGAATAGCCTGTAAGGAGTCTGTATCGGTATATGATCCGGTGAATGTAAAATTCTCAAGATCTTTTCTATTGTACCGTATTGGTATAGCAAATCTGTTTTCCAGCCCGATGAACACATCAGGCAGTGGTGTTTTATTGAAGACTAATGATTTTTCTGTACTGTTCGGTTGTTCCTGGCGGGAAACTTTAGCCTTTGTCAACAAATTACCTTTTGGTTGTTTATTGATGATAAAGTGGTCGACTAAATATCTACCGGTTTTGTCATCAATTGATATTTGCTCACCAGGCTGAAGATAAGTATCACGCATGCTTATTTCAGTGCATACAGACCGTACAACAATCTTCCCTTCCAGTAATTGTATTTTCACGTGACTATTGTTTGTATTAACAGTAAATGATGTTCCGAGTGCAGTGGTAACAATTCCATGAGCGTATACACTAAGTGGTTTGCCTGCATCTGTAGCCACTTCAAACCGGGCCATACCAGTGATGCTGATATCCCTTGATTTTATGAATGGAAAGTTGAAAGATATCGCGGCACCAGGCTCGAGTGTGACAACTGTGCCATCAGGTAATGTTTTAGCTACTGCTTTATTGGAGGGATTTGTTAACTGAAGTAACCGGGTTGCCTGTTGCTTTGCAACAATTTTTCCCGCAGGTGCATTAAACGAATGTATTGCCCAGGCAGTTACTGCTACAACGCCAGCTATAGTAGCGGCAGCCATCCAACGGAAATTGGGCAATGAAAACACGCTTTTCCTTTGTTGCAATGTAGAATGGGAATTTGCCTTTGCCCATATCCTGGCATAGTGTTCATCTGATTCTTCATCTGAGATGAATATGGTAGGATAAATAAGTTCTCCTTTGTATTCTTTTTGCAAATACATTTTTAACGCTTCGTCATTTGATTCCAGTGCCTTTAAGAGCTCCTGCATTTCATCTGGCGAGGCATTATTTTCAGAAAACTTATGTAATAATTCTAAAATCCGGTTCATATGCCCATTAAATGTACCAGATGCAAAAACAGGGGGTGGTTTTTTGTGTTACCAAAATGTTACCAATGCTAACGACACATATTCATAACGGTTAACAGGGCAAGAATAAGCTCTGGTGGAGGGTTTTGGCCTTGTATAGATTTCTTCAGGGATATAACGGCGGATTTGACGTAATCTTTTGCGGTAGATTCTGAGATATTTAAAGCGATAGCTATTTCCCGATGATTCCTTCCCTCCAGCTTGCGCAGTTTAAATGCCTGTTTTTGCCGGTTGGGGAGGTTTTCTATGGCTTGAGATAGCATAGACAACCGTCTTTTATAGTTGTCTTCATATGAGTGGATATCAGTATCAGCTTCCGTTGGTCCGGCAATGCTATCATTGATAAGGATAATTGCCTGTTTAATTGCCTGTTTAAGATGGCTCATGCTTTTATAATAACTGGTGGTAAAGAGCCAGCCAGCTATTGAATGAGAAGGACTGATTTTATGCCTGGAATTCCATAGTTCTATAAAAACGTCCTGGAGAATGTCTTCTGCCTCCGGGCGTCGTATATTAAGCTTAAGGATATTCGCCAATATTGCCCTGCTGTATCTATGATAGATGTCAGCAAATGCTTTTTCATCTCCTGATTTTAAGCTTTCTAACAGATCGATATTTTGGGAATTTTCCTGCATGTGTTATTTACTCAAAGTTATATGTGGCTTTCAATAACTGAAATTAAGTTTGAGTTAACCCTGGTTTTGTATTGGTTTGAATTTAAAGTAACGAATGCTGTATAGCGCTATACCTATGCTATATTGATCATGATGTATACTATATTGATTTCGCCTGTGCAATGTTTCCTGATAAAAGAGCTGTTTTCATTTTTTAATATTTATAAAAATGTCCCGCTGACAATTACTGAATAAGGATATAACTCGTTACTATTATTAGTTGCGGATTTTCCTTGTCGGTGCTGCAAAAAAAGCATCATAATTAATCAAATTTGAGGTGGTTCGTTCAGGAATAACTGTCGACTTTTACATCAACTACATGTCGGGAATAGCAAATTAAGGAGACTATGCACGGAATTATATTCGCTAAGCATTCGGAGAGCAACATCTACTACAGACCTCTAAATTGGAAGAAATTCAAAATACGGATTGGAGCAAATAAATACCAGGATACTGATCGAAAGAAATCTAACGTTATCTCTGGTTTATGGACATTTTTTCATCAAAAAATTGATTCGTGGATTCCGGCTGTTCCTATAGCTAATATGTGATTGTTGCAAGTGACAAAGTGATTTTTGATGCCATATTCAGTGATTTCCTAAGCAAACAAGTTGGCTACATTTATCCTTTGTGAGTTCACAGTGTCCGGTTATACAGAGGGTCTCAATGGCACTGATGAATTCACGTGGAATATAACAGATTTCGCCGTTCCCGGCGAAATGTAATAAAATCAGGTGTGGCTATAGTCGTGACGTGACAGTGGTATGGTATCTGTAAGGTGCTGAAGAACACTGATAGCTTGCTATGAAAATTATATACACTCAGGCTTTATCATACCCTTATTGGGTGAATGATAAATTATTAATAATTGACATGAGCATAAATAGGAAGTACAAGTCACATTGGCAAAATTGTGATGACATAACAGATTTCGCCGTTCCCGGCGAAATGTTTTAACAGACCTGTCTATAACGTAGTAAACCGGCACATGTGAGAGCATCGCATCGCTTCTTATATTTGCGCTTCTCCATTTATACGATATTATGGAAAGCATTGATAAATTTTTTTCTCATCACTAAGGGTAACCGTCAAAATTATACTCTACATGGGTAGTATACCGTTGTCAGGGAAAATAACCTGTGGTGGTATGGTAGTGGGGGATTTATCATTGGGACTCAGGTTTATTAAATTCGTCTTGATTGGTTTTACAATATCCTGGATTAAAGACACAAATTGGCATTTCGGTTTAAGTGATAATAACTGGTAGATTTCGCTGATCTCAGCGAAATGATTGTTCTCAGTTTTTGCTTTGACTTATCTATTATATTTTAAATTGTTTTCAGTTTTTGATGAAAGTAACAGAGCGATGTTTGCTCTATTTTAAATTTATTCCGTAAGGAGCATTTCTGTAAGGTGCAGCTTGAAGTCAGGTAGAACGGGTAGGGGAGTCCTCTTCATTGATCTCTCTCAATGTCGGGTGGCTCCCACCTGGTCTCCTGGAGATAGTTTTAGGAAAGTAATTAATTGATATAATGGTAGTAAGCTAAATTTCTACCTGGGTTTTTACCGGAACTTCCGCAAACAAAAAAGAGCCCTGATAGAACGGTCAACAGTCGTTGCTGTTTAATCTATTTCGTATCACTGGCCGCTCAAAACACTGAATAACTGTGCAAGGGACAAGTATTCATTTGTAGCGAAAAGGCCGGCAGGAACTATCAATGTCATGCATGCTTCATTGCCCGTTTCCCTGGTATATATTGATCATAAATAACAAGGAGAAACAATAGATACTGCAGCAATAATTTTTTTTCACCACTAAGGGTAACCGTTAAAATTATACTCTATATCGGTAGCATGCCGTTATCCTGGATTCGGGAGGATACCCCTGGATCCGGAGAAGGAATTACTTGTTTTTTCTGCTGGTTTTTTATTGATGATGTCACTGACTTATTCAGTGATGCCTTTTTTTTTTGTGTGTCTGTTAAGCGCTTATTGGTGATTAATCATTACGATTCTTTGTTAGGACTGCCTAAAACCATTTCGTCAATGACTTACGCAGAGCTGAAAAAAGTAAAAGCAATAAAGGGAGGTTATAGCCCTATTCTTTTTGAAGAGGTTTTGCAGTTAATGGAAAAGAATAATGTATGAATAATGGTTGAAACCATCAATATTTCGGGCATTCAGGCTTTATTAAATAAAGCATTGATCGTTTTTTATGTCTTAGGTTTAAGGATACAAATTGGCATGGCGGATTAAATGATCATAACTGTTAGATTTCGCTGATCTCAGCGAAATAATTATTCTTATAGTTTTTGCCTGGCCGGTAAATAAAATGATACAAGCTATGAGTAGGCAACGATAGGTCAATACCATCTTTTCACTGAAGGTCAAGAGATGCCGTGAATAACCTTTATCGTCAGTTGGTTCAGCAGACGGCAGCGGGCGAGTTCCGAAAGGGGCCTATCGCTTTGGTTTTGATCCGTATGAGGAACCAGTAGTACAGAACCTGACAGTGCTCGTCTTAGCGTAGGAGGGAAGCGTGCAGAATTGACCTTTTGCTATAGTGAGTAAGGTTTAACTATGCTTGCTTAGCCCTGTATCCTGCCCCGCGATATGATAGGATTCTAAGATATTGTCTGAAAATATTATATAAGTCTTTGAAGTCAATGAGAAGAAAGTTCGATTTCTGTAATCCGTGGCCTGGTTTAAGGTTCTAAGTTATAATATTTACAAAGCTGTAGGTAATCCATCTTGCTTATATCAGAGGAAGTCCTTGCTGATATTCCTCCGGGAATARGCATATAGCGGAATTTGAAATTAGAAGCGTTAGCACTTGCATTAATTTCTATCTTTCCTATTGCAGCATTCTGTACAAGCGAAAAATTGCCAAAATAATAGTTTAGTTTATACACGAATGTTCCATTTGTCATATAAACTATTATTTCCCCTTTGTCCATGATCTCCTTTGTAAGTTTTGGGACCGCAATTTCGGCCCTCCAATTAGTAACAACCGGGACAAAGGTTAAAGATAGCCAACCGGAATAAATAACATTGGCTGTTCCGGTGGTACCAGGTGCACCGGTAGTGCCCCTTTCTCCCGGTATGCCCTGCTGGCCGGGAGGACCTTCTTTTTTGCATGAAAAAAGCAAAAGGACGCCGCTAAAAAGCAAAAATGCGATAAATTGTTTCATGGCTAATATTATTATATAATTTATGTTGGAAAATCATGTTTAAATGTAAACTTCTGCTGCCCGAATAGAAGGACCATTTAGCCATTTGCGGAAATGGGTGAGCAGTAGGTGGATTGAGAACAGTTTATTGGTGGGTTACCGGTACCTTTATCGCTGGAGAATTTTAGCTGGTTCCAATATAGGCTTAGGAACTTATCGTCAGCTACAGGGCAGTGAATTTCTAAGCTCGCGCTAGTCGCGGGCTTTTCTTTTTTGCTTTATAATAATCGTGTTTGGCTACTGAGTTTACATGGCTTTACAAAGCGCTGAACTCCTTGCGAATTAGCGCTTTTAAATTATGAAAAACCTGCACTCAAATTTTTAAGCCTTTTATATAATTAAATAAAAACAGTCCTGCAAAAGCGATCATTGATAAGATCAATACATTTATGTTAACTGATAATGAACAATGGCTAACAGGTTCTTACAATTATCTTCTGTTAGCGGCGAGCTGTTGGGCAGGTTGCTTGTCATTGGATAATTCAGGGTAAGCGGTGTAGCCGTTAACGGAAGTGTTTTATTGACCGATGAAACAGTACCATGCATCCATGCACCAAATACATTATCCTGGGCCAGTTTTATAGGAGAGAAACTGGCCGCCAGCAGCTTCAGTTCTATATGATCTACAGGGTCCTGTGTTTCTGCTATCCATTCTATGGAAGTGATCTTTACTTTGTTGCCTTGTGCAAAATAAGGGAACCGGTCAGGGCTGATATTAATGGTCAGCACCTGCTGATCTGTTGGATTTGCAGGATGGAGGAACTTATACCATTCTGTTGGGAATTCATGCCGGAAATCGAAGAGACGCATCAGCCCTTTATCTTTTTGTGATACCAGCATCACATTGATAGCATTGGTAATATTGGTGATAGCCGCCTGTTTTAATCCATCTCCTCCTTCACGGGCAGTATAGCGCAAATGAATGATCACATCGCTGATGGTATCATAATCAAATTGCCGGAGTGCAGCAGGTAGTTGTAACCGCCATAGACTGATAGCCCCGGCACCTTCAAAAGGCAGGTACCGCTCATCTTTGAAGTTGAGTTCAAACAGCCCGTTGTCGTTTTGGCCGCTGCTGGTAGCGATCGACTGAATGGCCCCCACCGCATCCCTGAACCTTGGATCGTCTGCAGGCACACCGGTTGCCATTTTGCGTGGATAGCTGCCGGAGGCATTGGCGTTGATCCGTAATGAGTTTTTGTTGAGTGTCAGCGTACAGCTAATAGTAGTATAGGGCCCTGTAACACAAGGAATGGTGAGGCTCACGGACTTAATACGGCGCATGAATTGACCCGGATAGTCCAGATCAAATAGTTCTTCCGGCAGATTGATCCAGCAGTCACCTGTTGTTTTCAGTTTCAGGAGTGCCGCCGCATCCAGTTGCGCCAGTGAAATATGCTTGGTTAATTCATATTCCCGTTTATTCAGCTCGTAATAAGCCAGCTCCAAACGATGCAGGTCATTCATCAGTTGTTCTCCGCTTAGCAATCCTTTCTTCAGACTGTCCCAATAGGCAAAACGGATATAGGCGGAATCTGTCAATGCCAGCTCATACCGTAAGCATTGCTCTGCTTTTTTAGCCGTTGCATAAGCCAGGTTATATCCTTGAAAATACACCGTAGATATCTGGGTGATCATCCAGTTATACAGGTCTTCATTGGTAAATTTGCTGTGCATAAGCTCATTGGAAACCTGCGCATTATCGATCTGTAATTGTTGGTTGGTGACTTCTGTATTGGCAATATCCAGTTTAATTTGTGCTCCCAGGATTTGTTTGTCAATTTGCTCCTGTTCTTTGGTAGCGAGGTTTACCTGGTATTGCCATTCATCGCTGCGTCGTGCATACCCGGCAAGGGTACTGGCAATAGCCGCACCTTTATCCAGGGCGGTGGCTATAGAGGAGAGTGTTTTCACGGCGTCTTCTGCAGAGTCTCCGAAACTGGTACCACCTGTTTGCGCAGTAACAGTAGGGGAGCCTCCAAAACCAGCAGCCCCTATCATAAAGTCGGGCACCAGTTTTAACCCGCCAGATAAGGCATAGCCGATGGCGATGGCTGCATCAATAACAGTAGATGCTGTATTGAGCCCTATCGCTACTGACTCGCCGGTGTTAAGGCCGGATTTTATCAGGTTTTGGTAGTACTGTTGCCGGATGGTGATCAGCTCTTTCTGCTTATTAAGGTTGTCAAGTGCTATCTGAGCATCCGTGATTTGTTTGTTCTTTACATTCATGACTGCCTTCAGCACACTTATTTCCTGACCAGAACGCAGGAGCGACAATGTTTCCGCATCTTTCTTCTCCAGCGCCACTAACAAAGATGCTCCCAATGATTTTACCTCTACGGTTAATTCTGTTGCTTTCTGAATCATCACCTGGAACCGGTAGAATGGCAGGGGACTGTTCAGGTCATTGAGGATACTTCCAAGGTCAAGGCCTTGCGCGGCAGCACGTACCAGTAATCCCGGATTGATAGGAGGTGCAAATAAGGAAAGAGGACTGAAAACGCCTTCAATATTCAGGCAATGACGGATGTTATACAACCGCTGTGCTACGGTATCCCAATAACCTAGTAACTGATCGTTTGCAGGCAAACAGAAATATAAGGTCTGCAAAGTTGGCATTTTGGGCTGCGGCTTCACACCATCATAACCAATAATTGTTTGTAGAGGCATGAGGTTTTCAATATCTACCATTGCATTGGACAAGGCATCTAACTTCTGTTCCAATTGATAGTAATTATCTACAGGACGCTCGTAGGCAGGGGGTATCGTTTCCGGCCTTGGCCCCAGAATCTGTGCGGCCAGCAAATACAATTGGGTAGCTTCATTCACCGATTCCATGGTATCCTGTGTAAACAGGTTGTCGCCCCAGGCAATCAGGTGATCAATGTATTTCATGACAGCCGTTTTCTGGTAAGCCACTGTACGGTAGGAAGCAATAAGATGAGGCTGGAAAGGATTATTACGCCAGGCGGTAACATCTTTTACCAGGTCCTGATCACCTGCATTCACACCCAACAAAATGTTATCAATCAACTGCTTATTATATTTATCATTTACGTTGATGAAGAAAGGTTTGGTGACCCAGAATTTGTCTGGTGATGCAAATGCAGAAGTATCGGTGGGATTGAAGATATATTTATACCATTTATCTGCATCTTCAAATTGCTGGTTCTGATCAAGTCTTTCTGCTATCATCAGGGGTGCATGAAAGAACAGTTCCCAGTTGTAAAGAGAATAGCCTGCTTCCGGATTAAAATCGACATCCTCTCTCGGGTAGCCGGGCGTGAGGTCTGTTACCGGATTGGGCAGCGCATTAGGATAGCTCGCCGGATTAAGGGCATCGTTGTAAACAAGGGCGGAAGGATTATAGAAATCTTTGAAATTAAATTTATCCGGATTGCTATCATAAGCCACATCACCTTTGAGCTGTGTATCCCTGCTCATCAAACCATCAACACCTTTGGTAAATAATACCCGCATGAAATAGCAGGCAAGTGGATGGTAGAAATTGAAATAATGATGCATCAGAAAAAACTGCGAGTTTTTGGGAACAGTAGACATGATCTCATTGATTCTTGCTGTGTTCTGCTCTATGATGGCAAAGAAAAGATCTTCGAAATCGCTGTACAGAAATTCAAAGTTGCCATTATCAGTCAATTCGGGCCTTACATAATAAGTGCGGCTGCCATCCTGATAAAAATAAGACATGAAAGTACCCAGGGAAACTTTTATTACCCGTTCGTTGCTAGCGAATTTAAGACCACTTGTGCCCAGCAGTTCGTAAAGAACGGCAATATACCTGTCCAGAAAGCCCATCTGGAAGGGGATCACATTTCTAAACGCGGTAGGCGTATTGTTTAATATGGGAACACTGGACAAAGACAATACATGGTTGCTTTGCTCGCCATCAAGCATGTTTTGAAGGGCACTGTTGTCAAACAGCCATGGATGGATGCCGACAGGTGCATGTACACGTTCCGGATAGCCCCTGCAGGGATCCAGCTTAAATGACCCCTTGTAATTATAATAAGGATTTCCGGACTGATCAGACTCTGTATAATAGCAATTGATGATAAGATCCCCGTTCTTTGAAAGTGCTTTTTCTATGGCCTGTAGCAGGAACTGGGCAAGGTCTTGCTTTTTGTTGCCTGCCTCGTATTGTTTCACCAGCGCTACCAGATCAATCTGCGGCATATCCAGGGGGGTAAACAGGAAGGATGACTTGTATGGGTGATAGAGGGTGACTCCTGAATTTTGTTGAACGGTGAGCATGCCACTATCATCATAGGCAGAAATCTTTTTAGGCATCCATTTACCCTGCCGGTATTCGCTGTATCCCATTTGTATTAACCAGTCCTTATCAGCCGGCTGCAAAGGGAAACCAGATTGTTTGGGTTCGGGGATATCCAAACTGACAGGTGGATCTGACTTCTCTGTAAAAACAGCCCAGAAAAGATAGAACCGGTTATTATACATTACAGGCACTATATGATCACTGTTAATATCCAGGTCAATTTTCTCCCACGGCGTCCACAATCTTTCCACTATCGATAACTTCCGGAAGTAATATATTTTAGGATCACCACCATAAGTTCGTGCCACTACATAAAGTGTTTTGCCGGCATCATCATACCACATCCCTTTCACTTCAAGACGGGCTACGCTATCCAGTCCGTGCAAATAGGTCATAAAGGCATCTTCTACATTGGGACCGGTGACCTCATTTTGCGATAGATTAGTTTCCAGGTCTTTGAAGAAAGACGATTTAACAGGCAACAGCTCGGGCTCTATCCAGTTTTCAGGATAGAGAAATACTTTATAGTTAGCCTGGCTTAACCTGTAAAACTTCATCCATTCCCACTGGCTCCAATCGCTATCTACTGCTACATCCACTGTAACAGCCGGTTCCAATGCCAGGAAGCAACGTTGCACAAAAAGCTGTACTGAGTTAGTGGCCTGAACGATCCTTGAAGTAGGCTGGCAGGCACACATTTCCACGTCCAGCAGAAAATAACTGTATAGCTCTGCATCTGTAGCCCAGTGTTGCGTACCCGGATTGGCCAGCAGATAAGCAATCAGTGCATCCCGTTTCTTTTCCCGCAACTGATCCTGTAATGGCTGGCTAACAGGAAGCCAGTCTTCATCAGCATAATTAGATTTCAACGTCTGTACAATCTTCACGGCATCATCATAAGTGAGTGAAGGCTTACTCCAGGCGATCGCGTCGTCGGCTCCGATATTAAGCGTGGATAGAACAGAAAAACATTTATCCAGGCGCGACAGGATTAACGGAGAGGTAAAGTCAACAGGAGCTGCCAGGTTCAAATAATCAGGCGTCTCTACAAGCTTTTTAAGATCGTCCTGATTCCAGCCGGTAAGCGTCACCAGATCTGCTTCGATGGCAGCGATGGATTTGGCACTGATGGCATCCAGCAGTATATCATATACAGACAGGGTAAGCGAAGGCGTAACGGTAGCATCCAATGTTTTTTGCGGATGCCGCTGCGCAAATTTTAAGATGCAGACCAGGGCTTCGAATTGAACGAAAGTTGTTACAGCGCCCGGCACGGCCACCAGCGGGAGCAACAAATAATCGAGACTGCCGGCAGCAGCAGCATGTGCAAGTTGCCATTGAAGGTCTGTTACTGATAGTTTGAGCTTAACAGCCAGGAAACAGATCTTTTGCAGTTGCAGGTACAGATTAAACTGTGCCGGGTAGTTGGTGGGCGTCAGGTCCTGCTGTTTATTAATAAAGGCATTGTTGGTATAAACTGTAAATATATTGGAGATAGACAGCATCAGTTGTGCCGTGAGTTGTTTGGCCACACTGAACCAGGTGGTGAGCTGCGCCGCAATGGTTTGTTGTTGCCGGATACTGTTGTACACCGGCGAAATAATTTGAAGGAAATAAGCAAACCTATTTGCAACATCAGCCCAGGTAATAGCTGTTAATGTGGCCAGGTCGGCAGGAGTATGAATGAAAATATTAGGCGGCGTATTATCTGTTAGTAAAGACTGGCCAAATACATTGTTAACAGCGTTTTTAAATTCAGGGGTACCACTCAGCAGCCCTGTCAGGGCTGCCTGATCTGCAGCGCTCATATACCCATGCCACACCAGTTGCTTAGCGGCATTGTCATAGCTTACCTGCGCTGTATAGCTATCCCAGATTGTTTGATCGCCCGCGCTGAAAACAGGTAGTGTGGGCAGGGTAGCAATGATAGTAGTTGTATTATATTGAACCCTGAGGTTATTTAAGAAATTGGCAGCATTAACAATTTTCTGTGCATACTCCACATCGTCGGCTGTGTTCAGTATATCCAACAGCTTATTCACCATACCAGGGTCCCAGTTCAATAAAGGATCAGAGAGCCATTTGGTGAGCAAGGCGCCCTGTGGATCAGGAGAAACAGTCGTGGTGGCAGCTACTTGCAACAACGAAGATTGTAATGCTGCAAGCGAGGCGGAAATTTGTTTCGTGCTGGCTATATATGTATTATCCGCAGTGTCCTGATGCCGAAGCACATAATTGAGTTCGTCTATTGTAAATCCAGCATTGGCGACTCCGGTAAATTTTTCTTTGAATAATGAGGTAAACACCGGGCTGGAGAATGGATCAATATTGATAAGATCAAATCCATCCAGTTCACTGGCAACAGGAACAGACAAGGATTGTGAAAGCAAGTAAACCCTGTAAAAATAAGACAGGTTCTTCAGTGATAATTTTCCGTCTGTACGGCTAATCAGCAAGTGAAGGTCTTCCGGTAATAAGCCGGTAGCAGCAGTAATCACTGCCTCATGCAGCGTGGTGATCGCCGTAGTCCCTGCAGTAACCGCGGCAATGGAAAAATCAGGATTAACGGGGTTGGTGATCGATCTGTTCTGGAAAAGCTGGATGTACAGGCTGTTATCTCCTGCAGTATCAATGTCCTGATAAAAAGTAAGTAACTGTGCCGTACTAAGCGACCATGCCTGCTGTAGCTGCAGAAAATGATGCAAGGCTACCGCAAAAGGAGTGTCAATATTTCCATTTCCTACCACAGACCGGATGATGGCGTCCAGGTCAGGCATGGAAAGGCTGGTTTTCTTCCAGAGGCGGAGAAAACGATGGATGCGGTCAAACGCATCCGGCGACAGGTGAATGATATGTTTGGTGGATGTATCGCATGACAGGTCTTTATGTTCTATAACGATCTTCTGACCCGGATTGATAAATGGCTGACTGAGTAATAACAGTATATCCGTATATGCGAGGCCGGAAGCTTTTTCAAAATCTTTTATCCCTGCACTGGTTCCCGCCGCCATAGGGCCCCAATAGGTGGTTTGATGAGTAGTATCCGGCTGAAAGATCAGCGCACTTTCTGCTTCATTTATACCAAGGTATGCATACGCTACCTGCAAATCACCATTGGACGGTGGTCCGGAGATATCATGTTCTTTGTTGAATGTTTTTATCAGGTCATATTTATTGATGCCCAGCTTGATCAGATAAAGTTCCCCTTCCGTTTCAAACAAATCAAATGGTAATGCAAATGGACGCGTGGCATTGTTCAATATACCCTTGGTGCCATTTGCGATGTTATCCTGGTAAACGGGTAGATTGATATATTCAGGATTGGCACTGATTTCGTCCCTGCTGAGCAAGGTCTGATGTAACAATTGTATATTGACATTGGCGCCGGCAGGTGTGGCTTTCAGCACTACCAGTTTATCGCGGATGATCCAATGTGTTTCCGTCATCTTATTGGTACCATCAAACCGTATACTGCTATACATATCAGATACCATTGCGTCTGTTGTTAGCAGGTTGCTTACATTTTCAAAACCAGCTGCTTTGAATCCGCCGGAGATGGAAGTATAGGTGCTGTTATCGATAACGCCTTTTTTTAGCGGAGGGATGGCCAGTGAAATAACAGGAGGATTGATATAATCTTCCATCAATTCACAGGCGATGTCTATATAAGGGGTTTCTGTGTTTGTATTGGCGCAATTTAAATCGATGTCGCCGATGTCGGGACGACGCAACAGTAGCCAGTCTTTTGCTGAAACACCGATAGTATTGGAGTTGCGTTTGGCCAGGTAATGCAGTATATCAGTGAGATAAGAGGCAGCGCCACCTACTGAGTTACATTCATCACATTCGCAATAGTCCCCGTTGCCAAACAGGGTAACCAGATCAGGAATTTCTGCTGTCAGACTGCTGTATAATTTTTTATAATCAGGAAATACTTTAAGTAGCGAGGCGTCAGACAACGACTTGATATTAGTAGCAAAGGCCAGCGACTGGCTATGCACCTGGGTGGCCTTCTGGAAAATATCATCGGCGGTTTTGGTATCCAGTTTACCGGCATACTGACGGATGAAATTATCCTTGCCGATCTGGTATATCTGGGATGCCGAATGAATATTGTCTTCCAATAAAGCAGCGGTGGCGGTGTAGGTAGGTGCCAGCTTGAATACGCGTTGTACTCTTTTCAAATGATCCGCAAATGTGGTAGCATCCAGGTTGGTTTGGGAGGCCGTTTTTTTGTCTGATGTAATGTTTTTAGAAGAAAAAGAAGCCGGATGTGTTTTGGCAAATTGGTGTATCCTGGTATGTAAGAGATCAAAGTTAGGATGTGCATTTAAAAAGCCGGCAATAGTTGCAGCATGGGAAATGGAAGAATTATTGTCTTTCTCCAGGCGGGCCGTAAAGGCGGCAGTCGGGAATTTGCGGGTAAAATTAGCTTCCAGTTTTGTAGCAGATAAACCACTGGCTATTTCTTTTTTGGAAAGGATAGCTTCCCAGTCTTCGCTGTTATAGCGTGCCAGTTTTTTGAGATCATCCGGTTGTGTGATCATGCCTGATTTTATCAGATGTGTTGTCAGGGTCATGTTTCCGCCGGTAAGTTCGCTGAGCTGAAAAACGGCATTCAGTTTGTCATTATGACGGGCAAGATTGGGATGCGTTTGCAGGTTGGTAAATAACTGATCGATGGTGCCAAGATGTGCTGAATAGCTGGTCATGAACTCATCTGAATCTTCCTTGCTAAGGCCGGCGATCTGTAATTTAGCGAATATGGCGCCCGGGTCGCCGGTAACAGGATGTGATCTGTTATATTCCTGTATGGCAGCCGTCAGTTGTTTTTTTAAGCCGTCCAGGTTGGCCAGGAAGCGATAGGCAATAATATTATCACTCACGGCCTTTTTAATACCATTGAGGAGCACGGCTATATTTTCATGCATGAGCCCATCGAGTATAAAGCTCAGTTGTGGCTCGTACACATCATTGGTAAGATGGGAAAGGGTATTGCTAAGTGTATTTCCGGGCAGTCCTTCACGCAGCAGCCCGTAAAAAATTGCCGCTTCTACCTTGGTTAAACTAAAGAAACGGTAAGCCATGGCAAAGTCTTCGATCTTATCCTGCGGCAACCCTGTTTTATTGATCAGGAAGCTGATGTCTTTTACCTTTTCATTCTCTGAAAGAGCAGATAGGTCTAGTTGTCCGGTATAAGGAATAATGCCTGCCTGCATTTGCTCAAATTCAGAGCTCCCCCGGAAAGCCTGTCCGCTTAAGTCAATATCAATATTCAGTTGCGCCTTTGCGTTAAAGGTAACCGGTGATTCATAGAGGATGGCGGCATTTGCATCATAGAGTCGCACAAATACATCGGCGGCATTTTTATCCGTATAGGAGAAGTTTTCTGGGGTGTAGCTAATTTCATAATATCCTTTAGCATCTGTTTGCACGCGGCCCAACTGCTGCTCGCTTCGGATGTCTTTATCAAAAGCGCCAATGGTAACATTGGCAAGCGGTTGCTGGTATTTATCTCTTACGTTGCCATACACTTTGCTGGCGGTGGTAGCTGCTGCTGAAAATGTCTTTTCCATGAAAAGGGTTTTTAAATGAAAGCATATGATGGGGTGCCTAAAAACGTCCTATAATTGTAATGACTCCTCCATTTCCCGACATGGGTGGCATCGGCGGTAGGGGGGATCCCAGGTTAGCTTTGTCGTTGAATCTCGGATCAAAAGGAATGGCAGTTGCTGCCGGGGCCCCAATGAAAGCTGAGCCGGTAAGTTTTACGTTGTTACCCAAGCCCAATCCTATACCGGCGGTAAAATTCTTTTGCCCTGTTTGATTGGCTTTTAATCCAACGTTGAGGTCAAGGGTTCCCAGCCTGGTTGGCGTGGAAACTTTGAGTTGACCTTCATAGCCTGCGCCTATTTTTCCGGATAGCGTCACCGAAGTAGCACCACTACCTGATGATGCACCTGGCGTAGTTTTCTGGCTGGCGGAGGCAGCAGGTTTGTCTGGTAACCCGGTAGGGGCGCCAGCCGATGGGGTGCCGCTGGTTTTAGCCGGACTGTCTTTCTTTGTATTGTCCTCCGGCTTAGCCGAAGTATCGCCGGCAGTCACTTTCAGCTCGAAACTGTAAACGTCGGCTCCATCTTTCTTTTCATAGCCAAAGTTAACAGACAGGTGACCTTTGGTGAGGGCTTCTGAGAGCGCCTGTGTGCCAGCGCCGGCCAGTCCCATCACCAGTTGCCTTGTAGGAACGTCGCCTACTATCGGAACATTCAGGTTGTTGTTTTGAATAGCAAGAAGAACCAGCACTGTTAATGCCGGAGCTACTATTGTTACTCCTCCGATCACTACGCTTACCTTATTTTCCGACCATTCTTTCTTGGCGTCTTTACCTAATTTTTCCAACTGGGGATCAATGAATTTCTTTTTCAGCTCTTTTACAAAATCCTGTTTCAGGAGTTCATCGCCTAATGCTTTGGCTACTTTGCCGGCATCTTTCAGTGCCTGGTCGCCTGTAGACTGGTATACCGGTTCGCCGTTAGGGCCTGTACTCAGCACTCCGGGCTTATCGTCTGTGCCATTGGGGTCCAGCAGTTTTATAGGATTGTTTTTTACGTATGCATAGTCGTTAATGCCGGCTTCTATCCCAATAGGATCTGCTGCCGTCCATCTTGCCAGCCAGGGCGCATAATACCGGGCCCCATGAAAATACAAGCCACTTTCTTCATCCCGTTCTTTACCGGTATAACGGTAACGCTTACCCGTTTCCGTCAGGTTGTCCATTGCCTGATAGGAGGTGCTGCCAAACGGATAATATTCTTCATAAGAAATAATGGCTGCATACTGATCAGTTTCCAGGCAGGCAGTTGAAAGATGATTGCCGTATTGATAACGAATGAGAAAAAGCAGTCCATTATCATTGCCTTTGGTACGTACTTCAATCATGGCAATGCGCTGGGTATTATCCATTACATGCACGGTTTCCCGTTCCACCTGTAAGGTATTGCCTTGTGTTTCACGGTAGCGTTCATACGCTCCGAGATAGATGCGCTCTTTTATAAGTGCACCGTTTTCGATCACTTTACGTACCCGCTGTCCGGTGCCATCGTACACATAATAGGCCGTACCTCCACCGCCTAAATCTGTCTTCCGGAGATGATCAAAAAAATCCCAGTCAAGGGCAAAGCTGGCGTTTTGCAATTGCAGCATATTCCCATGCAGGTCATAGCTATAATTGGTAACAGGAGCACCTACCTGTGTTTGTTCCAGCCGGTTATCTTTTGTGTGGCAGGTAAATTGCCTGGTCCAGCGATGGGTAAATCCGCCATTACCAGCATTGTGGATCATTTCCAGCATATTACCTACCTGATCATAACTATATAGCTGCTCATAGCTTTGCATGGCATTCATGTCACCTTTCAGCAGCAGCCTGTTGCCGCCGCCATCTTTTGTTTTGTCGGAATCGAACTGGTCGGCAACTGCATTGGTCCCTGCATATTCGCGTCCCGTTGCATAGATGAGCCGGTAGATGGCGTCGTATTGGAATTTATTGCCGGGATCTACTTTGGCATTATTAAAGAAAACAGTTTGCTGTGCGTTGTCAATGATCTGGGTGATATTGTTTACCGGATCATAAGTATAGTTCAGATCCTGTAGTATATCTGCCCCTGCATTGCGGGTAGTGAGGAGCCGTATAAGGCGGTAGGTGGTATCCTCATAAGTATAGCTGGTAGCGGTGTTATTGCCGTATACAATACTGTCACGTTGTCCTTTGGCATTATAGGTAATACTTTGTACAAACGGTTCGGTGGTGAGCTGAGAGCTGATCCATACATTCACCTTATTCAGCAGCCCGCTCAGGTTATATGCTGTCATTATCCTGCTGCCATCAGGCGTACTCAGTTCTGCAGGCCGGTTGGTGGCATTGAATTTTAATGCGGTATTGAATGTTTCTGTTGTATTTAAGAGGGTGTTTTTATCGGCTACATTCCAGTTGATGGTATGCTTATAATCGATGGTGAATTGTTTGAAATTCTTTTTCAGGCTGCCTTTGAAATTATATGCGGTCATTTGTAACAGGCCGGATTGATCGAACTGTTGAAAAACCGCGCCCCGTAAATTCAGTTGCATATCATTCGGTTGCCCTTCACCGTACACAATAACGGCGATATTATTCAGTGTACTACCCATCGTAGTAGTAGAAGTTAACCAGAGGTTGGTAGGGCGGTGCAGCGCATCGTATTCGTGCCGGAAAAGAAGACTAACCGGTTTGCCCAGGCTATCGGTATTATTGGTAAACTCCTGAACCGGAGCTCCTACCACATCCAGTAATGTCCATTTTTCGCCCTTGTCCATACTATGCAGGTATGCTTTGCGGCCCACCATATCGTAATGGAATTGCACTACCATATTGTTCCGGTCATCGATCACAGCTAGTGTATTGTTTTCTATGTCAAGTATATTTTGCGTGGCATAGTTTCCATCACCGGCATTATTGGAGATGGTATAAAACTTTCTTCCCAGTGTATCCAGGTAGGTATTTTCAGGTGTGTTGGCATGTTTGGCGGCCAACCATGCTGCACGGGTAGCAGGAGCTACCGGTTCCGGACCAAGTGGGTTGGGGCTGCCCTGCGCAGTATACCAGCCGCTTTCCAGCACCGTATCATTTTCATCCCAGGTGAGTTGTTGCCAGGCATCAAATTCAACGCGTGATAAGGTATCATTGGGATGCCTGATAAGGATATTTCTACCCAAAGGATCATAGTAATGTATAGATGAAAAGCCAATTTCCACGAGCGCCGCTTCCTGCTCATATTTGTAGGTAGTGCTGTAGAAGGGCTCATATGCTATAACGGGATTACCTTTGTTATTGAAAATAGTTCTGCCGCTACCTATCCAACGGGGATCGGGACTAGTATCTACCGTAACCAGTAAATTGCCGGACCATTGCAGGGCATTACCAGGATCAGCCTGTATTTTTGTTTGCAGGCTGTGGCCCAGGCCACTGCTATATCCTACGCTTAGCAATACCCGGGTTTTTTCTCCCACCTGCAGTTCACTTTCATGTGTTTCACGTACTATTCCTGCAAAACATACCGGCGTAGCGGCGTTTACCCAGGCATTAAGATCGTAGTAAAAAAAAGAGGTGRCTTGCTGTAAAAATTTAAGCGGGTTGGTCATTACTTCATCGAGGTTAGCCGGTTCAATGATGGAGTATCCACTCAGGGGTTTATCGCCATGCATGCCATCTTCTTCTTCGCCATAAGTGGAGGTAGCTATCACCATTCCCAATTCATCCAACAGCGCTTCGCTGATATTGGCATTTCTGTCTTTTAGCCGGGTAGGTTGCAACAGGCGGTAATCTATTGCTTCTATTGTATCCACATTATGTACAGCATCTGTTGTGCTGGTGAGTGCAAGAAAATAAGGATCGTAGTGAAGTTTGGTTTCACTGTTGAGTGGATCTTTTACCGCAACAGGCATATAAAACCGTTGCTGTGCATTGGCTGTCATTTCGCCCATGTTAAGATAAACCTGCATGCCGGAAGGAGCCCACCAGTTTACCCCATCGGCCTGTACATAACCTGCGCCGGTGAGCACGGGGTTATTAACAGCAACCGTATTGCTGCCAAAGAGATGGGTGAGCAGGGAGGGTGTAAATGTTAGTTTGTACTGTTGGTATATTAATCCCAGCGTATCTGTATTGCCTAAAACGAGAGGGGTAGTAAGATCATTGTTGAGATAAATAGCGTTTACCTGTTCAATAAGACGTTTTTGAAGAGAAACATTGTTAGGAATGTCCTCATATTTTATCCCTGTTGCGGTAGAAAAATTATTGATCAGTTCCGCTCCTGTAAAAGCATTGCCGGTAAGGGGCAACAGCCCGGTAAGCTCATAGGTTTTTGTTTCGGCAGGTAGCGGTAGCCGGTAGGTGCCGGGATCGTCAAAATGATTGGTGACACTATGGATGGTATATTGTACATGGAGCCTGCCATGTACTTCCTGTACAACTGTTGGCAAAGAAGGATCTACGGTTTTTCTTCCATATACTACGGATGCCGACTGCAATACATTTCCGAAATCATCCACTTCCAGGTTGAAGGTATGTGAAATGCGCGGATCAGCAGGATTCCTTTCATTGTAAAAGCTCGCGGCTTCGCTTTCATGATTATAGAAAGCTGCATACTGATTACCGTTGCGGGGTTGCAATAGTTTAATAAGACAGTTGTGTGTATCTGCGGTGTAAGTGAATGGTTGCAGAGGAGTGCCATCCATCGCATATACTTCCCGCCGCAGGATCATGCCTTTGCAGGCACGAAGCGCTTCCCGGATTTCAATAGCATTGAGCCCGGGAGGGAGCAATGGTGCAGGCAAGTCAAATTCCAAAGGGCTTTTATTATATTCATGCGCAAACTGGTTGAGTATTTTTGCTTCATCTATATAAGCACCGGTATGGTACCATGTAACTACTTTTACGGGAGGCTGGTGCAGGTCTTTTTCTACCACATTGCTGCCAGCAGATAGCATGAAGTGCATAAAATCTTCCGTATCAGTTTGTTCTACCCTGCCAAAGCCACGGAACTCTCTTTCCGCATGGTCATAGTAGCCGTGATGATAACTATAGCTGTTGGTAAGATATATACCTGACGTAAGATCGTTGGTCATTAATTTGCTTACGCAATGCACCGGGAAGGGGAGCCTGGTGACCCAGGGAGTTCCCGCTTGCTTATCCTGCAAATAATACACGGAGGAGCTGGTATATTCACAGGTCACCACTTTACCCAGGCCATTGGCATAAGACGAAATGATGTAAGGCTTTTTGCCACCCATAAGATCGATGTAGCGGAATGGTGCATATTCATACCCTGGCAGGGAAGAAGACCACACAATGGTAGCTGTTCCATTACCCAGGAAATCAACTACTGTTACCTGGCTGGGTAATGCAGCGTCGGGAAATGGATGAATGGAAATATCGTCGCTCCAGGCATTTCCACTAAGGTTAAGCCAAACATGGCATTGGCCGTTACCAATGTATAAAATGTCAGTGGCCCCTGTACCGCTTACATCGGCCAGGTGCAGATAAGCAGGGTTAAACATATCGGGTGCATCAAATATCGGGGCATCGCTCATATTCACTTTGGCGCCAAATTTTCCGTAACCCAGATTAGGCCAGTAGCATATTTCTCCATTACGGATGCGTACAATATCGGTGAGGCCATCTCCACTCATATCCGTCAGGAAAATACTTTTCTCCGGATCGCGGAATGTAATGGCGGCACCTTTCTCTTCATCATAAGGTTTATGCGCCAGTTCGGCCGAATCATATCCCATCATGCCCTGGTTGCCATACCAGGTGAATACATGTTCATCTGCTATAATAATATCCGGCCGGCCATCGCCATTGAGGTCAATGAATTTTATATTGGGATCGTTCAGGTCTACCTGGGCAAGTTGGGGGAWGGGGGTGAAAGATTGCCATCCGTTATTTTCGTCATTCAATTCAAAATATCCTCTTACAGGATCTTTCAGGCTTACAATAAATTTCCTGCCGTCGGCTTCCAGGTCCTGTAGTTGTAATCCTCCATTGAACATCCCTGTGAAAGATGGCCTGGACATCACCGCTGCTGCGCGGGAAAAATTACCATTCCCCAGATTGGATTTATAAAACCATCCACCTGCCTGTTCGGTCAGTATCCCTGAGATGCCTTCATTCCATAAGTCCAGCCATTGATAATTATCTCCTATTCCAATAGGTGCATTTGCCCTGCTGGCTGCCGGTACATCCTGAACAAGGGTATTCCATTTTAATTCCTGGTACGTAAATCCAATGGGTGGCAGGCTTTTTTTCGTATAACCGGTAGCTGTTTTTTTATAACCGGATTGGGTAACGGAAAGGATATAATCTGTTTCTGCATTGCGTTTTTCAGGTATGGTGGCTGCGGGGTTATTACAATAACGGTATTGTATATTTAGCGACCGTACAAGCACCGGTTCCTGGTCAATGTTATTACCCAGCTCTTTAAAGTAGTGAAAGAAGAGTATACGCTGGCAAAGGCGATAAGTACGGATTTCAAAACCGGCGCGGTAATCGGAAAACGCATCCGCTCTGGCAAGCCAGTCTTGCTGTATGGCAGGCAGCGGGGTATCGGCGTTATGGTCACCAAAGTCAAAAACAATTTCATATACATATTGCGGATTGGCAGGCGGGGCGGGATTATAAGGGTCGGTTGAGTCAACACTATATGGAAGGGTGTTGCCGTATTTTACCCGTTTCAGGTAACTGTTGGTGAATGCCGCCAGCCCATTGATGCGGTTTTGTTCATGCAATTGTGAAGCTACATTTAACCTGTTTTCTGTAACGTATTCATATTCCAGGCAGTTGCCCTTATCGTCAAAACTGAATTCAGGCAACCATTTGAAGATCTTATCAGGATAAAGGGGGTCGATTATCTGCGCCTGTTTACTGCGCCCATAAATGGTGGTGATATTGGCAGCACTGGTAATCTTCCAGTAGAACTGCGTACTGTTTGGAGGTGTAATTCTTTCTATCCGGCTGAAGCCTGTTTCTATTCGTGGCCGGTAACGCCTTATCCGTTCTTTTTTCGGAGAAGTGGTTTCATCTATCTGCCAGTTATCCAGCGCATCTTTTTGTAACACGGGCACCAGGTCTTCTGATCCGGTAAGCATAAAAATGTCTGTATCAGTTGCATCTTTATATTCCGGCAGTTTCTTATCCGTTCTACGCTGAATAGCAGAAAGGGAAAGGCTCCAGCCCAGCCCGAAACAGCTATTGCCTGATCCGGAATTATAATTTAAGGAAAGGGCAGGCGCAAAATCGCTGCGGGTTTTTGAAATGGGCAGAGGAAGTGAATAAGAGGCGGTGCCATTCATCGCATTGACTTCAAATTTCTCGTCAATATTTTTCAATGCCCCTCCACCTTTGGGAAGGTTGACTGACGGTACACTGATGGAAAAATTATCACCTTTTGAAGAAGATGTGCTACCGGCTTTTATTGGCCCTGCATTGTTTTCCATAAATAGCTTTTAAGATGTTTTGGGGTTCTCATTATCTATACCTGTCAGTCACCTGAATCGTGTCTGATGTAAAAAATCAGGCATACAATACAATAACGTGTGAACAACATGATATAACAAAAGCAAGTATTAAGAAATAATCCAGTTTGGAGTTTAAGGCCAGCTTAGCGTTTTTGGGGTTTGAGGTTTATTATGGTGAAGATAAGGAAATAAAGTATACAAAACACTCCCATTTTTCCACAGGGAATCAGTACCCGGCTGCTTTTTTATAACTGCCGGTAAACCTGGGGAATAGTGTAAATTTTAAGCATAAAGTTTAGTTAATCTATAAAGGAAGAAATCTACAGATCTATGGTTGCCAGTTGTCCGAAAGCGGGTATCACGGATGTTTTGGGCGGAATTTTATCTTCATACGCTGTTAAGATATAGTACATAAAGCACCCCCATCATTATAGTCAACATTACCTCTTCATTATGGAGCATCCGTCTATGCTATGCTTAGCACCCGCTTAGTACCTATAGAAACAGTGCAGGAGAGGTGGACTTGATGCAGGGATGAGTTCCGGATGTATAACCGGGGTGAAATTGAATGAGAAGAGGGATGGAGGTCAGAAATGGCAATAGCAGGGCTGCTTCAGTGCCAGGCTGTAGCTGCGGAAAGAGATGTACTATTGAAAGAAAGCAGGTATAAAAGGATTATTCATCAAAATATCTCCGGGCAAGATGGCTTTATTCCAGTTGAATGATAGCTGGATATGCGTGTGTGTAGATAAGTTTGGGAAGCAATTTCGTGCGCTTTGGGTACCTACGTTTATTGGCGTGTTTGGGTGCCTTTGGCGCTGCCACTGCGATAATATCGGCCGCGGTATATCGTCTGCTGTTGGATGGGCTATCTTTGTACATAGCCCTTACCTGGAAAACGACTACCAGTGAACCTTCCCCGGGTACATCGAATGAAACATTTGTTTCCTGGAAAGTGGTATCGGTGTCTATCATGAGCGTAATCGTTTCGCTACCTGTCACCCGGCGTGATGTAAAATCAATACGCGTTGCGATCACTTTTACTTCCAGCGCAGCAATGCCTTTATACCCGTCGATGGTTTGTGCGGGAATGTTTAAGATTCCGTTACTCAAAAGCCGGGGAGCCACTGGAAAGAAACGATCTACGCCGGTATGCTGATTGAAGCGGAAGCCTGTCAGCGCCTCGTGATGATCACCGGCAGCAATGAGTAGCTTGTTTAGCCGATTGATGTGGGCGCCGTCACAATGGATATCCAGGTGGGGGTAGAAAGCATGCCGGATAAAAGCGCCTTTCCTGCTGGCGATGCCAAAGCGCCGGGATGCGCGGCGGGTAGCAGCCGTTTGCTGCACGCTTTGCGGCATGGAGCGCAGGAAGTAGTTGCC
>NZ_JBFTSK010000033.1:0-82745 GCF_056399985.1 Chitinophaga sp. 01L420
GTGCAATAGCTTTGTATCAAAAACACGATGAAACAAAGCATGATTTTATTGCATGGGCTTTTTGGCGGATTAAGTAACTGGGAGGGCGTTGTTACACACTTTGAATCACGCTTCGATATTCACATTCCGCCATTGCCTATTTATGATCAGCATGGAGATGATAACCTGGATTACCTGGTTAAGTTCCTGGCTGGTTATATTCAATCTGCTCAACTGGAAAACGTAATCCTGGTGGGTAATTCGCTGGGAGGCCATGTAGCCATCCTATACACACACCGGTATCCGGAAAAAGTAGCCAGATTAATTCTTACCGGCAGTTCCGGGCTCTATGAAAATACCAGTATGGGTAGTTATCCTAAGCGAAGTAATTACGCTTATATAAAAGAGCGCGTTGCCTATACTTTCTACGATCCCGCTACCGCTACGGATGCACTGGTAGCCGAAGTATTTGCCACTACCACCGATGCCCGCAAATGTTTTCACATTATAAAAATGGCCAAGTCGGCACAGCGTAATTATGTAGCAGCTATTCTACCGGATATCACCACATCTGTCTTACTGATATGGGGAGAAGAAGATAAAATTACTCCGCCGGACGTGGCCCTGGAATTCAAGCGCTATCTGCCGAACGCCGCACTGGTAATGCTTTCCAAATGCGGGCATGCTCCTATGATGGAACTACCGGCGGAGTTTAATGCAGTATTGGAATCTTTCTTAACTTCTACGCAGGATTAACTTCCGGTAGCCGATCCAGCCTAACAAAAAGGCCAGCAGGAAAGGCCATATCTGCACAAAAAACAGGAGGATGTTGCGGAGTACTTCTGCACCATTTTTAACCGCCGTCAGCAACTCTGTACCAAACCCTGCACGACTGATCTGTGCGGGGTTTAGCACGATCTGTACGTCTGTCACCTGTGGCTGATATAATTGTATCGTGAGCGTAGAATAAGCTACATCATCTAAAATCGCAAGGTTATTTATTCTGCGATCTATTACTGCATCATCTTTCTGATCCTGGTAAGCGACTGCATTCTGGGATGCTTCTTCGCTCGCAGGCGACACCGTTGTATTTACATTTACAGTAGCGGATGGCGCAGGTTTCGCAGCGATTTTCTCGCGTCTTTCAGCGGCTTTTTCCTCTTTTGCCGTTTTCACTTCATGTTGCTCATTCTTCATTGCGTTGGCCATGTATTTCAACGTCATGTCCTGGTCTTTGATGACACGATGTTCTATGAAACTGGCGATGGCAGTGAGTGACTGGTCTACAGAGTCCAGGCGTTCTACCGGTACTTTTAAAGTAAGATTAGCGGTGGGTGTATACAGCTGAATACTTTTAATAGAGTCTGTACTGTAAGGCAACTGGTATTGCTGCACCGACTCATTTTGCAAACTACTTTCCACCACTACGCCACCTAAGCTCGTAACCAGCCGCTCCAATTTTGATGTGGCTTCAAACACGCTGGGGACACGGCATCGCGCATCTGCCGACTTTACTCTTTTTCTGGATGGGGAATTAATACTGGTGATGTCATTGGAAAAAGTGGTGGAATCAGCAGTAGCTGCGTAGGCTTTTTCTTCCGGAGACATATGGTGGGCACTACAGGCACACATGCCTAATACCGGGATCATTAAATAGTAAAGTGAAGGGCGCATAACAGGAGAATTTAAACTTTATACGCCGAAGCAGGAAAAGGTAACCTTTTCGAATTGTTAAAATCAACAAGACCTTTATAACATGATAAATAGATGCTTTTTTATTTAGTACCTTTATTACTTATCTTTTTAGTCATGCCCGCACTTCCTCAGAAATATCAATCCAGGAAAGCAGAAATTACCGCTACATTTATTGAAGCTGTCAACAAACATATTGATCAGATCATGGATGGCAGCATTGATCAGATGTATCATATTAAAGACTTTGCCAGTCAAATGTTCATTCACCCGGTGCATCTGAGTAATACCATTAAGCTGYATACCAGTCATGCACCCTGTTATTTTTTTGAGAAGAGATTGATGGACGAAGCCCGGAAGATGCTGCAGCATTCAACGCTCACAATTACAGATATCGCCGACAAACTAACTTTCGACAATTCTAATTTCACCAAATTTTTCAAACGATTTGAAGGGGTCACGCCTTCGCAATACAGACTGCAACATGCGAAGCCGGCATCAGAAGTAGCGTTGCAGGTAGATAGGTTTTAAGAAGAAGAAATTATTCAGTGGCTTGTTATCAAACAGATCTCCGTCATCGAAATAAAATCCGTTGGTAAATTCTGTTTTTGAATTCAGTTGTATTTTCCCGGAAGCATGTTCTACTATAAAATACACGGGAATGATCACATAATATTTCCCACTCTTTCCTGTAAACTTATTCCAGCGTATATCCAGCTCTTGCAAACGAAAGAAGCGTGGTTTCAGATCTCCGGCCACATTAGTGGAACAATCCAGCTTCGTAATTTCACCATGATCAATTTCGGCCTTTAAGGAAAAAGCAAGACTGGTACCTCCGGTTTTCATGGGGATGAGTGCCGTATCCATAAACCGGCTTAACAGCTGATAAGTGTTGTTGAATGAGGCGGGCTGCTGAGCTTGAGCACTGACAGCGGATAACACAATGATGATGGGGAGGACAATGATATTGAAACAGCTAAATCTCATAGTACCTGTTTTCATATGACATGAAATAACGTTAACGCCTATCCTGTTTACTTATAGTTAAGTTACGATTTCTTATGGCTAAAAAGATCGCAGCCGGATAAAAAACCGGATTTAAAACAGATATAATTGAATGGCATTTCCTTTCATATGGCAGGTAAATATTATCTAAACAAAATGGATGATATCTTAGCCGGTTAAAACGACTAAGATATCATCCATTTTATCAGGCAGTTACCGGTTGCCGGACTGCCTTAATACGCTTACGATGCAGGTAATGGGCCACGCCTATTTCGATACAGGGGATAGCAAAAATGAGCAGAAAGGTAATTAATACGCCTTTTTGCAGGCCTTTGAGAAAATGATCTACCTGTATCAGGGCAATGTTTACAAACAGCCCACCATTTATGATGGAAGCGATTTCTGTTTGCATCAGGTCAGCGCTCACCTCTTCATGAAGTCCCAGCTTTTCCGTCAATAATTTCCTGATATATTTTTTGATGACGAAAGCAATACCCGCTCCTTTGGTGGTACGAAGCATGAAAGCCGCCAGCTTGCCTTGTACGCCATCCAGAGAGGCGCGTTGTTCCAGGGTTTTGCCATATACGTCATATATCACTACTCCTACCGTATCTATCAGCTGGTTGGAGGTCAGACCGGCAATGGAAGAAGCGCCCCCCTCCTTTGCACCGAACAGGTTATGTATTGCGCTGTTAGCCTGTTCATCAAAAACAGAAGGTACATGCTTCGCATATACGCCCGCATGCGTTTTAATGTCTTTTCGCACACTGTTAAAGAAGCCCCACTTAAAACCAAAAAATCCTGCCAGCAGCGGCAACAGGATAAAATAAGTATAGGCGATGAACCGGAGTACTTTATGGGAACGGTCAATCAGGATGTGTTTACGTAACAAAATAATCAATACCAGAGCAACAATAAAAGCTAGCAGTCCAGTGAGAATTGCGCCCCATATAAAGGTAGCAGGGTTCGTAAATTCTCCTATCAGGTTGAAATAATTAACAACGGATTTCATGGGCGGTAAAAATTTAGGCTGCAATATAATAGAAAATGCCAGTGTTCTCCGCGAAATGTGAGGGTTATTTATCCGCATCTGGTCTGCTGTTGATAACCATTCACGGCAGCAATACCTCCCATCATCCCCTGCGGTAAGCAGCAAATAAATTTGGCGGAAATAAAAAAAGTGCTACTTTTACATACCAAATGGTCGGTTTTTTTATGAATGATTCAAAAGAACTTATTCTCACTGCTTCTTTAAAACTCTTTTTACAGAAAAGCTTTAAAGAAGTGACGATGAAAGAGATAGTAACGGAAACAGGGTTGTCGAAAGGTGCATTCTATCACTATTTCAGCAGCAAGGAACAGGTGTTTGAAGAAGTCATTAACTATTTTTATGGAGATATAGTGACCGTGAAATACGCTTCTTTTCCGAAAGACTCACTGCGCGATTTTTATAATGAATATATCGCGCATATTGAGCAGCAGATGAAGACGGCCAAATATATGATAGGAGCTGATTTTACGACGAATCACTATATGCTCATTTTCGATGCACTGAAAATCCTACCAAATTTCAGAGCAGAACACCTGGAGCGGCAAAAAGAAGAACTACGGGCATGGACCGATATCGTAAAGACATCCAGAAAAAAAGGAGAAATCAAGTCTGCCATGACAGACATTCAAATTGCCAGACTGTTTATTTATACCGGTGATGGTATTGGGATTAACGCCATCGTATCTGATTCAATGCATAAAGTAGCCAAAGAAATACAGCCTCTTTGGGATGGATTGTTTAACGCCATAAAAGCATAATTACAAAAGACACCAGGTGCGGAAAGTACAACGGTAACGGAAGATGGAAACAAACACCTCCTCTTCCTCTGCAACGGAATCGATAAYGATTCTATTTTTTTAAACTCAAAAACATACCGACTGGTCGGAACTATTTCCGTACGGATATCCGTGTGCCTACAAATTGTTGTCCAACAGCAATGAATGTCCGGGTTCCGAAGATGATAGTATGAATGAAAACACTATCCCATACCAGTCATCTTCTACAATCATCATTTTTTCATTTACAAAACAAACCAATCGTTCGGTTTTATAATTAACGATCAAACTATTCACATGAAGAAGAAGCCATTAAGACTGCTGATCATTTCCCTGATAGCCGTGGTTGCAGCAGGTACAGGTATTTATTTCCTGATAAAATCCAGGTCCTTTACCTCCACAGACAATGCACAACTGGACGGTGACATTGTGACCATCCGTTCCAGCGTAGCCGCCTATATAGATGCCATTCACTTTACTGATAATCAACCAGTGAAAAAGGGTGATACCCTGGTGCTACTGAATACGGTAGCCCTGCAAGCCAAAGTACAACAAGCGCTGGCACTGCTGGAAAATGCAGAACAAAACCTCAGCGCCTCAGACCTGAAAGCGCTGGCTAGTAGCCAAAATGCCAACGCCTCCCTGCAAAATGCAGCCTCCGACAAACAAACAATTGCCGCCGCTGCCGCCAATCTTGAAAAAGCCAACAGGGACCTGGACAGATCCCTCCAATTGCTTAACATCAAAGCCACCACACAGGAACAACACGAAGCCGCTAAAACCACACTCCTGCTGGCAAAAGCAGATTATGAAAAAGCGATAAACAGGGAACAAAGCACCATGACCACCTCTATTGGTTTGCAAACCCAGGCCAAAGCAGAACATCAGCAAATATCCGCTACCCAGGCACTGGTGAAACAACGACAGGCTGAACTGAAACTCGCGCAGGAAGAACTCAGCCACGCCTATGTAACCGCTCCTTTTGATGGTTTTGTAACGAAACGCGCTATCAAAGAAGGACAATACATCAGCATCGGACAAACACTCTGCGCGATGATAGATAACCAGCATTTATGGGTGACGGCTAATTTCAAGGAAACAGAACTTCATAAAATCAAAACCGGTCAGCCGGTAGAAATAACGCTGGATGCCTATCCTGATGCTCCGCTCCGTGGCCACGTTGCCTCTTTCAGCGGCGCTACCGGCGCTAAATTTTCGCTGCTGCCTGCAGACAATGCTACGGGCAACTTCATTAAGATCACCCAGCGTTTCCCCATCCGCATCGCCATTGACCGCTTTACACAGGATAAAAGCAGTTCCCTTTTTCCCGGCCTGAGTGCCTTCGTGAAGATTAATATCCAATAACATGACTACTACTGCACTACCTCCTATCACTTATCCTACCGGCTCCGCCAGATGGATATTGCTGATCACCGCAATTTCCTGTGCCGTACTCGAACTGATTGATACCACCGTGGTCAATGTATCCCTGCGCGAAATCAGTGGCAACATCGGTGCTACCACTACCGAAATAGCCTGGGTCATTACGGCCTATAGTATTGCCAACGTTATCGTGATTCCGCTCTCCGGTATGTTGTCTAACTTGTTTGGCAGAAAATTATACTTCACCTCCTCTGTAGCCCTCTTTACCTTTTCCTCCTTTATGTGCGGCTGCTCCGGCAATCTTTGGATGCTGGTCTTCTGGCGCTTCATACAGGGTATTGGCGGCGGTGGTATATTATCTACCTCCCAAAGTATTATCATGGACGCCTTTCCACCAGAGGAAAGAACTACCGGCCTCGTGATCTTCGGATTGGGCGTCATCCTCGGCCCCTCTTTTGGTCCCATCCTTGGCGGCTACATCACCGATAACTTTTCCTGGCACTGGATCTTTTTCCTGAACGTGCCTATTGGTATCCTGGCGGCCAGCCTTTCCTGGAAATTTGTGCAGGACCTTCCCGGCATTACCAAACCCAGAATAGATGTATGGGGGATCCTCTTCCTGACCATCGGCATCGGCTCCCTCCAGTATATCCTGGAAGAAGGCACCACCGCCGACTGGTTTTCAAGTAACGAAATCACCTTCTTTTTTATCCTTTCCATTATTGGCCTGGTGGCCTTTGTAATCCGGGAACTACGCATCGATTACCCTGCAGTAAATCTTCGTCTGTACCGGAATTTCAACCTGGCCATGGGCAGTACCATGAACCTGATTGTAGGTATCATCATGACCGGCACCCTCTTTATTTTCCCCCTCTTTGTACAGGTATCACTGGGCTGGACGGCTACACAAACCGGCGCCTTCATGATTCCGGGTATGCTGGTTACCGTTGTCGGGATGATCATTGCAAAGAAAACTATGGAAAAAGGTATAAACCCTAAAATCATTATCCTGATAGGATTAGCATGTACCTGCATCTACCTGGTCATGCTGTCATTTTCTTCGCCTGATTCCAATAGCGGCAATTTCTTCTGGCCATTTATGATACGCGGCGTAGGCGCCGTCATGATGGTGATGCCCGTAATGGGACTCGCCACCGCCGGTCTTAATGGTAAAGACCTGGCACAGGCGATTGGTTTATCCAATATGTTACGGCAGCTGGGAGGTGCGCTGGGCGTAGCATTGCTGAACATCTATCTCAGTCATGAAAATGCATTTGTGCGAAACAATATGATCCCGGCCATCAATCCATACAACCCGATAAGCGCCGACTATGTCAGTGGTCTTACCCAAAGCATGGCTAGCCAGGGCTACGGACCCGATGAGTCAACACAACTGGCCTGGCAGCTCACGGATGCCACTTTAAACAAACAACAGCTGCTCGTCAGTTACAATCATGGATTTATGGTGGTGGCATTGATTATGTTGCTGGCGGTCCCCCTTATCCTGATGATCCGGTATAAAAAATCAAATGTCCCTGTCGCGGTGACAGATGCGCATTAACCTGGTGGATTCAGACACCACTTACAAATACAAATCAATGAAACATTTTTTTCTCATGATACTTTCAGGCATTGCATTCAATGCCGGTGCACAAACAGGCGGCCCTGTCAACGTAAGTCTGCAACAAGCCAACAATATGGGTTTGGCCAATCGTTACGATATGCAGGCCAACAAATACAATATCACCCTCGCAGATAATGCCTTGCAGAAAAGCAAAAAAGAATGGTTGCCGGATATCGGCGCAGATGGAAATATCCGGTACAATACCCAGCTGCAGGCCACTTTTATTCCACCCGGTTTCGGAGGATTAGATAAAGCGGAGCTGCTGGCACTCGGCGCTAAAAACGCGACCATACTGGGTATTGAGCTGCAGCAACCAATATTACAACCCACGCTTAACACCGACATAAAAATTGCAAGAAATAATCTGGCCCTGCAAAAAGAAAAAAACAGGTCGGATGAAATCAATATCAAAATCCAGATTGCCACCGCCTATTATAATGTATTACTGAAAGGGTTGCAACAACATATTGCCAGCCAGGATGAACAACGCTTCCGCGAGTATTATACGCTGGCTGCCGGCAAATATCACCAGGGCGCCCTCATTGAAACAGATTACCTCCGCGCCCAGCTGGACTATGAAAATGCAAAAATCACCACGGTGAGCGCCACCCAGAATTATGCACTCGCCATGAACGGATTGAAATACCAGGTAAATATTCCTGTTACGGACTCGCTAACGTTAACGGATACACTAGGTATCAATGAAACGCCGGCCGTACCGGGAAATGACAACTATCTGAACAGAACCGAGATCAAACAACTGCAGCTGGAACAACAGGATATTCAACTGCAGCTGCGCAAAGCCCGGCAATTTGCAATCCCATCCATATCGGTCATGGCCAACTATTCCCAGCAATATTTATACAACGACTTCAACTATACCCAACATGAATGGTGGAGTCCATTCAGCTATGCCGGCATGAAAATAAGTATTCCTATCTCCGGTAATATTAAAAACCAGCATAACATCCGGAATTATCAACTTAAAACACAACAGGCCACTGCTCAGTTGCAACAGCAAACCGCCGATGTATTGTTCGATATACAACAGGCGTCCACAGAACTGAACAACGCATTGTTGAACATGCAGACTACCCGCAGGAATTATGATCTCTCTGAAAAAATTTATCAGCAACAGCAAAAGGAATTTGCACTGGGAAGTTTTGCTTATAACAACTTACTCGAAACGGAAAGATCTATCAGCTCCGTGGAACAGCAATATATTAAAACGCAATACGATTACCTGATGGCACAGATCAGGTATAAAAAAGCGATTAGCGGGTATTGATAAAGGGGTACTATTCGGGGAGAAGGCTTCCCGGATAGTATTGCATTATAGCTCCAGTGGCGCGTCGGGATCACTGATGACTATCCCGGCGAATTCTTCTATCAGCTGCAAAATTTCCGTTGGGGTAACAGCGGTCCCACATCTTGATACAGTGATGGTCACCAACTGTTTTGCCATTACAAACGGGTGAGGAAAATCAGCATCTTCATACTCAATTCCCAGTCGTTCCTCTATAAAAAAAAGGAGATCCACGAATCCGGCGTACCAGTTATTCCTGGCCAGCAGTTGTGTTGTTTTCGCGATTGTTTCCAGCGCATTAATTTTTACAGTCCCACAACTGTCGCATACCACTTCCGGCAGCAGCATGTCTGAAACCTTGCGGTGATGGCGGGCACCACATTGCGCACAAATATCTAACCAGGGACCCATGAATCAGAATTTAACCGTTTTACCAGTACGTACTGATTCCCTCGCTGCGGTGAGGATACGTACCACGATCACATTATTGGCAGGTGCATACAAACCGTGATCCGGCATTTTAATACTGCCGTTCAATACATCGATGAGGTAGCGGAAAGGATCTTCATATACCGGTATATCCGTAGCCGTTATATGCCTGGTGATAGCAGGTGTGCGTTCATTGTTGCGTTGTACCAGGGTATTTTTATCAGCAGCTATCAGGTATCCTTTATCGCCATATATTTCCATGTCTTTACGGCTGAAAGTCCAGTTCCAGGAGGCTTGTATGGTACATTGCGCATCACCGTAATCTATCAGGATGGTGGCATCATCTTCCACTTTGGGATATACCAGTGGTTTATAGTGGCGGGCGACTGCTGTAACGGATACGGGCAAACGATTTTTCATGAGGTGGGTCATCAGGTTGGCGCCATAGCAGCCGAAATCCATCAGTGCACCACCACCGTTCAATACAGGATCTGTGAGCCACTGCAGAAATTCAGGACCACAGCCAATTTCTTTGGGTCCCTGGTGCCCATCATTAATGGTTACTTTTCTTACCTGCCCTGCAAAACTGCTGTCGTTCAACAGTTGAAACGTTTTAGCTACGGAAGGATACCAGCTGGTTTCATAGTCGGTGAGTAACTGGATATGATACCGGCGTGCCAGTGAGTCCATCCACAGGGCATCTGTTACGGTAGTGGCCAGGGGCTTTTCCACCATCACATGAATATGCCGGGGGGCGGCAGCTTCCACCACTTCCCGGTGTGCTTTAATAGCGCCAAAAGCCAGCACTGCTGCGGGCTTTACCGCATCCAGCATTTGATCAAGACGGGTATAGAATAAATTTTCGGGAAGATGGTATTGTTTAGCCCGGAGCTTCGCCAATGCGATGTCCGGCTCGTAGATGCCGACAATCTGAATATCACCTTTGTCGGGCCGGCCCAATATAAAAGCAGCATGCCCGTGAGATACACCGGCTACGGCTACACGTAGTGGCTGTGCCATGATGCTGCCAAAGACATGCATCAGTAATAAAGTAAGTAAAACAGAACGCATCCCTAAATCTAGGAAATATGTTCTGTTTCTAATAGCACAAATCAGTAAGAAGGTTTCCAGCCTTTGCCTTTCCAATAATCTATCACCGGCAGATAAGGTCCATACTTATGCTGGGCTGTAGAAAAGGTGTCTGCAAAAGGTCCTTTATCATAGTCGATTGCCTTCTCTTCTATATGCGGGTAGTCGAAGTTCTTTACATCCGGACGGTGATGCCTGCTGTCGTCATTTACAAAAGCGGCAATATCCATGGCTTCGGCATCAGAGAGGAACGGTTTATCCCAGGTAGCCTTATCGTAAGGCATATTGGCTTTTAGCCACTGTGCCTGCTTAATTACCCGATGCATGCTGGACCCTGGCTGATAGCCATACTGGCCCCATAGTGGTGGATAAGTATAAGTAACTTTATCATTACGCAGCTGCCCCTCTCCTTCAGCGCCATGGCAGCGGGCGCAATGTTGTACGTATAATTTTTCGCCACGTTCCGGGCTGGCGGCTACATCCGGCAGGGTGACCTCCAGGTTTTTGACGCCTTTGGAGGGCTTGTCTTTGGGTACAAAGCTATTAATCCACCTGAAATAAGACAGGAAAGCGACCATCTCTTTGCTGTCCAGTGGCAGCGGGCGACCATTGTGCGGACGGGTAACGCAGTTGTTGACCCTTTCTGCCAGCGTCAATACATGCCCTTCTCTGGCGCGGTACTGGGGATAATGCTCATGGGATAACATGAGGTTGAAAGAAAATGGCTTGGTACCTCCCTGCTGATGACAATTGGTACAATTCATTTTATTGCCCAGGTATTTGCCGTTAATACCTTCAGGGCCTATATAGTAGGCGGTATTATACATCAGTTCCTGACCGTATCTGACTGCCTCGCCGTATTTATCGTTGGGAATAGCGGCGGAATCTACCTGGAGTAATGCCTCGGTTACTGCGGGCTCCTTTTTCTCCTCTTTTTCTGCGCTCTTTACATTCGACTGGCAGGAATAAAAAACAATAGCAGCAGTGGCCATGACGAAACCGCCGGTAACAAGTCTCTGTATTTTCTTCATAACTGCAGAGGTATTTATCTTCCTGAAAATTAATTAACAATAAAAGAAGGCAACTGCTCCGGGGAAATAAATTCCGCGCGGTAGGGAATAAAATTACAGCGCAGGCGCCACAGTGGCGTCCCTTGCCGGTCTGTGAGCAATACGGTATTCCTTTTGGAACAACATTGCAATATGCTGTTATGGTCTACCAGGTAAGCGCTGCCCATTCTGTCGTTGAACAGGTAAGCAGGTATGGGGGAACGAAGGGTGACGGTGGCTGTTTTAGCGCCCTCGTTCAGATGAAAGGCCAGTGTTTGCGACTGTTGACGGGATACCCCATTGTCAAATAGCATCAGGTCGTTTTCAGCATTCATATGCACTGCATGCCCCATATCAAATGCAGCGGAATCCGGGAAGCTGAAATCCCCGTTTCGTCCGAATTTCCAGATGACTTTGCCGCTGCGGGCATCCAGTTTCCAGATCTGTCCGTTGTTATAAAAAGAAATCAGGTAATTACCGTCTTTATCATAACTCAGACTATTGGCATGCATCCAGTCCAGGCGATTACTCATGATATCCTTATCGGCAGCTGGTTCCAAGGCATCAAACACGGTCCACTCCCATAGCTTATGTCCTTTGCGGTCCAGCACCAGGATCCCGTCACTACGTACGGTATCACGCGGGCCGCCTCCCCGTGACGAAAGATCAACCATCCGTTCTACCGTATTTAACAGCACAATATTATTGTCCGGATTGAGCAGTACTTCATGGTGTACATTGGCAATAAAATCTGCCTGGCCTTTCTGCAGGTTGAGCAGGGTGTCGCCGTTGAAGGATAGCTCCATGATCTGGTTGCCATAACTGGTCGCATATTCTTTGTTGCCAAGAATGCAGAGTAATGTCTGGTGTGTGGTAAAGTGCGCCGTTTTAAAACCGGTCCCTTTTACCTGGTGATACCACACCACGCTACCCCGGGCATTCAACAGGTATAAAACACCTGGTTCATCGCGCTGACTGAGTAGTATATACCCTTCTTTAAAACGGGCAGGTATTTTTTCCGGCTGCATACTATCCAGACTAAAAGCGTCCTGCAGCCAGTAAGGCAAGGATGCTTTTTTATCCGGATGATGGCAGGCAGCGCATGCTATCAGGAAAGCGAGTAAAACGAGGTAATGTTTTTTCATTTGTAGTGTTTAGCGAAGGAGATCGCCTTCGGCGATTGTCTTTACCAGGATTATGCTGATTATACTGATTTTGATGATTTGTTTTAGCATTGTGATATTTATAAAATAGGGTCTTCTAAGAAAGGATAGTCAGTTATTTAAGCTAAAAAATCAGTATAATCAGTATAATCCTGCTAAAGACAAAATCCGCAGGATCTTACTTCCAAAGCGCGTTCTGCGTTGCTTTGGGATTAGACTTCAATTCACCTGCTGGTATTGGAAAAACAAAGTGTTTCGCCTGGAAAACGTTGGCGCCTTGTTTCTGATGCGCTGTCAGCAAAGCTGCCAGTTGGGGCGCGCTTTTATTCCATCTTCTGATATCATAAACACGGTTTTGTTCAAAAAACAATTCCAGTAGTTTCTGATGATCAATTTCCGCGAGGATTTCCGGTTTACCAGGCAGCTCTGCTGCTGTTTTAACTGCAAGGCCGGCTCTTGCCCTGATTTTGCTGATGTCGTCGATGGCTTTGCCATTATTACCGTTTTGAGCTGCTGCTTCGGCACGCAATAACAGTATTTCCGCAAAACGTACCACGCGGTAGTTAGCAGTAGAAGGCGTAGGTCCCCAGTAGTTATCGGCGTTTGCTACACTACGCCATGCGCTGGTACCTTTCTTAATCAGGAAACGACCGTTGGTAGTGGTATCCAGTGGTGTATCCGGATACAGGCGCACCGTTTTGGAGAGTGCAGACATCCAGAGTTGGTCAAAGGTCCGTCCATCATACCAGGTCACATCCGCTTCACCCAGTGTGGAATGTTTCCACATCAGGGAAGCATACATTCTTTTATCAAATTTGGTATCAGCACCCACAGGGCGTTTTTCTTTCACAAATTCCTTTACCAGGTAATTGGAAGGTACATATTTAAACCATCCGCCACCAGCCGGGGGCCCGATGAACTGCGGCAGGTAGTTGTACATCGGCGAATTAGGCGATTCTGTACTCCAGGCACCGTACTGATCACCTATGGGAGCAAACGTCCATTCAAACACCGATTCCGTATTATTCTCATTTTTGTCGGTAAAATTATCTTCGTAATTGTCCACGAGTGCATAAGCATAGGGAGGTTTGAAAAGCAGGTCGAAAGTAGTCTCTGCTTTTGCATAATCTTCCATAAACATATATGCTTTACCCAGGTAAGCAATGGCGGCGCCACTGGTTACCCTGCCCAGTTCTTTGGGATCACGTTTTTCCGGGAGCCCGGCCTTTGCATCTGTCAGATCAGCCACTACCTGTTGCCATACTTCCTCCTTCGTACTGCAGGGAGTAGCATAACCATCGGTCGTTTCCAGCGGTGTGGTTCTCAACGGCACCCCGCCCCAGTTGGAAGCCAGGATATAATAAGATAAGCCACGCAGAAATTTAGCTTCTGCCACGTAAAGGTTTTTCTTCTCCTGACTCATATTCACAGTCCCTATCTTCGACAACAGGAGGTTGGCGCGATGTATACACTGATAGATGTTGCTGAAGATACCGCTCAGATCACCGTTATTTTCATCGTTGGAGAAGGTAGCTACCCCCCAGGTACCTGGTTCTTCTCCGGGCAGCGTAAATACGTCATCTCCCAGCGCATTAACATCCTGGATGCCCTGGAAGGAACCCCAGTACCCGTATAGTGAAGAGCGCAACGGGCTGTAAGTAGCGCCCAGGGCAGCACTTACGCTGGACTCATCTTTCCAGAAAGTTGCATCCGTAATTTTATTGGGATCGGTTTGCTTCAGAAATTCTTTCTCGTTACAACCAGCAACTGCTGCCAGTACCAGCGTGAGTGCACTTATATATTTAAATGTTTTCTTCATGTTGCAATGCAATTAAGCGATTAAAATGTAAGATTCAGACCTAACAAAACAGTGCGGGACAACGGATATACATCCCATGAATTGTCCATACCTCTTGCCAATGCACCACCACCGATATCCGGATTGTAGCCTTTATATTTTGTGATAGTGAACAGGTTCTCTCCGGAAGCAAAGAGTCTTACTTTGTCGATACCCCATCTACCTGTCAAACCTTTAGGCATAGTATATCCAAATTCCAAACGCTTGAAACGCAGGTAGGAACCATCTTCCAGCCATCTGCCACTATTTTCGCGATTGTTATTATTAGGATCAGATAACGTGAAACGTGGGAAGTTGGAATGATTTTCAGGCGTCCATGCATTCAGCACATCTGTAGAGAAATTCGTGACTTCGTTCATTTTATCCATCCACTTTCTCCTTGCATTATAAATTTTATTGCCGGTAACTGCTTCCAGGAAGAGGCTCATATCAAAACCTCTCCAGGAGAGATTAGCAGATAAACCCAGGTTCAGTTTAGGGAACGGGCTACCTAAATTCTGTTCATCCTGGTTATCGATAATACCATCGTTGTTATAGTCTATGTAACGGATATCACCAGGCTGCGCGTTAGGCTGAATCAGTACACCATTTTTACTGTGTGCTGCTACTTCTTCTTTGGAATTAAAGATGCCGTCTGTTTGAATAAGGAAGAAAGCACCAATAGGATAGCCTACTTTTGCTCTTGAAATACCACCAAATTCCTGCCTGCCGGAGCCTATGTTGATCGCCGTCATTTCATTGGAAGTATGTGCGAAATTGAATCCGAGGCGATAGTTCAATTCTCCTTTTTTATCAGTGTATTCCAGAGATACTTCGTATCCTTTATTCTCGATGACGCCGGCATTAAGTGTAGGGGAACCCGTTTTACCCACTGAAAGCGGGAAAGGCACATTTAGCAAAACACCGCTGGTTTTCTTATTGAACACGTCGAAAATGACGAACAATTTATTATCCAGGAAGCCCGCGTCTACGCCGACGTTGGTAATCTTGGTTTCTTCCCATGACAAATCTATCGGAGAAGCATAGCCGCTGGCAGTAGCCCCTGGCCACAATACACCACCCTGTACATAGTTAAGACCACTGGTAATGCTGTTTTGTGTTAAGTAGTTACCGATTTCCTGGTTACCCAGTACGCCCCAGCTACCACGGAGTTTTAAGGTATTTACAACAGGAGTGATACCAGAGAAGAAATGCTCATTGTGTATATTCCATCCGGCAGAGAAAGATGGGAAAGAACCATATTGGTAATCTGTTGCAAAACGGGAAGAACCATCTCGTCTTACAGAAGCAGAAAACAGGTACCTGGAATCATAGGAATACATGATACGAGCAAAGCGGGAAACCATACTGCTGGTACTGGAAGAACCATCATTTCTCTGGGAGGTAGCCAAACCTGCGCCCAGTACGGAAGTACCTATTGGCAAATCATCACGGGACGCGCTGAAGCCTGTTGATATGTTCTTCTGCGCAGTATAACCGATCAATGCATCGATGTTGTGTTTACCCAGTTTCTTCGTATAGTTAAGGGTATTTTCCACCAACCAGGAGTTATTGGTACTGGTAGATTGTGACAGATCCGGTAATGGATTAGCGGAGTTACCATCGTCAAATGCGCCTGTATAAGTACGGGAGTTGCTTTGAGCTTCGGTAAGCCCTACATTGAACTTATATTTAAGTCCTTCTATCAGCTTTACTTCTACAAAAGCATTCGCCAGCAAGGAAAGGTCTTTGGAAGTATTGTCTATACTTTCCAGGCGGGCAACAGGATTCGACAGGTTCTTCATAAAAGTTGGCCTTTTGCCGTAACCACCCAGCGTATTTGCAGCATCGTAAATGGGAACGGTAGCAGGCATCATCAGGGCACTGCCCACAATGCTGTGCACCGCATCTCCACCACCAGGGTTGTTGCGGGTAGCTCCTCTTTTGATGATAACTGTTTCACCAACACGCAATCTTCCTTTATTATACTCTGTTTTCACCCTGAAATTAGCGGCAGAATAGTTCGTATTAATGATGGTACCATCTTCCTTCAGGTAACCACCGGATAAGTTATAGGTAAAGTTCTGGGATCCGCCGCTGAAATTTACGTTGGTGCGGGTTAAAAAAGCTTGTCTGAAAATAGCATCCTGCCAGTTGGAGTTAGCACTTTTGCTGTCGTAAGCGGGAATGCCGGTGATATTGGCGCTCATCAGTTTGGTCCATTGTTCCCCGTTGAGTAAGCTCATTCTTTTAGGCACAGATTGTACACCAAACCAGGTGTCTACTTCCAGTTTGGGCACGGATTCTTTGCGGCCACCTTTCGTGGTAACGAGGACTACGCCGTTAGCGGCGCGGGAACCATAAATACTGGCAGTAGCTGCATCTTTCAATATTTCAATGGATTCCACATCATTGGGGCTTACACCATCAATATTATTTACAAATACACCATCTACAATATACAACGGGGCATTGTTACCGAGGGTGCTCATACCACGGATGGTAATGATCATACCTGCACCAGGTGCGCCACTGGAAGATTCAACAGATACACCGGGTACACGGCCCTGGATGGCGGAGCTGATATTTTTTGATACGTTTGCACTGATGTTACCTACTCTCACGGAGGAAACAGCACCAGTTACGTCTTTTCTTTTCTGGGTACCATAACCTACTACTACCAGTTCCTCTGTTTGCACTGCTTTAGGTTTCAGGGCAATATCCAGTGCACCGGCCTGTGAAACGGATTTTTCCACTGTTTCATAACCAATAAAGGAGATGACCAGTACACCACCATTTTCAGGTAGTTGCAGGGTATAATTACCTTTTGCATCTGAGCTGGCTCCTTTGGTGGTGCCTTTCAGCTTTATAGAGGCGCCGGTCAGCGGTTCCTGTGTAATGGCATCGGTGATTTTACCGAATACGGAAATGTTAGCCACGGGTTGCGGAGCCTCTTCAGTTTGTTCCTTTGTTTTTACAGAAAGGATAATAGTATTATCAACAATACTGTAATTGAGCTTCTTATTAAGCAAACATTTGCCCAATACGTATTCCAGGTCAGCCTGTACTACGGCAACAGATACTTTATCTGCCTGCTCCAGCATTTCAGTATTATAAAAAAAGGTATACCCGGTTTGTTTCCGGATTTCCCTGAATACCTTAGACAATGCCACATTGTGCATGTTAAGGGTTAATTTTTGCGAGTAACCGGTAGCACTTACCTGCATAGCCAGTACCAGTAGCAAAAAGGCAGCTAGTTTCATAACTTTCAGCATTTGCGCGAATACCCTACTGTTGGGGTATTTGCCAGCATGTCTAAATAGCATAGATTTGTTAAGTTTTTGGTGAGCGTTAAGCTGTTTACGTCAAATTAAGCGCATAACATGCCCGCCAGACATTTCAGCCGGGAACGTTGCCGCGTTCCCGGTTTTTTTTGCCTGAAGCATTCATTATACGAAGATCCTGGTTGTTACATCCTTATACTGATTGGTGTTATTATTTTACTTCAACGATGATTTCTTTGCCTGCTATTGTATACTGTATCCCGGCTGTTTTTAAAATGTGTAACGCCTGGGATAACGTGGACTGCTTACGTATAGAACCGGTGTAGTGCTTATCCGGCACCGGGCCATTAAATTTTACATTTACATCATACCAGCGTGCCAGCTGTCTCATAACCGTGGTGATATCATCGTCGTCAAATTCGAACATACCTGTTTTCCATGCAATCGTTTTATCTATGTCTGCTTCGCTTACCTCAAACTCCTGACTACCTTTTGGCAGTACGGCCTGTTGGGAAGGGGCCAGCAACACACTGCTGCCATTTGTTTGTGCTACTTTAATTTTTCCTGTTACCAGTGTGGTGTTCACTGCATTCTCGTCGTCGTAGGCCATTATATTAAAAGCAGTGCCCAGTACAGCTACTTTCAGTCCATTGTTCAACTGTACATGAAAAGGTTGCGCAGCGTTTTGTGCCACATCAAAATATGCTTCCCCGGTGAGGTACACCGTTCTGTCTTTACCTGCAAACTTTGTCGGGAACCGCAGGGAAGAGGCAGCGTTGAGCCATACTTTGGTGCCATCTGGTAATACCAGCTGGAACTCTCCTCCTCTGGGGGTAGACAAAGTATTGAACATAATTTCATTACTGGAATTACCGGCTACATTATATACTATTTTCCCATTGTCTTTGTTAATTTGAGTACCGTCTTTTTCTTTCAGCCCGTTGCCCTGAATGGCATCCAGTTGTACTTCTGTGCCATCGCCCAGCAGCAGTTTAGCTTTGGGAGCACCTGGTAATATATCCTGTTGTGCCAATGGTGCAGCTGCCGGCGAAGGGGTATGCCGGTTGCCAAACTGATACCAGGCGGCTCCACCTGCTACCAGGAGGAGTACGGCCGCGGCTACGCGCCAGCGGTACAGGTGACGCACCTTATTATTTACAGTAGTGGATTGGTCTATATGATCCTGTAACAGGGACCTGAATCGGTTCACTGCTACGTCCAGCCGGCCCTGTTGTCCATTAACAACATCAAATGTCCTTCGGGCCCGGTCAAAAGCAGTGCGCTTTTCCGGATTTTCGGCGATCCATTTCTCCCAGTACAGTATGTCGTGCTCATTGGCTCCCATACAGTAGCGTAAAAAAGAATCATCTAACAGGAAGTCTTCGGCGACGTTAAATTGTTGATCCATTGTTACTGTTAATACTAGGTAGTGTAAGAAACCGGGATTTATTCCCAAGAAAACGGAAACTTTTTTTAAAAAAGTTTTTTTACTGCAAAAGCCGTATCAATATCAACACCATCAGTTCCACCGACAGGCTTTTAAGGGCGGTCCCCAGGGTATTGTAAGCGGTTTTGGTGGTGATACCTACCCGTTTACTGACTTCTTCCATACTAAGGCCATCGAAATAGCGGAGTTGTATTAATTCTTTCTGCCTGGGCGTGAGGGTGGCCATTGCCCGCTTTATCTTCTGTTTTACTTCTTCAGAAGTTTGTATGGCTACAATACATTCCTCATAGGAAAGTTCATGGTGTTCGCTGATATCGGCATAAGCGTCTGCAGCTTCACTGGATTTTTTAGTCTGGCGGATGCCTGCAAATATTTTGCGGCGCAGGTAAGTAAACAGGTAAGACTTTACATTACTGACTTCAGGGAGCTTGTGCCGCTGATCCCATATCTCGAGGAACATATCATTGATGGCATCTTTGGTAATTTCCGTATCTCCGCAGCTGCGAACACCATAGCTCACAAGATTAAAATACAGGCATTCGTACAGGTCTACCAGTGCCTCCTGCCCATTTTCACGGACACGATTCCATAAAAGTACGTGTACTCCTGCCTCGTCTGCCGGGGTTCCGGCAGCAAATTGCCCGCGGAAAAAATTTGGTTGCTCACTGTTCATCTGGCATTAGCTATTACATAAGTGGAATAGGGAAGTTAGCATTCAGCGTTGCAGAAAGGGTATTCAGAAACGCTGAATGCCAGCAACTATAAGCTAACTGCTATTTTTATCACTATTTTCTTCACCGGCATCGGTGTACCCACCTTAATATTGGGCATGTGCAGGTCGGTAGGAAAGAAGATGGCAAACATCCCTTTCTCCAGCCGGGAAAAGAACATGGGATTTTCTGCAAACAGCTGGTAGTCGGCCGTTTCATCATATGCCTTTGAGGGCTTTTGTTCCTGCAGGAAATCATGCCCGATGAGCTCCGACCCCGACACTATATACTGAATATCAATATACTTTTTGTGCGACTCCATCTGTTCGGTAGACGCGTCTACAGTATCATATTCATTTACAATAGCGAAGATGTTGGTCCCATCTATTTCATACTTTCCCTTTTCCAGGGTAGCCAGATCCGTTTGTGCCAGGTATTCAAATGCCTTGATAAATTTGACGCCGAGGCGATAATAAAGATGGGCATTCTGCAGTGTATCCAGTATCATGCGTAATAAAAGATGTATTAATCAAACGGCAAGATACTTTTTTTTCCATTCACCCAACCTTTTGGAGTTTGAGCCCCGCCACGTAAATAACTAGTTACGCAACAGATACGGCTGTACCACTTTCTCCCAGATGGCATACCCTTGCTTATTCATATGCAGCATATCCTCCAGGAATAATTCCTTGCGGGGAAGACCGTTCTTATCCAGCATTTTTGAGTAGATGTCTATGAACGTGGTATTTTTTTCCTTTGCCAGGAAACTTTTGATCAGGGCATTGCTTTGCTTAGCCTTCTCAAAAAAGGCAGCTCTGGACGGACTGGGTTTGATAGAAATATAAATCAGTGGTATGGTTGGCAGTTCACTCCTGATTTTGGCATACAATACCCTGAATCGTTGCAACAACGTATCTGCATTGACGTTAGCCGACGGTAAATCGTTTTCACCTACATATATCACGATCTGTCTGGGAGCATACGGGAAAATGATGTCATTGGAATAATACGTCACATCATTTGTTTCGGCGCCACCAAAGCCTCTGTTCAATACCACGTACTTGCTGAAATTCCGTTCCAGGTCATCCCACTTCCGGATGGAAGAGCTACCAATAAACAAGATAGGATGTGGTGGTGGTGCATACATTTTGTCGAATTGCTTAATAGTACGGATATCGTTCTCATACTCTTGCGGCGATTGCGCCCATAAATGCCCACCGATGTGCAGTAATGCCAGCCCTAAAAGAAACAAAAATTTTCTCATAACAATTAAATTATCCAGAAGACGTTAAGTTAATCGAAAAATATTTAATTTGAAACAAACTATACCATGAACACTCACCCCGTCAACCTTGCCGTTCGTTTTGTACTTGAAATCATTATGCTGATTGTATTGGGTTGCTGGGGCTGGCACCTGGGCACCGATTGGCTGCGTTATGTGCTGGCGGCGGGGTTTCCACTGATAGCGGCGGTGCTCTGGGGCAACTTCCGCATTCCCAATGATCCAAAACCGGCGCCGATAGCCATTCCTGGGCCATTAAGACTCCTCCTCGAATGGATATTGTTTGGGTTGGCGGTATATGGATTAAGAGTACTGGGCCGTCCGCAACAAAGTTTATGGCTCGCGATAGTGGTCATTGTACATTACGCAGTATCCTACGACAGAACCTGGGTGATGCTGAAAAATAAGCCCTATAACGGATTTGCGGGCAAAAGCATTATGGGAATGAAGCCTTAAAAGTACCACACCATTTCCGGTGCTACACCTACGTTTACCGTGGCGCCTTTTTTGAGCCGGGTATCCGTTGTTTTAATGGTCAGGACTTCTTTTCCCAACGCCACTTCTGCTTCAAGGTAGCTGCCGTAAAAGTTAAGCTCCAGGACCTTACCACTGACAGCATCTTTTTTTGTACGCACAATTTTAAAATCTTCCGGACGGACAAAGATATTTTTACCGTTCAGCGTAATGCCGGGCAACCCTTCCAGTATGGCGGCGTTGCCGGGAGTGATGAGGTTATATTTACCAAACAATCCGGCTACATACTCATTCACCGGCTGGTTATAAATTTGTTGAGGAGTTCCCTGCTGTACAATTTCTCCGTCTTTCATCACCAGTATCTCATCTGCCCAGGGCAGTATATCCTGGGGATCATGCGAAATCAGCATACAGGTAATGCCCAGCCGTTCGCCCATATCACTGATTACATTTTTCAGGATACTTTTATGGATCATATCCAGGTTGGAATATGGTTCATCCAGCAAAAACAGTCTGGGAGAGGATATCAACAGTCTGGCTATGGCGATACGCTGTTTTTCTCCGCCAGACAACTGATCTGTTTTTCTTTTTAAGAGATGTGATATTTTGCAGACATCATATATTTCTCCGGCCTCTTCGTCGGTGAGCTTATTGGCATAGGAGAGAATTTCTTCTACCCGGTAATTATTCCGCAATTCAAAATGCTGCGACAGGTAGGCCGTACCAGGATGCCCTGGTATCAATACTTCCAGCGCTCCTTTTACTCTTTTACCCTCAAACATCACCGTCCCGGAATCGGCCTGCCCCATCCCCCCTACAATTTTCATCAGCGAACTCTTACCGGAACCGGTTTCACCCGCGATAACAATTTTCTGAAACTGCTGTTGTGTAAAGCTGACATCCTTTAGAATATAAGCACCGTGCTGTTGTTTACTGATATTGGAGACCTCGAGAAAATTCATGCGCGCAAATTAAGTTTTTCTGGGGCAGGATGAAAGCGAATTTATTGATTTACCGGATTTTTGTTTTTAGGACTTTAGTAGATAAAAAGATGTTGGGAGATGATAGCGAATATTCCGCTATCATCTCCCAACATCTTTTAAATCCTACTATATAGTCATCTAAATCAGTATAATCCTGCACAAAGACAAAAATCTGCGCTAATCCCTCCAGGCATTACGCAGGAAGCGCAGCCAGTTACCGTGCATCACGTTTTCGATATCTGTTGTGCTGTAGCCTCTTTTAGCCAGCAAATCTGGTAGTTTCTGCATATCTGCAATGGTTTCCAGGTCGTATGGACATTGCTCTTTACCAAAGGCGCCATCCAGATCGGTACCAATGCCTACGTGCAGGGCGTTGCCGGCAATCTGGCAGATATGATCCATATGATCGATCATTTTTTCCAGGTTACAGCCCATGGCTTCCGGAGTGGATTGTGCGCGTACCCAACCCGGCACCATCATCCAGGCATCGAGTGCACCACCAATCACTGCGCCCTTCTGAATAAGCACTTTGATCATGTCGTCACTGAACTGCCGGTTATGATTCACCAGTGCGCGGCAATTATTATGGCTGGCCCACACGGACCCGTTAAACAGTTCCATGGCGTCCCAGAAGGCGTCATCACAGAGGTGGGTGGCATCCAGGATCATGTTCAGCTGCTCCATTTCTTTGATGAGCTGCCGTCCCTGTTCATTCAGGTGGCCGGTCGCATCTGTGCCATTGGCATAACGCCCGGGACCATAGTGCGCTGGACCTATAGCACGCAATCCTTTATTGTAGGCGCGCTCCAGGTATTTTAAATTAATGATGGAGTCGGCTCCTTCCAGGCTCAGAATATAACCAATAGGCTTTTTATCATTGGGGGTACCGTCATTCCAGAGCTGTAAATGCTGTTCCAGCCCTTTCCGGTCTTTGATCATAATCATCTCTCCCACATCTTCCATGGCCTTATACCACGATAGCTGCCCTTGTGTTTGCGCCCATGCCTGTTCCGGCGAGTGCCAGCCAGGCAATGTATTGTCCGGCGCCACATAGCGTCCTATCTGGGTGGCTACCACCAATCCGATATTTCCTTTTCTAAGTTCCGGAAACGCTACTACTCCTTTGGCGCGATCCGGCTTGTCTGTTAGTCCGGCTTCCCTTGCGCGGATAGCGGTTACAGGCTGTTGCAGATCCCTGTTCCACTCCATTGCGTTCATGCTGAGATCCAGATGTGCATCTATCGTAAACATAGTTATTTCATTATTTAGCGTACAATTCTTCCGGACATACCGTTCTTCATCAGCTCTTCTACTTCCGTGCGGCTCACAATCGCCCAGTCACCCGGGATACTTTGTTTGATGGCGCCGCAGGCGGTAGCAAAGTCGATGACTTGTTGCGGGAGATAATTATTCAGGAGACCATATAACATCCCGGCTGTAAAAGCATCACCCGTACCAATCTGGTCGGTGATATCCGTCAGAGGAAATCCTGTTCCGTAATAAAACTGCCCTTCATGTGCCAACGCGCCGGTGTACCATAGCTGCTGGTCTTTTACCTGCCGGAAGCTCATGCCCAATGTTTTAAGACGGGGCATTTTTGAGCGCAGGACAGTATAACACTCCTCAAATCTTTGTTCCAACGGCAATGCAGGGTCGGTGTCAATGTCAAAATAGACTTTCACTGCATCCAGATCGGCTACCGTCACCTCACTATGTTGTAGCAGCGCCGGCATGATGGCAGATGGGTGTTTACCATATTTCCATAGCTTGGAGCGGTAGTTAAAATCTGATGAGATCATAATATCCGCCTGCAGCGCAGCTTCCAGCGCTTCCGCACAAACTTCCGCCGCACTTTCAGATACTGCCGCCGCTACACCTGACCAATGAAAACAATTACTATGGGCGAAGACTTCTTTCCAGTTGATCTGCCCTTTCTGTAACTCCCCATAAGCCGTGCCTGTTCTGTCATAGATCACCCTGGTAGGGCGGATGCTGTTGCCTGGCTCTGTAAAATACAGGCCCAGCTTATCACCGCCATACAATATTTTATCAGTGTTTACACCATGACTTCTCAACTGTTGTACACCGGCTGCTGCGAGGTCATTGTCCGGCACACGGCTGATATAATCTGCCTGCATACCCAATCTGGCCAGCAACACACATACATTTGCTTCCGCACCTGCATAGTAAGCGGTATATCCGTCTGTTTGCTGAAATCGTTTGCCCCCATTACTGTGCAGCCGCAGCAAAAATTCCCCGAAGGCTGTTACCCGAAGACCCTTGTTACCATCCGGTTTTTGCATCATTTATTTATTTTGATATCTGGATATTCAGTGAACTGCTTCAAAAAGTAGTCTTTTTCTGAAACATACCCGCTAAATATCCAAATATACAAATCAACCGCTGTCTAGTATAATTCAAACAAAGCTTCTATTTCTACCGGGATATTATCCGGTAAAGAACCGAAGCCTACTGCACTTCTAACCCCTACTCCATTCTCTTCACCCCAGATGGCCGCAAACAGTTCACTACAACCGTTGATAATATATGGATGACGCTCAAAGTCCGGTGTACAGTTCACCATACCCAATACTTTGATAACGCGTTTCACTTTATCCAGGCTACCAACATGGGTTTTAATGGTGGAGAGCATGGTTAAACCAACCTGTCTTGCCGCCAGTTTACCCTGTTCCATATCCAGTGCATCTCCGATACGGCCAATGATCAGTGATTTATCATGCTGCACAGGACCATGACCGGAGAGATACAGGTATTTACCATCTATAAGAAATGGTTTATAAACACCCAATGGCGCAGGCGCCGGGGGCAATACCAATCCCAGGGCTGCTAATTTCTCTTCTGCATGATTGTTTTCCATAGTTGCTGTTTTAATGTTCTTAATATATGATTTGGTTATGCTGCTTTTTTATTTTTCGGGAGAAGAATACCTTATACGAACCTGTCCAAAATCAGGACACCGAAAAGTCCTGCTGTTCCTACTATCGTTTCCATGACCGACCATGATAACAACGTATTCTTTATACTTAAGTTGAAATACTCTTTAAACATCCAGAATCCCGCATCATTTACATGGGAAAACATCAGGCTGCCGGCACCAACGGATAATACCATCAGGTTGGGGTTTACATGTCCCTGTAACATCAGTGGGGCGATCATGCCTGCCGCTGTAATACCGGCAATAGTGGCAGAACCTACACAAGCCCTGATGATGGCAGCGGTTAACCAACCCAGTACCAATACCGGAATATGCCAGGACTGCATAGCAGTGGCGATTTCAAGACTAACCCCACTATCTGCCAGCACCTGTTTCAGCGCGCCTGCACCCGCAATGATCAACAGGATCATGGCGATGTCTTTGATCGCGTCTGCATAAATATTCATGATCTTCTTCACCGGCCTTTGCTGAAAAATACCCAATGAAAACGTGGCGATCAGCAAAGCAAACAACATTACGACCGTGGCATCGCCTGCAAATAATATCCAGCGATGAGTGGTCTCATTCCCTCCGCTGAAAAAATGAGCCAGTAAGGTAGTAATTATGAGCAGGAATACCGGCAACAAGGCCGTCATAAAACTATTACTTTTTCCCGGCAGCGGCGTGTCACTAACCTCCTGCTGCTGAAATAAGCTCGATGGTGTGGAGGGCATATTCTTCAGGTATCGGGCAAAGAACGGCCCTGCCAGCAGCAATGCCGGGATCGCCACAGCCAGGCCATACAACAGCGTAAGTCCCATATTGGCATTGAACTGTGTTACCAACGCGGTAGGTGAAGGATGCGGCGGCAGAAATCCATGCGTAATGGATAAAGCTGCCAGTGTAGGCAATCCAATATATACCGCAGGCAATTTATACTGGTACACCACCGAAAAGATCAATGGCACCATCAACACAAAGCCAACGCCATAAAATAATGGAATACCAATGATAAACCCTGCTATCAGCAATGCCCACTGCATATATTTTTCTCCGAATACCTGCATCAGCGAGTTAGCAATCTGCCTCGCAGCGCCGCTTTCTGCCACCAGTTTACCCAGCATAGCACCCAGCACGATGATGATCAGCAGTCCTCCTACGGTGTCGCCTATACCCTTTTGCAGCGAAGCTGGAATCTTATCCGCCGGTATGCCCAACAATAAGGCTGCCAGCACGGATACAATCAGAAAGGCAATAAAAGCATTCAGCTTGCCCCAGGTTAGCAAAACAATCAGCACCCCCATGCATAGTAATACAATCAAAAAAGACATAGTCAACAAAAATAGCTTTTAGCAGTTAGCTATCAGCTTCTAGCTATAAAACGCAGGTGTAAGACCACATCATCTCCGCTGCATTTACTAACAGCTAAAAGCTAATAGCTAAAAGCTTAATCAATATTAATTTCATCCACCAGTAACTGGCTGTTTCCACCCGCGCCATACTCGCCGGCGGGGATCACTCCTTTATTACGGGCTAACACTTTTACATACCTTGTTTTCACCGGCTTCACAGGTAAACGTATTTCATTGATACCGTTTACCGGGAAAGAAGTAGCAGTGGCCAGCGGCGTGAAATGCACCCCATCTGCGGACACTTCAAATTCCAGCGCTGTCGGAGGCCACATTTTCTGCCAATGATAGTTCAGGCAATTAGCTCCTACCTGTTGAATCACTTGTTCACTGCCCAGGTCAATCACTGCTTCGAGGTCACGGTTGCTGAAACCCAGCCACTGTCCGTCGTTGTAGCGGTTAGATGCTGCAATACCATTTACCAGTAAGCTGGCATCGCCGGTGTATTTTGTATTGGGCGCCTGCTTTAAAGTAATGCGGGCACCGGTGGCTTTATTTATTGAAAACGACTGTTGAAATAACCTGTTGGTATGCTGATGCTGCTGATACAAAACCGCTTTGATCGTACTGCTCTTTGTCAACAATATCGGCTTTTTGTAAATACTGCTTTGCGCTCCGGGTATACTGCCATCTGTGGTATAACGAATAATAGCGGTATTATCAGAAGAATGCAGAGAGATGTATAGTTGTCCTTTTGCCAGGCTGTCTGCCGTATAATTGATTTCTTCAAAGTTACCGGCAGCATTGATATGCAGTTCTTGCAACAATGGCTGCTGCGCTTTAAGGCGCTTACAAAAATCAGGATAATCCCTCACGGATGGTTGCGACCAGGCTCTTTCTGCCATGGCCAGCATACGGGGAAAAATCATGTATTGCGCCTGCTCCACCGTATTCAGGTATTCACTCCATGCCTGCCCCTGCATACCGGCAATATAAGGCAGCAAAGTGGTGTCGCCGGCGGCACGCAAAGGATCGTAGTCATATACTTCTTCCAGTGGCGTATATCCTCCGGCGGCTGTTTTCTCTTCCGGATATAAAGACTGATAATGATCAAAATACAATTCATCTTCAGGTGTCATGATCACATGGTGCTGCTGCCTGGCGGCTGTTACGGCACCTTCCACTCCTCTCCAGCTCATCACGGTAGCGCCGGGCGCGAGGCCACCCTCCAGTATTTCATCCCAGCCTATTATTTTTCGCCCTTTACTGTTGATATATTTACCGATTCTCCGGATAAAATAACTTTGTAATTCGTGTTCATCTGCCAGGTGCTCCTGTTTTATGCGTAGCTGACAGGCAGGGCAATGCGCCCATCTTACCTTCGGGYATTCATCACCACCTATATGGATATACGTAGATGGGAATAATACCATCACTTCATCGAGTACATCCTCGAGGAAGGTGAAAGTGCTGTCGTTGCCTGCACAAAAAACATCATCAAAGATGCCCCAGAACTGTGCTGTTTTATAAGGCCCTTTGGTACATCCCAGCTCAGGATAAGCTGTGAGGGCGGCGAGTGCATGACCAGGCATTTCAATTTCCGGAATCACGTTGATATGTCTCGCGGCGGCATAGGCAACGACTGCTTTTACTTCTTCCGTGGTATAAAATCCGCCATATTTCTTTCCATCAAACTGATGGGGTAATTCTTTCTTGTGTCCTATCATCGTCTGATCACGCCAGGCGGCTACAGATTGTAGTTTAGGATACTTTTTTAGTTCAATTCGCCAGCCCTGATCATCTGTCAGATGCCAGTGAAAATTGTTGATCTTATACAGTGCCAGCTGATCTATAAGCTGTTTGATAAAGTCTACCGAAAAGAAATGACGACTCACATCCAGGTGCATACCCCGGTAACCAAAGCGGGGATAATCACGTATCACTACACCTGGCAAAGCCAGCGTAGCAGCACCTTTTCGCTGCCACAACTGCCGCAGGGTGGCAATACCATGTATGATGCCGGTAGCATCGTACGCGGTGATAGTCACCTGTTCTTTTGTAATGTGCAGCAGGTATTCTTCCGGCTGTTTTACCAGGATGGTATCGGTACGCAAAACGATACGGTTGTTCCCATTTTTCAATGGCAATACCTGGTCGTTGGCTGGCAACATAACTGTTGAGGGCAGCGCCTTCCCGGTTTGTTCCAGGAAATATCCCTGCAGCAGCGCCGCGGCGCCTTCATTCCCCGGATCCGCCAGCAGTTGGGTATGCGGGGTAATAAAAAAGCTGTCTGTGTTGTAAGCCGCTGTTACCGGCAAAGGAATCAAGGCTGCCTTTGCGGCAGCCTCTTTCCTTTGTGACATCGTTATGTTACAAACACCTGTCAGAATGAATACATGCAATAGTCTTTTCATAATTATTTATCCCACCAAACTCTGGTTGTTAATAAATCTGCTCCTTGTCTACCAACAGCTTCGCGGTAATGTGCACCGTTGATGCCCTGTTCCGCTACTGAATAAGGTAAACGACGGGGAATAGTTCCTCCGGTAGCATTACCTACATAGTTAACAGGTGTCAGTACAGGGAAACCGGTACGTCTCCAGTTAGCATAGGCTTCCTGTTCGTCCAGGAATAATGCTGCCCAGAATTGCGTATGGATCTGATTCATCTGCGCATCCACAGTACCACCTGCATTAAACGGATGGTCTGTTACGTATTTATCGATCCTAGTGCCGGATATTACACCTGCCGGGCCAAACAGCGACCAGTTCTTTAATGCAGCCGTTACGCCATCTTTATAGAATTGTGCTTTATCACCGGTAATCCAGCCACGTAAGGCAGCTTCGCTGAGTAATAAATTGGTTTCGGCGTTGGTTAATAACAGCAAAGGTGCCGCGTTATTTAAAACAGTCGCCGGATTAGGTTCGGAATAAGTAACAAAATCAGCCGTCTTTTTATCTGTTCCGTTAGGCATTCCTTTCTGGATAGCAGCAGCCGTATCAGGTTTATTATTATTCCACACCACGGATACTACGCCCAACCGGGGGTCATTGTTCGTTTTCAGAAAATCAATCCATGTCTTGCTGTATTTACCCCACTCAATGTTATCTGCACCATGGGAGTTCAGGCTGTAATCCTGTCCAACCAGCTCAAAGGCCACCGGGTTGTTATTGTAGATCTGCGGACCATCACTATATGCCAGTACGGCATTGTCTGTTCCGTTCAGGATTACACCGCCGGCAACTGCTTTCTGTACCCAATCCTTAGCCACTACTTTTCCGTCTGTTACCCTGCTGGTACGCATAGCCACTCTCAGCATCAAGGAGTAACCGAATTTCTTCCACTGGTCTACATTTCCCTTGAATAAAAGATCCGCAGGACCGAAAGTAGCCTTACTGGCGTCAAATGCTTTGATGGCTTCATCCAGCTCTTTCAGCATGTCTGCGTAAATATCTGCCTGCGCATCATACTTTGGTAAAAACACACTGTTCTTTCCCTGGGTTGCTTCTGAGTAGGGTACGTCTCCGTAAAGATCTGTAATACGCTGCATCAGCAATACTTTCCATATCCGGGTGGCCGACAGTTTATTTACATTATCTCCGGCAATAGCAGGATCTTTCAGCGCCGTGATAATTTCCTGCAGTGTGAGAATGGCATTGGTATAAATATAACGGTAGTAAAAACTCTGATAGAAGTCATTCACGGCATATTTATCCCCTGCACCTGACCCGCCGATTTCTTTTGCAATGGAAAAGTGCTGCACATAATTACCACAGTGCAGGTAAGAAGTATAGAAATAAGCCCTGTCGTATACCAGGTTACCTTTCAACAGGCTCTGGGTAAAGAGAAAGTTGACGTTAGGCTTGGTAGAAGCGTTTGGATTTGTATTTAATTTTTCAAATCCTTTATCACAGGATGACAGTCCCAATACTGCCCCCAGGAGTAATATAAATTTATATCTGGCAAATCGTTGCATGAGTAATTTTTTAAAGAGTGAACTACAGTTTTACCATCAGGTTGATACCATAACTCCGGGTACGTGGTACACCGAACATTTCAAAACCTTGTGCATTCGAATTGCTGAAGGCAGACTCAGGATCCACATTCGGTGTGTTCTTATACAGAATGAAGAGATTCCTTGCAACGAACGAAACGGTGGCTGACTGCACTTTCGCAAAAGCCAGTGTGTTCGCTGGAATGTTGTAGCTGATAACTACCTGCCTTAATTTAATGAAGCTCGCATCATACACAAATTTCTCAGAGATATTCTTGAAGTTGTCATAATACTGCTGCAAACCGGTGCTGTAAGTAAACGTTTTGGAAAATGGCTTATCATCTGTGTCCACACCTGTTACAGTTAATCCGTTTTCTCTGCCCGGCAGGGTAATTTTATTCAATCCGAAACGGGTAGCATACAGGTTGGTACCGGAATAAACATAGCCACCGAATTTACCGTCGATCAGGAAGCTCAGGTTAAACTGTTTGTAGCGGAAGCTATTGGTAATACCGCCCGTCCATGGAGAAATACCTGTTCCCAGATCTTTTTGCTCCGTTACTTCGTAGCCGTTGTTTTTATTATAGATGGTTTGACCTTGTGCATTCTTCTTGGCACCAAATCCTTTGATCATGCTATAAGGCTTACCTACTTCTGCAAAAAGGAAAGCATAGCTGTTTACTGCCGCATCCAGTTGCAATTTATCAAGACCATCATTCAGTTTCAGTACTTCGTTTTTATTATAAGCCGCATTAAAGCTCACTTCCCAGGAGAAATCTTTCTTCTTAATCGGTGTACCTGAAAACATCAGTTCAATACCCTTGTTACTCATTTCACCTACGTTCAGGTAAGCAAAGTTGTACCCTGAGCCAGGAGAAATAGCTGCCTGCATAATATCATCCGTTGTTTTACGATTGTACACCGTAATGTCTGCTGACAATCTGTTGTTCAGGAAACGACCTTCCACACCCAACTCTGTAGTAGTGGAGGTAAATGGTTTCAGATCCTGGTTAGGCGCAATCAGCAAACCTGAACCAACACCATTTGTTTGTGTAGGTGTTTGTAATGGCTGACCAAGATGTCCGCCACCAGGTACCATGCTATAAGTTTGGTTCAGTGCATAAGCCAAAGGTGCACCACCACCTACCTGTGCCCAGGATGATCTTATTTTTGCATAATTTACCCAGGATGGCATTTTCACCGCTTCTGACAGCAGGAAACTGGCGCCCACTGAAGGATAGAAAATGTTATTCTTTTTAGGAGACAGCGTAGAGAACCAGTCATTACGCCCTGTGGCTGAAATGAACAACAGATCTCTGAAAGACAGATCTACTGATCCGAATACCGAGTTGGTTGCCTGGCGCTGGTTAATATTTTTAACGCTTAAATTTTTCACGTTGGACTGATCATAAAAACCAGGTTCAAAGAAGCCCTTACCGTCAAAAATGATGGCATCAGATTTACCTTTGCGCTGGTTACCACCGGCCATGGCCGTTAAACCAAAGTCCTTGCTCAGCTTAGCCTGGTAGTTCAGGGTCAGTTCACTATTCGTTTCTGTGATAGCGGTGCTGGATTGCGCATAAAATCCATCAGATGCATAGGCAGTACCGGAAGGGACTACACCTACATAACCTGCATTCGTATAGTCATGGTTTACACGGCCACGGATGAAGAGGTTATCCAGGATATTATATTTGATGCTCACATTACCGATAAAGCGGTTGCGGTTATCATTGTTCTCGAATTTGTTGAGGATGAAATAAGGATTACCGGCAAAGTCGGAAGGGTTCCATTTTACTTCATTACCATCTTTACCATAGCCTGGATTCATATTGCGGATATCAACCGTGTTGGCCAGCATATAAGTACTCCAGTTCAGGTTACCGGGTGCATCAGATACGCCGGTTCTATTCTCTGCTTTTTCCACATTGTACTGTGCATATGCTTCTACGGCGAGCCTTTTGCTCAGGTTGGAGTTTACGCTGGCAGAAAATATCTTTTTGTTCAGATGTTGATTAGGAACCAGACCATGGTTATTCATGTCTGACAGGGAGGCGCGGAAAGTAGTGCTTTCGTTACCACCTGAAAAAGAAACCGTATTGGTAAAGGTGTTACCGGTTCTGTAAAAATTCTTGATGTTATTCTTCTGTGGTGAATAAGGACGACTTACACCATCAAACTGCACCACATTGCTTCCATCCATTTTAGGTCCCCATGACAAGCGACCAGCGCTGATGGCAGACGATTTATCTGTTGGCTTGGCACCGTTCTGGCCGGAACCATATTCATATTGCCACTCAGGAAGAATAGCAGGTGTTTCCGCGGTAAAGGTGGTATTGTAATCCACGCCAATACCTTTTTGTTTTACGCCTTTCTTAGTCGTAATCAGGATAACACCGTTGGCGGCACGGGCGCCATAGAGCGCAGCAGCAGGACCGCCTTTCAGTACCGTAATGGATTCAATATCATCCGCGTTAATACCGCCGATACCATCACCACGATCACTGTTTAGACCAATAGCACCGTTGCCGCTGGCAGGAACGCTCTGTGTGGTATTGTCGATAGGCATCCCGTTGATTACATACAGTGGCTGGCTTTCTCCATTCAGTGAACCAGTACCACGGATGGTTACACGGCTGGAGCTACCCGGGCCTGCAGCAAGACTGGCAGAGTTTACGCCGGCAATTTTTCCGGTCAAGGCATCTGCCACATTGATTTCACGTGCCTGGGTAAAATCGCTTCCTTTTACTTCTGTAACTGCATAGGCCAGCGCTTTTTTCTCTTTTTTGATACCCAACGCCGTTACTACCAATTCTCCCAGTGCTTTGGATGCCAGTTCCAGCTGAATGTTGACTTGTGCCTGTCCGGGCGCTACTTTTACTTCTTTCCTTTCATACCCTATATAACTAACGGCAAGGGTAATATCTGCCGGATGTGTAGCAGGAATGCGTAAGGTGAATTTTCCTTCTGCATCAGTAACAGCACCTACTCCTTTGGCAGATAACAGGGAAATAGTGGCGCCAATAATTTGTTGTCCATCCGGACCTTTTACAGTACCGGAAATGGATGATGGCTTGTTGGCAGGTGTCTGAGCTTTACTTCCAAGACAAAACAATAAGCCGATTACAGGCAAAATCAGTTTTGTGAAAGTTGTCAGTTTTATGACATTTTTCATCATTGTGGTTTGGTTGATAGTTCTTTCAAATAATGCGGAAATACTGCTCTAAAATAGACAATACATTCATTTCTGCAAATTATTTGCAAATAATAATTGCAAATTATGCACCCACAAGAAATCATTAAGATATTAACTATATGGTTATTAACATTTTATTAATTTATAGTTTTTGCAGAAAAATTATTTCTTGTAATAAAAGTGCAAAATCAGGGATGAACCTATATTTTTGCGCTAGTATTATTTTACCCGGCAGTCCGAATCTTTGCAAATGCTGGGATTTTTAACTATCATCACCCTTTGAATCGTCGCAACGCTATGGATAGTACTAACACGCAGGATCAGCTTCCTCCTGTTTCACTCACTAAAAAAGCGAGGAAGCAGTTAATTATACAACAGGTGAACATCCACACCCGTATTACATACACCGAACTGGTAGGCCTGATCAATGTGTCAGAAGATACCATCCGGCGCGATGTAAATGAGCTGGCGGATGACGGGGAAGTAGTGAAGATCAAGGGGGGCGCCATGTCTATTGCCTACCATTATGGTCATGAATCAAAGACCTATGCACAGAACAATAAACTGGTGATTGCAGAAAAAACGCTGCAGCTACTCTGGAACGATATGATTGTACTGATTGGTGGCGGTACCACCATCCGGGAGTTCATTAAAAAGATTCCGGCCACCCTGCGTGCTACCTTTATTACGGTAAACGTACTCACGGCTGTAGAGCTACTTGACAAGCCGATGATAAAGACGATTGTGATTGGCGGACAAATCTCTGCCTATAGCCAGATGACAGTAAGCGGGGAAGTATTTGAATATCTTTCCAACATCAAAGCAGATCTCTGTATCATTGGTACTAACGCGATAGATCCGGTGAATGGCTTAACGGATTCGGACTGGGAAACCATACAGGTAAAAAAAGCAATGATCAAGGCGACCGATAAAGTAGCCATACTGGCTATTTCGGAGAAACTGAATTCTTCTATGAAGATGAAAATAGCAGACCTGCAGGATATCCATTACCTGATTACTGAACTGCCCGCTGATAGTCCTGAACTACAGCCTTACAAGGCTAAGAACCTGACGATCTTGTAAAAGCAAATGTCAACACTTCCATATTATTTCGCCGGCTTCTTATCAAAAAAAGAAGCCGGTTTTATTTTATCCTATTACACTACGCCGGTTTGTTTCAACCAGTCCAAATAAGCAGCAGACAGCTCATTCACCACCTGCGTATTTTTTCCTGCCACATCAGCGATGATTAGTTTTTAAACTTCTTTGTTGCAATGCCGTCCAAGATCAGGAATAAGCAATTTGAATCATGAAAAAGGTCATCATTGCCTTACTGTTGTTAGCAGCAGTAACGGGAACCGGATCTGCAACATATGCGCAGATAAGTGTTGGTGTATCCATCCGGGTGGCTCCTCCTCCATTGCGGGTATATACCCAACCACCTTGTCCGTACGACGGATATATCTGGACGCCGGGTTACTGGGCGTATGGACCTGCAGGTTATTACTGGATACCAGGTGTATGGGTGCGGCCGCCACGCGTTGGGGTGCTCTGGACCCCAGGTTACTGGGGATTTGTAGGTGGCATTTATAGCTGGCATGGCGGCTACTGGGGTCCTCACGTAGGATTTTACGGCGGTGTTAATTACGGCTATGGCTACGGTGGATCCGGCTTCTATGGCGGTATGTGGCGGGGTAATGCCTACCATTACAACACCGCGTATTCGAATATCAATACCACCGTGATTCATAACACCTACGTTAATAATACTTATATCAACAACAGAACAGTTGTCAATAACCACAGCAGCTTCAACGGACCTGGTGGCATTACCGCAAGACCCGGCCGCGAAGAACAGGTAGCCATGCGTGATCACCATATACAAGCTACTTCCGAACAGTTATCGCACGAACAAAGGGCCGGACTCAACAGAAACCAGGTGGGCGCAGGAAATAACGGACATGTGGGCAACCACCAGGTGAGACAGGGAACTACGCTATCTGACGGGAACTATGGAGGCGGACAACAAAATCATTTTAATCAGCCTGGTAATGCCGCAGCGCAAAACCATATTAATAATGTGAATCGCGGCAACCATTTCAATAATGCAGGTGGCGAACAAAATCATTTTAATGCGCCCCGGGGAGAAAATCATTTTAACAACGGTGGTGGCGGCAATCGCCAGGTAGCGATGCAACACCAGCCACATATGTCAGGTGGCGGTATGGCCCGTGGCGGCGGAGGACGTGTTGGTGGTGGCGGTCACGGTGGTGGCGGACATGGAAGACATTGAATACCCTATTCATTTCATCCAATGTAAAAAAAAGCTGTCTGCAGGGATCACCTGGCAGACGGCTTTTTTTATGAATACTGATGTCGGATGATTATCACGTCACATCCTGCAGCAACGCTGATCTTCCGCCGTCGAGCAAATACGTAGTTCCCGCCGCAAAACCACCGTACTCCCCTGCCAGGAAAACGCACCAGGCGCCGGCCTCTTCAGGCGTACCAATCCGTTTCACCGGATGCAGTTGTTCGGTACGCGCCCGCTCACCCGCCGGATCAGGGAAAGAAGCAAACCACTGCTGGTTGCCCGGCGTATCTATAAATCCAGGCGCCAGTCCTACTACTCTTACCGCTGGCCCCCATTCAATCGCCAGCGCTCTTACGAGCCCCGTTAACGCCGTCTTGGTGACATTATAAGGGAAGCATCCCGGCAACGTAGCATTGGCGTGATTAGAGCTGATAATGATAATGACGCCCTGTCCGCCCACTTCCAGGTAAGGGCGGCAAAGTTTGCATAACCGCCAGTGCGCCGACAGGTTCAATTCCATATTTTGCTGCCACCTGTCTTCTGAACAGTTGGCCGCACCCTCAAAGAAATTGGCGCCGGCATTGGACACAAGGATATCCAGGTGCCCCCAGGCAGCCAATACAGCTGCTATCCAGCTGGCCTGTTGTGTGGCATCGGTTACATCTGTTTGCGTATACATGCCTTCTGCGCCTGCTGCCTGCAGTCCGCTGAGGAAAGCCCGGGCAGCAGGGCTATCAGCTGTTTCCAGCCCACAGCCTGCCACCTTCGCACCAGCCACACCCATCATCTGCGCAATGCCTTTCCCTATGCCGGAGGTTACACCGGATACCAGGACTACCTTTCCGGATAATGATATTTGTAATGCCATAATTTATTAAACATAAAATCCGGGACGGGGTTGCAAGATGCCCGGATGTTTTTCCATTTCTGCTTCTACCAGGTCTACTCCCAGGCCCGGACGATCTGATACATGCAAATGCCCATCACTGATCATGTCTTTGATAGGGTGATCGATCACCGTATCTCTCCAGGGCACATCATTAAACATAAACTCCTGCCGGAAGAAATTAGGCACCGAAGCACATACATGCGCGCTGGCGATGGTAGATAAAGGTCCGTTAGGATTATGCGGCGCCAGCAATACATTATATGCTTCCATCATGGTGGCCATCCGTTTCATCTCTGAAGGACCACCACAGCGGGTGATATCAGGCATAATAATATCGCATAGCTGTTTCTCCAACACCTGCCGGATCCCATGACGGGTATAATGCCGCTCTCCCACACAAATGGCTACATTGCCCGGTAGTCGCTCCCTTACAGCTTTCAGCGTATCCGCACTTTCAGGACCTACCGGCTCTTCATACCAGGTAATATCCAACGCGGCGAGTCGCTGCGCCATTTTCACCGCTACCCTGAAATTGAGCATAGCATGGGTTTCTATCATGATATCGAACTCCGGACCTACCGCATCACGCACGGCCTTGCTCACATCGAAAGCCAGGTCCTGCTGTGCTACGCTGAGGTTTAGATTGGAAGATAAGTCCTCCCCATAAAAATAATTGACGTGGGCGAAAGGATCAAATTTCAACCCGGTAAAACCAGCTGCTTTTACCTGTAATGCCTGTGCTGCATAGTCTTCAGGAGTATGTGCACCACCCATAAACCAGTAATTGGCATACAGCAAAATATCTTTGCGGAAAGCGCCGCCCAGCAATTCGTAGCAAGGCACCCCCAATACTTTCGCTTTCAGATCCAGCAGGGCCATATCAATACCGCTGATGGCACAAAGACTCGCACCATAAGGGCCTATCCAGTTCAGGTCGCGGTAAAGTTTGGTCCAGATAAAATCTGTGCGCATAGGGTCCATCCCGATGATGCGCTCCCCTACATGTTTGGCAGCATGATATACAATGGGGCTGCCCGGCCAGTTGGTGGCTTCTCCCACACCGGTATAGCCTTCATCTGTGTAAATTTTCAGCAGGGTCCAGTTGTACTTCACCCCTTCTACCAGCCATACCTTAACATCAGTTATTTTCATGATACTAATCAGTTAATCTATTGTAAATACCAATTCACCTTTAACAAGTGATGGCAGTTTATGTTGCTTATCTGTGAACGGCGAGCCATAAAAAGGTTCAGACCCGTTATTGCTATAGTCAGCAATGAGCAATTGCAGGTGTGCATCCTGCAGCCAGCTGCGAGCCGACTGATGCCCATCCGATACAATGGTAATCCCGTTACCGGCCGCATCTTTCAGGGAAGCCAGGAGGATATGACGTTTGGTAGAACGAAAATCATTGCTGCCCATTTCGTTGGCATCATCTTTCCATTTACCTGCCGGCACTTTTCCCCAGGGCTCTACGCCATTGATAGGCTGCGCCTGCAAAGTAGCACTCCCTTCATTACGGGCAATATCATCTGCCGGATAAACAGAAAAACTGCCTTTACGTGTCCAGCTCAGGTGGTCAAAGGTGGCTGGCAACTGTAATAGCATTCCATATTGCCGTGGCAGGGAATCTTCACCCCGGTACTGCATTTCGTAGGTCATGCTTACTTTGTTATCCGGCCGGAAATGATACTGGATCATTCCTTTTGCATTTGTATACGTAACGGCTTCTTTGACAACAATCCCGCTATCGCTCTTTGCTATTTCCAATGAAGTAGCAAAGAGGGTATACAACGGATAATTTTTCAGTGGGTAGATATTATTCTGATACGTTTCTCCGGCTACATTGGGCTTTCCGCCATCTTCACTGTTCATCGGCACCACACTCCATACCGGCCCCTGTGACAAAATAGTATGCTCCCCTTTTTTAGCGGATACAATCATGCCTGTTAACCGGCTGATTTCAAAGGTATGGTCTCCCTGTTGAATCGTATATGCCTGCTCGTTTTGTGTGAAGGTTAATTTCACCGGTGCCGTTGCAGGTGCCACCGGTGCGGCTTGCAGTGTTATACGTTCTTCGTTGACTACTTTACCGGCAGGATCCGTAAAAGAAAGATCCACTACTCCGGAAGAAGCACTTACCGGCACCTGCAATATCCCGGCGCTATGCGGAGCAATGTTTGCAGTTATTTTTACGGCTTGTCCATCTATGCTGCAATGTATATTGGCAGCTGTCAGCGTGGTGAAATCAAAGCGGTTCTCTACATGCAGAAACAATTGTTTTCCCTTTACCACCGGCGCCTGCATGTTCGTTATCACTACCGGAGCATAAGCTTTTCGCATCCCGTAAAACTCCGGTTTTTCTCTTCTCCATGCATCTACCGGCCCCCAGGGACCATAGCCAACGATACGACCATCCGGCAGGTGAAAGATATCATCTATACCCGCCCAGATAGCACCACCCAAACAATTGGGATGATGATACATGGAATCATACATCCTGGCCAGCGGCGCCCCATAAGCAGCTCTGATACCCGGATCCGTCAACAACTCGCGGCGGTTATAACAGGAAACGTGTGCGTATTCCCCGAATAATACCGGGCGTTTCATGGTGTCTGTTGCCGCCGCACCGTTGATATCCGGGTAATGATATACGGCGATATCGGCCTGGCTATGCGCATTGTTAAATCCACCCCAGCACTGATCATGAAAAGTAGTAGGCCGTGTTGGATCTATCGCTTTTACGATGGCATTTACCTGCACAAACAAAGGACTCCAAAGCGATTCATTGGCCAGCGACCAGATGATAATACTGGGATGATTCCGTTGTGCATTTACTTTTTCTACGTTTGCCCTGATAAAATAGGGCAGGTATTTTTCATCTTTATAATTCCATAATTTCCATATCGGCGAAGCTCCGTGCTGTATCCAGCAGATAGCAGATTCACTTTCCACAAAAAGTCCCAGTTCATCCGCTGCCGCCAGGAACTCTTCTGATGGCGGATAGTGAGAAGTACGGATATAGTTGCAGTTACCTTTCTTAAATAATTCCGCATCCTGCCGCGATAATTCCGGCGTGATACTACGGCCCAGCAAAGGATGTACATCATGACGGTTTACGCCATGCAGTTTCACGGGTTTACCATTTACCAGTAAAAGACTACCGCTTATTTTTACTTCGCGGAAACCTACTTTTTGTGTAACCGTTTCCAGCACCTGCCCATCCCGGACAAGGCTTGCCTGTAAGGTATACAGATAGGGACTTTCAGGGTTCCATGTTTGTATACGGCCAACCGGTAATTCCTGTGGCTGATATAGCGCCAGTGTTTTCTCCAGTACCGTTTTACCGATGGCATCTGTTAGGCGATAGTGCATATTCCCATTGGCTGTGGTGGTCTGCATATTCATATCCAGGGTACCATTCGTATAGTCTTTGCTCAGTCGGGTAGTGACATCCAGTCTTTTTATATTCGCAACAGGCAGCACAAATAAAGTAGCTTTTCGTAAGATGCCCCCCACGGTGTGCACTGCATACTGCGAAACGCATCCCAGTTTGTCCGATACCGTTAGTGCCTGTACCTGTACTTCCAGCCGGTTGTCACCGGCTTGTAATGCGTCCGTAATATCTGCTTCAAAAGGAACAAAGCCCCCTTCGTGTTCGGTGATTACTTTCCCGTTTACCAATACTTTCCCCCAGGAGCTGATGCCATCAAACCGGATCATAACACGGTTACCCTGCCAGTCGGCCGGCACCTGGAAGTTCCTGCGGTATATCGCTGTATCACCTTCATTCAGCTGAAATCCCTGCATCACCCACTCTCCGGGCACTGCTATTGGCGCACCAGTACCTGCTACACCGTTTGAAAACGACCAGTTACCATTGAGTGATAACAACGGCGCCGCTACTCCTTTTACAGTAGTCGGTCGTGGCGACAACCGGGGAACATCAAATTTAGCCACCTCGGTTTGTGCCCACGCCGACAGACTTAATAATAACCAGGATCCAAATAGAACACCTTTCTTTATCACTATTTTGTTTTTAAACATTTACATAATACCGTACTTCGCAAAAGCCGCTGAGGCAGACATTCCATTTTGTATCCTGTCCTGCACCGTTTTTTCTCCCCGCGCTTTTTCCAGCGCCAGATGGAACACTTCCGTGGCGGCTTCCTGCGGCACAATACAAACGCCGTCTAAATCTCCCACCACGATATCACCCGGACGTATAATAACGCCATTCATTTCAATGGGCACCCGGAAATCCATTACTTTACCGCGCGGACCCTGATCCTGCGCATAACGTCCGTAAGAAAATACAGGAAATTGTAATTGTAAAATACCCCGTGTATCACGGGAATAGCCGTTTACCACGGCGCCGGCGGCGCCCAGCTTCATAGCGCGGATACTCATCAGCTCTCCCCATAAAGCATAGGCAGGCGATGAACCGGAGCAAATGTATACTTCATTTTTTTTCAGGTCATCGAGTGCCTGCAACATCAAACCAAAAGGTTGTTGCAATACCGTATTATGCACACTCTGTTCTCCGGAAATCATATCCGCTTCCAGTACCGGCATTGCCCGTCCAACTACCACCATAGCGGTATCCAGGGGTTGGATCTGTGGCGGTAAAAACTGCCGCAGCAGACCAATTTTATCCATTACATCACCAACTACTGCGGTAAACAGTTCCGCTTTTATCAGTGAAAAAAGCTCATCGTCATTTTTCCATTTATCCATGGCTATTCAGGTTACCTTTAAATAACTCAAAGATATTTCTCCTTTACCCGGGATCATCCAACTAATTTAATCAAGATCACAACTTTTTTAACCCAAAATAGCTCCAAATATCTTTTTTGATATTAATAAAATTTCGAAACGACTACTCTTTCCCTGTAGATGCTCTCATAGATTTGCGGTACTGACTGGGGTTCTCTCCTTTAATGCTCCGAAAGAATTTATTGAAGTTGGTGAGATTCTGATAACCACTTTCATAGCAGATCTCTCCTATGCTAAGATCGTCTTCCAGTAACAGTTTACAGGCGTGACCTATTCTTATTTCATTGATAAAACGGGTCAGCGACTTACCCGTATGTTTCTTAAAATAACGGCAGAAAGCAGGTGGCGTCATATTCGCCAATGCGGATACTTCCTGCAGGGAAATATCTCCCGAAAAATTATTCATCAGGTACTGGTATACCACATTAATACGGGCCGTGTCTTTGGGCTGAAAGGAATTTTCGAACTGCATACTGCTCAGGTATTCAAATTCCGCGGAGTCGGTAAGCAGTTCCAGTATCTTCATAAAGTCCAATAGTTTGCCCAGCCCTTTACGCCGGGTGATCCCGGCGAGCAGCTTTACCACTTCCCGTTGTGTATTTCCTTTGAAACGCACGCCCCGCTCCGCTCTTTCTACCAAACGCTTCACGGGCGCAATAATTTCCTCTTCTTCCGACAGCTGCTGCAGGAAGTTAGCCGGAAAATAAACCACAATCGACTTCACACTTCCTTTCACCGGCGCATCCTGAAAGGTGGCATCATTCAGCCAGATATGCGGCAGATTAGGCCCCATCAGCACCAGGTCACCAGGTAAGAAATGATCAATATGATCTCCTACAATCCTTTGCCCATGGCTTTCCTGTATCCATACCAACTCACATAGCTCATGGAAATGAAACGGAGATTGCAGATAGTCGGTGTTGATTTTCTTAATATGAATCGTCTTCGTAGCGGGTGTACCCACTTCAATAAACTGCGCTTTCATACGTTGAAATTAAGGGATATCTCAGATATTTAAACTGATTTCACCTCTATTAACATATAAATATAAGTCTATGGTTAAAATAGTTTTAAAAGCGGTTAATCCAGTTGGAGGTAATGGCGAGGGTTGTAGTCAACTTTGTTTTTGTGTCAACATCGCTTTTTTATTAACCAAAACTTCCGATAAATGTATCGCTTCACCAGGTTTCTTATACTGCTGCTGGCGCTCGCCGGGGCAGCACATGCGCAGAACAAAACCATTACAGGAACAGTAAAAGACAAAAGTACGGGTGCCCCTATTCCAGGTGTCACCATATTGCTGAAAGGCACCACCAAAGGCACGGTTACACAACCGGATGGCAGCTATTCTTTACAGGCGCCTATCACCACCGGTTCTATCTTAATTTTCAGAGCAGTAGGATATGATGAAATGGCGCAGGCAGCGGGTGCCTCCGGCATACTCAATATCAGTATGGCCAGTGGTTCCAGCAGTTTGAGTGAAGTAATAGTAGTCGGTTATGGTACGCAGAAAAAAGCCAATCTCACCGGTGCGGTGAGTGCTATCACCGGCAAGGAACTGAAAGACCGTCCTGTTACCAACGTGGCTTCTGCATTGCAGGGAACAATGCCTGGCGTAACAGTTACACAAACCAGCGGACAACCCGGTAAAGATGCCGGCAGCATCCGTATCAGGGGGATCGGTACGCTTAACAATAAAAACCCCATGGTGGTAGTAGATGGTATTGTGATGTCTACCAACGATGATAACGCCAGTGCCATGACGAACGTAGACCCTAATGATATTGAGTCAATTTCCGTACTGAAAGATGCGGCGTCTGCGGCCATCTATGGATCCAGAGCGGCTAATGGCGTGGTGATCATCACTACCAAAAAAGGAAAGGCCGGCACCATAAGAGTGCATTACAATGGTTATTTCGGTAAACAGAAACCTACACATCTGCCCGACTACCTGCCCTCCTGGCAGGCTGCCTCCTTATTCAACGAGGTGCAAAAAAACGAAGGCAGACCCGTACGGTATACCGATGCTGAAATCGAGAAATTTAAAAAACGGATCTGATCCGGATAATTATCCCAATACCGACTGGCAAGGTCTTGTTTTCAGCGGTACGGGCAACCAGCAAAATCATTACCTCGACTTTAGCGGAGGCAGCGACAAAACACAGTACCTGTTTTCACTGGGCTACCTGGCACAGGATGGTATCATCAAAAATTCCGGCCTTAAAAGATATAACACACGCCTGAACCTTAACAGCAAAATTAATGACAGGCTATCCGTTTTCGCCAACATCTCCTATTCCCTCTCCGATATGCGGGAACCTACCAACCCTTATACAGGTGACTTTTCACAGGTGATCCGGCAAGCAAATCGTATAGGCGCCAACGTACCTTACAAAACCAGCAATGGCTACTACGGTTATATCAACGATGGTAACCCGATGGCATGGCTGGAATCCGGCGCACAGTACAAAGAGTTTCGTCACCGCCTACTCGGCATTACCGGCGTTGACCTGGAAGTAGCCAGAGGGCTTCATTTCAAGCCTACGCTGGGATATACCATGGACCTTACGCAGTCGAAAAAGTTTATTAAAGATATTCAGTACTACGATGCCAAAACGGGCAATCCAACACTGTATCAGGGACCTAACTCCCTCACGGATTTTAATGACAACTACAATGTGATTACGCTCCAGGCATTGCTGGATTATGAGAAAACCATCAAAGATCATCACTTCAAAATACTGGGTGGCTACTCTCACGAATACACGAAGTATAGCTTCCTGCAGGGATACCGCAAAAACTTCCTCAACAACCAGCTGAGTGAACTGAATGCAGGACCCACTGATGGTCAGCAGGCAACAGGTTCCGCTTACGAAGTAGCCCTGCAATCTTTCTTTGGCAGAATCAACTACGATTACAAAGGCAAATACATGCTGGAAGCTAATCTTCGCTACGATGGCACTTCCCGTTTTGCTTCGCAAAATCGTTGGGGATTGTATCCTTCCTTTTCTGCCGGATGGAATATTTCCGAAGAAGCATTTTTCGAAGAAGCCAGACATATTGTACCACAGTTAAAGCTGCGTGGTTCCTGGGGACAACTGGGTAACCAGGACATCGGCGGTGTGAAGAAAAACGATATTAAACTGGGCAACTACCCTTATATCCCAGTGATCAGCGCAGGGCAGAACTACACCTTCGGTAGCAGCATTGCCGGCGGTATTTCCCCTGTCATGGGCGCTAATCCGGATATCCGCTGGGAGTCGCTGCAGTCAACCAACTTTGGTATAGACGCCGGATTCCTTGACAACCGCATTTCTTTGTCTGTAGATTACTTCATCAAAGATACCCGTGATATTCTCCTGAATGTACCTGTAGGCGGCACCTATGGCTTCATTGCACCTGTGCAGAATGCCGGTACTATGAGAAACAAAGGATGGGAAGTAGCAGCCGGTTACCACGAGAAAAAAGGTGACTTCTCCTACAGCATCACCGCCAATGCGGCTTTCATTAAAAACGAAATCACGGATCTCGATGGCACTGATCCGATTATTACCGGCGCTACCTATCTGAAAGTAGGTCATCCGGCAAACTCTTACTACGGCTATCAGGCAGAAGGTATTTTCCAGACACAGGAAGAGGTAGATAAGCATGCAAAACAGACCGGTGGCAAGATCGCACCAGGTGATCTGAAATACAAAGATCAGAATGGTGACGGCGTAATAGACGGTAATGACCGTGTATACCTGGGTAGCTATTTCCCTAAAGTAACTTATGGCGTAAACCTGGGTGGTGGCTGGAAAGGCTTTGATGTTTCCGTATTCCTGCAGGGCGCAGCGGGCGTTAAAGGTTTCATACAGGGCGCATTACTGGGTACTGCAGGCGATAAAATCGGCCGTCCTACTTCTGCGCTGCTCGACAGATGGACTGCAGAACATCCTACCGATAAGTTCCCTCGTTTATGGAACACTTATACGCAGAACGATGCTTCTACCAATCCATCTTCCTTCTGGGTAAGAAATGCATCTTACCTCCGGTTAAAGAACCTGCAGGTAGGCTATACTTTCCCTACCGCCTGGTTAAAACGTGCCGGCATACAGGGAGCCAGAGTGTACTACAGCGGACAGAACATCCTCACTTTCACGAAGTTTTACAACTGGGTAGATCCTGAATCTGCCAACAGCGCCAGCGGTTACGACTACCCGCAGGTAAAAGTAAATACAGTGGGCATCAATCTTACTTTCTAACCGTGTTAAAGACAATCATCATGAAAAAAACATTTCTCTATATATTCCTTTCCGGAACGGTCGCAATGACTGCGTGCAAAAAGAATTTCCTGGAAAAACAGCCTTTGGATGGCTACAGTGAATCTTCGCTCTGGGGATCCGATAAAGATGCGTTGGCAGCAATCAACGGCTGCTATAAAGATTGGGAATCCGGGCTGCACCTGATATACCTCGACTGTGGATCAGATAATGCCTACAACCCTTATCCATGGGAAGGTTATACCGTATTAGGCAGCGGAAATCTTACGGCTAATAATACGGGTGATCAACGCTGGAGCTTTAACGTCATCCAAAAATGTAACTGGTTCCTGTCGGGTGTAGACAAAGCCAAAATGGATGATAAATTGCGGGCCCGTATGAAGGGAGAAGCACGCTTTTTAAGGGCTTACCAGTATTTTATTTTAACGCAGTTATATGGAGATGTACCGCTGATTACCACCAATATCACCCCTGCAGAAGCCAATAGCTCAAAGCGCACTGCTAAAGCAGATGTTGTAAAATTTATACTGGATGAACTGACCGCTGTCGTGCCTGATTTACCTGCCAGCTACACCGGCAACGATGTGGGCCGCATTACCAGCGGCGCTGCGTTAGCCCTGAAAGCCAGGATGGCATTATTTACCAAACAATACGATGTATGTATTGCTGCATGTAACGCTATTATTGCCACAGGCACTTACAAACTATACCCGGTATACGGCGACCTGTTCCGCATTCAGCATAAAAACAATTCGGAGGTGATACTGGATGTGCAGTATAAAGAAAACGATGTGCCATTTGAATCATTGGGGGTGATGCCACCAGCATCTTCCGGAGGCTGGTGTTCTATTAACCCGTTACAGGGACTGGTAGATGCCTATGAAATGAAAAACGGCAAAACCATTGACGATGCCACCTCCGGATACAATGCCGATGATCCGTATAACAACAGGGATCCGCGTTTAGCCGCTACCATTATATATCCGGGTGCGATGTACAATGGTAGTTATTACAATCCTATCAACGAATCCTCTTCCGATTACTATTCCCCTTATGGCAATTCAAAGAGTGGTTACCTGGTAAGGAAGTTCACCACCGACCTCAGTGATTATGCAGATATGTGGAATGCTGGCTTAAACATTATCGCCATTCGTTATGCAGAGGTATTGTTATCGCAGGCAGAGGCTAAAATAGAACTCAATCAGTTGGACAATACCATGTACACTGCGCTGGATGCTGTAAGAACAAGAGCTGGTATGCCGGTGGTAAACAGAGCTATTTACAATACACAAACCAAACTCCGGGAGCTGGTACGCCGGGAAAGACGCGTGGAGCTGGCGATGGAAGGGCTGCGTTGGTTTGATGTACAACGCTGGGAAATTGGTGATAAGGTGATGAATGGTACCGCGTATGGTGCAAGACTGGGCAATGTGGATGCCACTACAGGTAAACTAACATTGGGAACGGAACGCATCCTGGTGGAGCAACGTACTTTTGATATCAAGAAAAACTACCTGTGGCCGGTGCCGCAGAGTGAGCGTGATATCAATCCCGGACTGAGTCAGAACCCACTTTATTAAATAAAAAAAGTATCCGGCGCTGTAGAGCCGGATACTTAACCTTCCATTACCTGGCAATGAAAACCGGTTTCATTTACCAGCATCATTACTTTTCCCGGCTGGAAATTGTCTCCTTCTACCCTCAATACTTTATCACGATCTTCCAGGTCAAAATTTATTTTACTATCCGGGAAATTCTCTAACAGCAGCGCTACAATTTCTTTTGCAGCAGCTACCCGTTTAACGTTTGTTACAAAGACTTCTACCATTCCGTAAAAAATTTAAATTACATATAGTTTATACCGGGATACCCCAATAGTCGCCGCCACAAGGCGATTTGACCTATGCAGTTGGCTTCCCGGTAAATGGAAAACGTTACCATTTCCCATAGTGGAAAAGACATTTTCATTTCCGGAAAACTCAGCATACTGTCCAGTTGTTCATCTGTTGCTTTCACCAATTCCGCCCTTAATATGGGGGTGATTTTTTCCCAATCTTTCTGATATACATCCAGTGAGGGATAGGTTACACCGTCCTTTATACCCTGATTTTTGTTAAACAGGTTATCGGAGGATGATTTTATATCCACCTTAAAAAAGCCAGCCAGATCAAATCGTTGTTGAACCAGGCTACCGGCGAGCCAGGCCACGTGATTAGCAGCGGTGTCCAGACGCTTGTGCGCATCCGAATCAGATAATCCAAACAGTGCCTTAGGGTAAAGACCTGTTTGCAGATCAAACAGTGAAAGAATGCCTAGCATCCTGTTGCTTGCAGTTTCCATATAATTTTTATTTTTGGTATTCAAACTCTTTGTAAGATAGCAGATAATCCCCTGAATGAAAGATGCTGATAAAGCCAATCTTAGGGGGTATTTGCGACAAAAACGTTATGTTTGAGTAGTTAATTCAAAACTGAAAACCATATGATCAAGATAGGGATCCTGCTTATGCGCCACTACAAGCTTCTGAGCCTTGCGGCGATTACAGATGTGCTCGAAACCGTCAATAAGATTTACTATAAAAACGGGCATTCAACACCATTTATCATCAGTCTTGTTTACACCGCCGATACCGCACATCTCGCAGCTGCTTTCCCCGATTATCTTTCAGAAGAAATAAGTGTTGCCACTACTTTTAACCTGGTACTCATCCCCTCTTTTACTACAGATGACCTGAAACAGTCTATTGTTGCCAACAGGGAATATCTKCCCTGGTTAAAACAACAATATAAAAGCGGTGCAGAGTTAGCCAGCTTCTGTACAGGCGCATTTTTACTGGGAGCATCCGGTTTACTGGATGGAAAAATTGCGACTACACATGTGGATGCCTGTAAAGATTTTACAACAGCATTTCCGGCGGTAAACCTGCTATCAGATAAAACCGTTACCCATGATTCCGGCATCTATACCAGTGGTGGTGCTACTTCTACCTTCCACCTGTTACTCCAYTTGCTGGAAATACATTGTGGCATCGAGATCGCCGTGAGAACAGCCAAAATATTTGCCATTGATATGGGCAGGGACAAACAATCCTATTTCAGCACGTTCCAGCCTACCCGCAATCATCACGACGACCTGGTGGCCTCCGCCCAGCAAAAAATTGAAACCAGCTATCAGGACGTTGGTACCATCGAGGAAATGATCAAAGACATTCCTTCCAGCCGCAGAAATATTGTCAGACGATTTAAACAGGTAACAGGTGTCACACCTATTGAATACCTGCAGCTCACCCGTATTGAGGCCGCCAAAAAACTGCTCGAACAAACCGGACAGCAAATGATGGAGGTGATCTTTAATTCGGGTTATAACGACCCCAAAGCATTCAGAAAGGTCTTCCGCAAAACCGTGGGAATGACACCTTCTGAATACCGGGAGAAGTTCAATGCTGCGAGATAAGACTAGTGTCTATCCCAGAAAAACGGGGGTTCAATATCCAGGGTGCGGAGATATACATATGCTTGTCCGCGGTGATGAATTTCATTATCAATAAAGTAAAAAAGCAGACTAGTCACGGTGCCGTCATACTGGCCAAACGCCTTCATTTGTCTCTGAAAATCCTGCGTAGCTATTGTAGGCCAGTATTCGTTGATCTGCTCTGTTACCACATCCCACAACTGTAATAACCCTTCTTTGGTGGTTGGCTTGGTTAAACCGGTATGTTGCAGCAATTCGTCCATAGTTTTCCAGTCGCCATCAGTAGCAAAGCCGTGCACGCCGGCAGAAGCAATGCCCAATACTTCCATCGCCAGTACGGACAAAGGACGCATTCCGCCTACACTGTAGCTAAACAGCTTATCAGCCGGATATTTCTCAATCAACCTGCGGGTAAGATCCCGATGCCCCTGCCAGTGCGCCAGGAGTTGTTGTGGATTCAGAATTACATGGGTTGCAGGTGCAGTTGCCGTTAATGTGTTGTTTTCCATAAAACTGTATTTTTATTTGTTTACAGTACAAAGAAAACAAGGGGGTGTGACAACCCTATGTCAGCAGGGTTTGAAAAAATATTTTCTTGTCGAAGGGGAAGACCTTCAGCCTCTCCCGAAGGCGCTCCCCCCTTTACTCACCAGCCGAAATAGGATTTCGCATTGCCATAGCAGATATCCTGTATGATCGCCCCTACCTCTTCTATATTATCCGGTATTTCGCCGCGTTCTATTTCCTCTCCAAAAAGGTCACAGAGCAGGCGCCGGAAATATTCGTGGCGAGGGTAAGAGAGAAAGCTCCGGGAGTCCGTCAGCATACCTACAAAGCGGGAAATGAGGCCCATGTTGGACAATGCATTCAGCTGCCTGGTCATCCCATCCTTCTGGTCCAGGAACCACCAGGCGGCGCCAAACTGTACTTTGCCGGCTACAGAACCATCGTTGAAGTTCCCGATCATGGTGGCCATGAGTTCATTATCTGCCGGATTCAGGTTATAGATGATCGTCTTAGTGAGCTTATCCTGGCTATCCAATCTATCAAGAAATTTTGCCAACGCACGTGCCTGCGAAAAATCACCAATAGAATCCCAGCCGGTGTCGGGTCCCAACAAGCGCATCATACGGGAATTATTATTCCGTAATGCACCCAGATGGTATTGCTGCACCCACCCTGTTTCCCAGTCCATGATAGCCAGTTCTAACAGCAGCGCGGATTTAAATTGCCTTATTTCTGTCAGTGTCAACATGTTGCGGGCACGTATTTTCAGAAAGATCTGCCTGATGCCTGTCTCCGTAAAATCCTCCGCATATATTTCCTCAATACCATGATCAGATACTTTACAGCCATGAGCAGCAAAGAAATCATGCCGGTCTTTTAACACCTGGAGCAAATCATCATACGTATTGATGCTGCAGTTGCCTGCCTGTTCCAGTTTTTGCAGATAAGCATTGTATGCCTCCGGATCATCTGCATTCATAGCCTGATCCGGCCGGAAAGCGGGGATCACGGGTATTTCAAAGCCGTCCTGTTTTATTTGCCGGTGGTATTGCAGGTCATCAGCCGGATCATCGGTGGTACAGATCAGTGCCACATTTCTGCTTCTTAAGAGGTTACGCACACTGTATTCCGGCATTTGTAACAGTTGATTACAGGTGTCATAAATATGCACCGCGGATGCAGGATTCAGTATTTCTGAAATACCGAAATAGCGCTGTAATTCCAGGTGTGTCCAGTGATACAGGGGATTGCGCAATGTTTGCGGTACCGTGGCAGCCCATTTTTCGAACTTCTCCCAGTCGGTATTATTACCGGTACAATAACTTTCCGGTACGCCATTGGTGCGCATGGCCCGCCATTTATAGTGATCTCCGTATAGCCATGCCGCTGTGATGTTCTGAAAACGTGTATCTGCCGCAATCTGCGCGGGTGGCAAGTGACAATGGTAGTCAATCACCGGCATATCCTTGGCGTAATAATGATATAATTTTTCCGCAGCATCGCTATTCAGGAGAAAATTTTCATCCATGAACTTTTTCCTCATCAATAATATATTTTAAGCATTACAATGACACTCCTCTTTTCCAGGGAATAAAATCATCCTGACCATTTATCACGGATTTTGCGGTAATGGTTCCGCTGGCCACCTGTATAACGTAGTCGAGTATACGTTCTCCTGCTGCGGTAATGCTTTCCTCTCCATCTATAATAGATCCGGTGTTAATATCGATGATATCCTGCATACGCTGATACAACTTTGTGTTGCTCGACAGTTTAATTACTGGTACAATCGGGTTGCCGGTAGGCGTTCCCAGTCCAGTTGTAAACAGGACTATATTGGCGCCGCTGCCTACTTCCGCGGTGGTGGACTCCACATCATTACCCGGCGTACATAGTAAATTAAGTCCTGCCTGTTGTACTTTTTCCGGATAATCCAATACTGCTACTACCGGAGAGGTACCTCCTTTTTTAGCGGCGCCGGCAGATTTAATGGCATCTGTAATGAGGCCATCTTTAATATTTCCGGGAGATGGATTCATATCAAATCCGGAGCCTGCTTCTTCTGCGCGTTGCTGGTACGTGCGCATGAGCTGAATAAAGCGGGACGCATCTTCCACATGACAGCAACGATCACTCATCTCCTGCTCTACGCCACATAGTTCCGGGAATTCGGCCAGCACAACGGAACCGCCTAAAGCTACCAGCAAATCAGAAGTATAACCGATGGCGGGATTGGCGGAGATGCCGGAGAAACCATCGGAGCCGCCGCACTCCAGTCCTATACAAAGCTTACTTAAAGGAGCCGGTTGTCGCGTACATTGATTGGCCTCCATCAGTCCTGCGAAAGTCTGACGAATGGCTTGCGTGATCAACAGACTTTCTGCGCCGGTCTGTTGCTGATCCAATATATAAAGTGGTTTCGAAAACGCCGGATCGCGTTTGTTAATTTCCTCCTGTAACATGCTGACTTGCGCATTCTGGCAACCCAGGCTCAACACCGTAGCACCGGCAACGTTAGCATGTGTAATATATCCTGCCAGCAGACCGCAAAGCGTTTGTGCATCCTGCCGGATGCCACCACAACCTCCATCATGGGTCAGGAATTTGATGCCATCCACATTTTCAAAAAGGCGCATATTTTCCTGGCTGTCGTCCTGCTCTGTGTATACTGTTTCCAGGATACCCGCCGCATCTGCACCGGCTTGTTGTTGGGCCACCAGGGAGCGTGTAAAGGCAGCATATTTTGCGGGACGACTATAACCCAGTTCTGTTAGCAGGGCTTCTTTCAATACTTCTATATTCCTGTTTTCACAAAATACCAATGGTATTACCAGCCAGTAATTAGCCGTACCTACACTACCGTCCTGCCGGTGATATCCCATGAATGTTTTTTGCTGCCACCGGGAGATATCAGGCACCTGCCATGCTGTTTTCCGCTGTGCAGCCAGTGCGTATCCGTTGGCCGCGTGGTGTACATTTTCCACCGCGATCCTGCTGCCAGCAGTAATGGGCGTCTGCGCACGCCCTACCAGTACCCCATACATGATCAGGGCATCCCCTTTATCAAAAGAGCTGGCGGCAAATTTATGTTTGGCAGGGATCTTTTCCTGCATCGTATATACAGTGCCGTTATACTGTACCGTATCATCTTTATCCAGATCCTGTAGCGCTACCAACACATTGTCATGCGGATGCACCTTTAATACTTTCTGTTTCATACCTGTCTGCTTAAAAAATCTATGATATCGTTATTTCTGCTGCAATGCGCGCCAGATAGGCAGCAGGGCCTTCTGCAAGTAATGCCTTCAGCATCACCGTCACCAGTTGCTCAAAACCGGTAATGGTGGTGAGATCATGGCCCCAGACCGCTTGGTTGCCAAGTGTATTTTTCACGACTGTTTCCGGTGAATGTAATTGCCATTGTTCCCGGTACCAGCCGGCGTATTCATCAGAGACGCTATACGTAGGATCTCCGCGCATAAACAGCAGGTGTGCCGCAAAGCCCAGTGAAATCAATGCAGGTACCTGTGCGGTACGTTCGTAATAACGTAACAATACCGGCAATACCCGCATCTTCAATTTAGATGTATACTGACTGCATATACTCAACCAGCGATGATCTATGTAAGGATTACGGAAACGGTCCAGGACAGCACCGGCAAAACGAATCGCTGCATCATGACGTATATGCCGGTCCGTTATAGCAGGAATAATTTCCTGCATCATCAGCGCTTCTATATATGCGGCCATTGACTCGTGGTTCATGGCAGCTTTCACCGTATCCAAACCGGCCAGGAAAGCCAGTCCGCAGCTAAGCGTATGGGCACCGTTAAGCAGCCGCAACTTTAGCTCCCTGAATATGTTGATGTCCGGTGACAACACCACACCGGCGTCCGCTTCATGGAAAGACAATACCTGTTTCACCCTTTCACTGCTGGTTTCAATTGCCCATAGCCGGTACACCTCTGTCATGATCATCAGGTCGTCTTCATATGCCAGTGTGAGATCTGAAGCCCCCGGCACAATACAGTCTACCAGTGAATTACAAAAATCGCTACTATTATGCAGCCAGTCCGTAAAAGCAGTATCCAGTTCATTGAAGACGCATAACTGCAACAGGATTTCCTTGAGCCGGCTGCCATTATCCGGTATCAGCTCCGTAGGAATGATAACCATCCCCCTCGTTTCATCTCCGTTGAAATGAAGATAGCGCCGGTGCAGAAAAGCCAGCAGCTTGGCAGGGAAAGAGGCCGGTGGTGCGGTATGGATACGCTCCTCCACATATACAATTCCCACTTCAGTTGTATTGGAAATAACAACCTGCATCTGCGGGTTCGTGGCACATGCCAGGATCTGCTCCCATTGGGAAGCAGCATTCAATACCCTGCTGATGGAGGCGTTGATGATATTAACGGCCACCTTCCGGCCACCATCAATACCCCGTATACACTGCGTGTACAGGTTATCCTGTTCATCAAAAGCAGTGGTGCTACCATTGCCGGTCGATTTCACGACTACCACCCTTCCGTTGAAACGGCCTTCCTGGTTGGCTTTGTCAATGAAAGCATCGGGCAAACCTCTTAGCAACACCCCTGTACCAAACTGCAGCACTTTCTCCGGCAGATCGAAGCAGCTCTTTAAAGGTAGCTGCAACGCTTCATTTCCGTATAGCCCTGACAATGTTTCTCTGGATAGTTTCATACCATTATTTTTTACTCATTATTTCCATTTCGTTGGCGGCTAACAGGTACGCACCTACGCCTTTTGGATCGTTGTCAATTACCTTTTCACTGAGATAGTATTCATAGCTGCCATCACGATAGGGTTCGCCTCCAAGTCCCGCTACGCTGACGGTACCACCAAGGGTGATATCTCCCTCTTTATTTTTCCGGATAAACTGTTTCAGGATACCAGCATAGCCTTTTACAGCCACCTGCCTGTAGCTATCCGGGAGATACCCCAAGCGGATACCTTTCGCCAATGCGTATACGAACATGCAGGAAGCAGATGCTTCCACATAATTACCTTTGCTGCCTGCTCTGTCCAGTACCTGGAACCAGCAACCGGTTCCGGCATCCTGGTATTTCTTCACGGCGGCGGCTGTACGATTTAAGATAGCGATCAGACTGTCCCTGCCGGGATCTCCTGCCGGGTAATATTCCAGCGCATCTACGAGCGCCATAGCATACCAGCCCATAGCTCTGCCCCAGAAATGCGGTGACTGGCCCGTGCTTTTATTGGCCCAGCGCTGTTCCCGCGATTCATCCCAGGCATGGTACAATAAACCTGTTGCTGTATCACGTGCATGTGTTTCCATCAACACAAACTGCCGGGTAATATCGCGGAAGGTACTGTCTTCATGAAACAATGCCGCATATTCTGCATAAAAAGGTTCCCCCATGTAAAGACCATCTAACCACATCTGGTAAGGATAGCGTTGTTTGTGCCAGAAACCGCCGTCATGCGTGCGGGGTTGCCCGCGCAGCTGTTCCCGCAGCTGCCCTGCCGCCAGCTTATATTTGTCGTTGCCGGTAGCTTTATACAATGTCAACAGGATCCGGCCATTCTTGATATTATCAATGTTATAATCTTTCTGCCGGTACGTACGGATATCACCGTTATCTCCTATAAAAAAATCCATACGCTGTTGCATATACCGGAAATATTGCTGATCATGGAATCGCTTCCATAGCCCGGTAAATCCTTCCAATACTACGCCTTCATCATAGGTCCATTTTACCGGTGTACCAGGATGCAATACGAGTGAGTCTTTCCAAATGCGCATGACCGTAGCCGCCATACCGGCAGCACCGTTTTGGGCCTGCGTGGTGAGCATATTGATGAACAACAGCCCTGCGATGATGATTCTCCTTTTAAAACGCATGATCTTCCGTTGATTTATTTTTAGTATCCCGATAATGACAACTGTCTCGTGTAATATCGTTGACGTTGCGGGTTTGCAAAGGAGGCGTACCGGAGGAAGTCAGCAGATAGACATTCCTGAAATGTATATTGCCCGCCTCCAGACAACTAATCCCTTCCTCCGCCTTTATCACCAGGTTGCGCAGGAAAATATGGTCGACAGGCATTTCCGGCAGGCCACGGATAAATACCGCTTTCTTAGCTCCGCTACATACCACATCATTGATGTAAAAGTTGCGGAACCGTGGTGTCGCGTCTGTTACCGCCAGCTTTTCTACTTTAGGTGCGGCCCTTTTTTCACCTGACAATGGCACCGGATCTTTAGCTGCATAATACATATCAAAAAGGATGGCTTCTCCCGGAATATCTTTCATGTTGATACCGGCGGCATAAATATTCTCCACTACACCACCACGGCCACGCGCAGTTTTAAACCGCAACCCTATATCGGTACCCAGGAAAGAACAATCAGACACATAAATGTTACGTGCACCGCCAGACATTTCACTGCCTATCACAAAGCCGCCATGTGCATGATAAACAGTACAGTTATGCACTATCACGTTCTCTGTAGGCTTACCACGTTTACGTCCCTGTTCATCCCTGCCGGATTTGATACAGATGCCATCGTCACCTACATCAAAAGTGCAGTCCAGGATCTGTGCATAGCTGCATGACTCCAGGTCTACCCCATCGCCATTTTGAGCGTACCAGGGATTTTTAGCATAAATGCCTCTCAGCGTAATATTTTCACAGAGCAGAGGATGCAGGCACCAGGCAGGAGAATTTTGGAAAGTAACCCCTTCCAGCAACACATTTCTACAGCCGGAAATACTGATCATATTAGGACGCAGGAAATCTTTGATACCAGCATAGTCCGCAGGTTTACTGCCTGCAGTAATAACCCCGGCCTGGTTGGTTTTAGCACCCAGATAAGATAATTTGGATGGATACCAGGTAACACTGTCTTCCCCCGTCAAACCACCGGACGCCACCAATTTCTCCCACTGCGATTGCGTGAGCTTTGCTTTTTTTACAATTCGCCACGCATCACCGCCGCCATCCAGGATACCACTACCGGTAATGGCTATATTTTCCAGGTTATTGCCGGAAACGGGTGCCTGACAGCGCACCGCAGCCAATCCTTCGTAGGTAGTGGAGATAAGCGGATACTGATCAAAGTCGGTTGTAAACTGCAATACGGCATTTGCCGCCAGGTGAAGATTAACATTATTCTGCAACACCAGTGGCCCTGTGAGCCACAGCCCCGGCGGAATCAGCACCACTCCGCCACCATTGTTGCTACAGGCGGCCATCGCATCATTAATGCTTTTACTGTTCAACGTGATACCATCTGCTTTAGCACCATAACGCAGGATATTGAATGTATCCTTCCTGAAATGCGGTTCATAGATCAGCGGTAGTTCGTAACTGTATTTATTTTCGAAGGCGGTCTTTTTCAGGTAGACCGACAACGGTAGGTTTTTCGATTTGATTTCCCCAGCTATCAGTGCGGCTATCTTTGCGGCACCATAAGCAGAAAAATGGGTATTGTCTGTAATGCCTTGCGGCAGAGAATTATAATGTCCGGCAGGTGTAGTTTTAAACATTTTCAYGGAACCCGTTTCTCCTTCCCGTGCCAGCAGTGCTGCACTACTTTGCTGGAGGTCCAGTAGCGGAACCTGCATCGCCGCAGCTACGGCGCTTACTACTGCAGGGTACTCGCCGTGGGTATCTTCCAGAATACCATTGGTAAACTTACGGCGGGCTACAGGTGTAATAAGCACCGGGTTTGCTCCTTTGGCGCGGGCTTCTTTTACAAAGCGTTCCAGGTTCGTTTTATAGGCTCCCTGTGCTGCGGCATAGCGGGTACTATCACTTATTTTAGCATCGTTATGTCCAAACTGGATCATCACCCAATCACCGGGATGCAGTTGTGCAAGCACAGTATCCCAACGGTGTTCATCAATAAAACTTTTGGTACTGCGACCGTTCACAGCATAATTTCTTATGCTCATACCTGGTTCAAAAAACGTTGGTAACAGCTGACCCCAGCCACGTTCGGGATTATCAGCCAGTGGCTTGTCTGCCATGGTGGAATCCCCGATCAGGAATATAGTGGGTTTGGGACCGGCAGGTGCCAGTCCCAATAATGATAATAGTAGTATCTGTAGATATCTCATTAGTTATATTTATCGTTCTGCTTAAACTCTCCCTTATTGGTCACGGCATCAATCTGATCCTGCGGAATAGGCCGCACGGTATGGTACGACTGGAAATATTTATTGGCGTCCGGATTATGGAGCGCAATCCTTTCCGCAAGTTTACCGRTACGTTTCAGGTCGAACCAGCGTAGCTGCTCTCCTGCCAGCTCCCTGGCTCTTTCATCGAGGATAAAGTCCAGACTGATATCCGCTGCAGTAATTTGCATGGCTGCTTCCTGACCGGGAATAGCGGCGCGTTTGCGGATCACGTTAATGTAGTCTGCCGCCCTGGCTGCGTTGCCTAATTTAAACTGTGCTTCTCCGGCAATCAGGTACATTTCAGCGAGACGAATAATAAATGCATCGCGGGCACTTTGTTCTTCGTTCAGGGATGCCCGTGTAGGGTCATCAAATTTCTGCAGAGATACATAGTGTGTACGATCGTTGCCGCCACCTGCACTATTATACACTGCGTTTCTATCATATAACCGGTATCTGGTTGTTGCTGCCAATACGTCCTTACTACAACATACAGCCGTATCTCCCAGCTTCATACCTGCCGGTGCTGTTTTAAGATTATTGCAAAGCCATACCTGCTTGAAAGAAGCCTGGTAGCGGGCATCTGCCTTGTCATTAAAGAGGTTTAACAGGAACAACGTAGGCATGTAACGGTTAAACGGACGCTGGTTCAGCACATCACGCTGCATCCCCGGCAGATCATCGTACTTCATGGCAAACATCAGGTGACCATTGTTGGCGCCACGGGAGTGCCCGTTCGGAAAGAGTGTTGCATCTGTACGGTCATCGAATACCAGGTTTTTCATATAGTTAACTGCCCAGATCACCTCTTTATTTTGCAGGTTATCCATACGCCAGAGATCCGCATACTTTGGTAATAACGCATAGGTGTAGTTATTAATTACTTTATCAGCCAGGTCAGCGGCCTGCTGATTCATACCACGGGTGAGGTACATTCTCGCCAGAAAGGCTTCTGCCGCAGGTTTGGTAACCCTGCCATAATCGGTAGTAGTAGCAGGCAGATTATTTACGGCCACATCAAGGTCAGCAAAAATCTGTTTATAAAAAGTTTCTACCGGCGTACGGTTAGCAGTGGTCATGGCACCGGAGGTTTCCTCCAGGGTAAAATGTACAGGCCCCCAGGTTTCCACAATATGCCAGTAGTAAAAGGCCCGGAGGAAATGCAATTCCGCGTTGCGTATTTTCTTTTTATCTTCTGCAAGACCGGCTTTATCGATGCGCGTGATGCCGGCATTACAGAGATTGATAGCAGCATACAATTGTTTCCACAACCCACTCATCACCGTATTGCTGGCCTGCAGGTTGTTGTAGTTGGTGATGTCAGGATATTTATCACCGGTACCACTGGTCCATATATCCGTTCCCATTTCTGCCATACTATATCCTTCTTCCTTTCCATACCACCAACGGTTATAGGTATACGCTGCATTTACCAGTGTTTCAAATCCTTCCGGCGTGGAATATACCGCATCAGTGGTGGTGCCGCCGGGGTTATATTCTTCCAGCTGCTTGTTGCAGCTGGCAAGACTTGCAACGGCTATGGTGAGTATGATAAAGTACTTATTTATGTTTGGTTTCATAACTGCTTTTTTGAAAATTAAAACTCAACATTTATTCCTACCACATACATTTTGGTGAGCGGGTTGCTCAGATCACCGCCTCTTTCCGGATCGTAATCTTTTATTTTGCTGAAGGTAAAGAGGTTCTTACCGGTTACGTATAAACGAAGACTACTAAGGTGCAGCGGTTTCAACGCCTGAGCGGAGAAGGTATACCCCAGGGATAGATTGCGGATCTTCACAAAAGAGCCTTCTTTATAACCCAGTGTTTTAATAAACGGCGTACCATCTTTAGAGAGACTGGCATTCGGGCGTGGATACTCGTTGGACGGATTTTCAGGTGTCCAGTAGTTAAGCGGGGCGCTGTTTTCCAGGCCCTGCGGATCAAATTTGGCGGCATATTCCGAATTGATCCACTGTCCTATACGAGCAAACACATAAATGTTGAGATCAAAATTTTTGTACCGGAAGTCGTTATTTATGCCACCACTCCATTTAGGCACCTGCGCCCCCAGGATGATGCGGTCAGCAGAATTGATAACTCCATTGCCATCCTGGTCTTTCACGCGGATATCGCCGGGTTTGTAACCGTATTTCGTGGCCTCCCCCGCATCTGCTGTTTGCCAGATACCAATTTTCTGCTGATCGAAATACACTTTCACCGGAGATCCGATGAACCAGCCGTTGGCCACATCGTTGGTACTACCATCTGCCAGTGCCACGATTTCTTCTTTGTTGCGGGAGTACACGATGTTGGAAGTCCACCTGAAATCAGCCGTAGCAATATTCGTGGTGTTGATACCTATTTCAATCCCTCTGTTACGGGTTTTACCAATGTTTTGCATTACAACGCTCACACCGGAGGAAGTAGGTAAAGTACGCAGCAGTAACAGGTCTTTGGTTTGTGTATCATAGTAATCGATGCTACCACTGATTTTATTGGCAATGATACCGAAATCGAGTCCGATATTTTTAGTGGTAGACAGTTCCCATTTCAACCCCAGGTTACCTGCCTGATCACCGATGGCATAAGCCATGGCGGCATTGGTATCATCGAAAGAGAATGGAATTTTAGTGAGGTAGGCAGTGCTGGAGTAAGGAGGTACCGCATCATTGCCTGCTATGCCATAGCTCACTCGCAGTTTCAGATCGCTCAGGAAAGTTTGTGACTTCATGAACTTTTCATCACTGATACGCCATGCCGCTGCCACGGATGGGAAGAAAGCCCATTTATTACCAGGTGCTAATTTAGAGGAGCCATCGGAGCGACCGGTGAGTGACAACAGGTATTTCCCTTTGAATGCGTAATTCAAACGGCCTGTAAAAGAGATCAGTTTACTGGCCTGGTAGCTGTTACGGATAGCGATGCCGCTAACACTATTTTGCAGCGCATAATACAGTTGAGAGGGCAGCAGCTGTCCTTCTCCCTGCATGAGGGAAGAATCGCGCTGATCTGACAATACGCTGGCTACGCCGGTAATCCCGAAGGAGTGATCACCGATCGTTTTATTATAGGTGGCCACGTTTTCCCAGCTGAGATACCTGCGGGTATTGCTGTTGGACTGGGATCGCGAAGTAGATGCAGTAGACCGGTCAATGGAGCTTTTAGATGCAAAGATGCCTTGTTTCGCATTTTCCAGGGTTACACCAAAATTAGACCGGAACATAAATCCTTTGAAGGGAGTAAGTTCCAGGTAAGCGTTGATAAAGGTGCGGGTAGTGCGTGTAATGTTCTGATAGGCATTCGGTTGTTCATCCGCCAGCGGGTTGATAGCGGACCCGCTGTTAGGGAATAATACGAGGTTGCCGGCAGAATCATAGGGAACACCCAGCGGAATATACTTATTGGCCTGATTCAGCGGATCGCGGCGGGCACTCTGATCATAATAAGTGATCTGGCTCTGTACACCTACTTTAATCGCATCATTAATGGTTTGATCAATGTTTAAGCGGGTAGCATAGCGTTTCAGGTCATCCAGTTTCAGCAGCCCCTTTTCGTTAAAGTAATCAAAGGAGAAATAGACTTTTGTTTTTTCTGACCCTCCGGAGATGCCTGCCTGGTAGTCCTGTTGTAAACCTTTATGCAAAAGCTCGTCAGCATAATTTGTCCAGATATTATTTTTGATTTCATCCAGTTCAAATGCGTTGAATATTTTGGAATCATCGGCTGGGCTGGCCCATCTGCCGGTGGTGCGGTTCGCTTCGCGTTTCAATGCCGTATATTCTTCCCCGTTACTCATGCGGGGATAACCGTTTACTTCCGATATGCCGGCATAGGAACTGATATTTACGCGTGGTCTGCCGGCTGTACCTCTTTTGGTAGTGACCATGATAACGCCGTTGGCGCCTCTCGAACCATAGATAGCTGTAGTAGATGCATCTTTCAGCACTTCCATTGATTGGATATCATTCGGACTGATATCCTGGATATTTTCATACTGAACACCATCAACGATATATAAGGGGCCATTGCCTGCAGTAATGGAGCGGTTACCTCTTACAGTGACATTCACTTTGGCCCCGGCAGCACCGCTGCTGCGGGTAATGTCTACACCTGGCAGTCTTCCCTGCACCGCTTCCATCACATTGGTGGAAGGCACTTTTTTCAACTCCTCCCCTTTTACGGATACTACCGCACCGGTGAGATCGCGTTTTTTCACCATGCCGTACCCTACTACTACAATTTCATCCAGTCTTTTATTATTCGATTCCATTTTTACTGTCATATTGACATTATCCGCTACTATAGTTACCGGGGCGTATCCTACGTAACTGAACAACAGTTCCGTTTTTTTCCCGTCTGACACCTGCAGCGTAAAATTTCCATGTGTATCTGTTTGGGTTCCACTGGTAGTTCCTTTCACCTGTACACTTACAAGTGGCAGTGCATCGCCGGAGGCTGCATCTGTCACCCTCCCYTTTACGGTGCGGGTCTGTGCAATCGCCCAGCCGCTAAAACCCAACAGCAGCAAGCAAATAAGGTAAATTCTTTTCATAACGTTTGGCGTGAATTTAAATGGCAAATAAAGGTTGTGCTAATCGCTATTGATTAAACGTGGTGATTTGTTGGTTGAAACAGGAGCGTTTTTTTCTGTGTCGTGTGATTACAAGTCTACAGAACTATTTATTAATCGTGAAGTTTATTTACGCAATCGTTCCCGGAAAAATCAGTACTTTCACCTCCTACCTGAATGCCGGAAAACATAGTCCGGAAGCCTTATGAAGTATAAAGCAGCTACTATAAAAGATATTGCGCAGGCACTTCACCTGTCTACTTCCACGGTATCACGTGCATTGCGTGACAGCCATGAAATCAGTGCGGCCACCAAGCAACTGGTACTGGAACATGCTGCACAGTTGAACTATCATCCCAACCCTATTGCTTTAAGTTTAAAGGAGAAAAAAAGCAGGTCAATTGGCGTAATCGTATCCGAGATTGCCAATAGTTTTTTTTCGCAGACAATTAACGGAATTGAATCAGTTGCTAACGAGCAAGGCTATACGGTCATCATTTCCCAGAGTCATGAATCTTTTGAAAAAGAAGTAAGAACATTACAATACCTCGCTTCCCGTTCCATAGATGGCCTGCTGATTTCGGTATCCAGTGCGACTAAGGACCTGACGCATCTGAAAGCACTACATCAATACGGTTTTCCCATTGTATTCTTCGATCGGATTGTAGAAGATATTGCCACGCATAAAGTAATGGTGGATAATTTCCAGGGGGCGTATAATGCCACTATGCATTTGCTTTCGCAGGGATACAGGCGTATTGCCTGTATTACCAACTCGGCACATCTTTCCATTACCCGTGAACGGGTGGCGGGATATATGGCTGCATTGGAAAAGCACGGTATCAAGCCCCCACCTTCGCTCATCAAATATTGCTTCCATGGCGGCATGCTGCTGGAGGAAGTAACAGATGCCGTAGAGGAGCTGTTGAAAGAAAAGAAACGGCCGGATGCTATTTTTACCACTTCAGATAAGCTTACTACAGGTTGTATGCGTGCGCTGAAAAAAGCGCAGATGGCCATCCCCGGTGAAATGGCGTTGACAGGATTTTCCAATTCAGAGTTGATTGAACTACTGCATGCGCCACTCACTGTAGTGCGGCAACCCGCCTTTGAAATGGGACAGGTGGCCACTCAATTATTACTGCAACTGATAGAAAGCAAAAGACCCGTAAAAGATTTCGAAACGCGGGTATTGCAAACGGAATTATTGATTCCTCCGGTGGCACCGGCTAAAAAGAAACGATAATCGCGGTAACTATTTATCTACTCTCCACCAGTCCACATCAGCCCAGCCTGCATCATTTGTTTTAACATTCCTGGTACAGCACAATCCCATTTTGGCGCCTATCCATCTGCCGGTAACGGCGGTAAACGGTGCTCCTGCATCCTGAAATGCTTGTCCATCGCGGCTATAGCTGAACTGACAAACAGCGCCTTCTCTTACCTGCACCCTGAAAAATATATCCGTGGACGTTATCTTTTCCAGTATGGTAACCGTTTCGGGATGGCCTTTGTCTGCCTGTTTACAGTTGAATCGGGATAAATAAATGCCGTCTGCTTTTTTCACGAGTGATAGTCCTGCGTAATCGCTCCCCATTACCAGCATGCTCATACGATCTCCTTCCTGTCTGGGTTTAAAGCGGCACTTCACGGTAGCACTAAATGCCGGCGCCGGGAATTTCTGCAGGAGTACATTAGGTACTTCCCACAAATTCCGGGCGCTGTCGGGCTGTTGCGCTGCAAAGAGGCGCAGGCTGCCATGTGCAGCAGACGGAAAAGCCCAGCCGGCAGCCGGATTCGCCTGCCATTGCCATTGCAGTCCCAATGTGCTTTCATTAAACTCATCTGACTCCTGTGGAGTAGCCAGCGGATAAGTGCTGCCTACATCCGGTTTGCGGTAACTGAGTACGGGTTCTCCTTTGCCATCACCATCTTTCTTTATGCCTATCACTGGCCAGTTATTCACCCACTTCATCGGCTGTAGATGAACAACCCTGCCATACGCCTCCTGATCCTGGAAATGCAGAAACCAGTCGCCCCCTTTTGGTGTTTGGACCCAGGCGCCCTGATGAGGTCCATTGATCGGGGAATGCCCCTGATCCATCACCGTTTTACTTTCGTAGGGACCGTAAATATTTTTCGAGCGCAATACCAGTTGCCATCCTGTGCTAACGCCACCAGCAGGTGCGAAAATATAGTAGTACCCATTACGCTTATAGATCTTGGGGCCTTCCAGTGTAGGTTGATCATCATGTCCATCAAACACCAGCACGCCTTCATCAAGCGCTTTAGTACCGGTGGCATTCAACTCTTTTACTACGAGGATACTTTTAATACCGGCGCGACTACCTGCATAAGCATGCGCCATATATACGTGTCCGTTATCATCCCACAGAGGGCAGGGATCTATCAGTCCTTTACCGCCAACTACCAGTTCCGGTATACTCCAGGGACCTGTGATCTGCTTTGCTTTTACCACATAGATGCCGAAATCGGGATCCGGGTAATAAATATAAAACTCCTTATTGTGATAGCGGATAGCGGGTGCCCAAACGCCGTTGCCATGCTGCGTTACCGCGAAATGATCATAGGGTGGCTGACGCAGTAAAGCATGCCCGATAATACGCCAGTTGACGAGGTCTTTGGAATGCAGGATCGGCAAGCCCGGAACGGCGTCAAAGCTGGAGGCTATCAGGTAATAGTCGTCTCCTACCCTGATGACATCGGGATCGGAATAGTCCGCATATAGTACCGGATTCTTATAAGTGCCATCTCCATTATCAGCTACCCATACTTTCGACACTTCTGATACAGATTGTGCCATCACCGGTGTGGTTGCCAGCAGGCACCACAGACAGGCTGTTATCTTCATAATTTAAATTTCCAGTCTCCGAATATATATTCCCTTGTAAATTGTTTCGCTTCCTTTTTGGTGAGTTGCCGGCTCCATCTTACCCTACCCGCCGGATTAGCACCGGGGCCACGACTGTTATACTCTGCGTAACGGGCCGTTTTTTCATTCGACTCCTTTCGCCAGTTGTCCCAACCTTCCGGCAAAATGTGTGTGCCCATGTAACAGTCAATCCAGGTAGTGCTGGCGTAGGGCCGCCAGGGCCGCCCCAGGTATACTTTGGCTACGCCGCTGTCTGCAGTCAGTGTACAATCTTTAAATACATACCCCACCGGGCATGTTTGCAGTGTAGCCGCTGCCGTAATATAGGAGTTTGTTTTATTGTTAATAAGACACTTATAAAACAATGCAGCCGCATAGCCAAAAATGAAATCGGTACTTCCTTCAATGTAACATGCTTTGTAGTATTGTCTGCAGTAAAATGTTCCGGCCAGCAAAGTATCCTGGAAACCCAGCATACGACAATGCACAAACGTAGCCCTGTCGCCCCGTACGCTGAGTGCCACAGCCTGTCCCGCTTTTACGCCGGCAGTATTTTCGAAGGTGAGGTGTTCTGCCCTGAAATCGCTGGCATAAATCATACAGGAGGGAGAAGAATAGGTAGTGATACTATCACCGGCAGCATTGCGCATGCCCGCATGATCATCGTAGGTGAGAATCGTTTTATTTTCATCTTCTCCTATTAACGTAACAAAATCTTTGGTGGAATCCAGCTTTATTTTTTCCTTGTAAATGCCATTTTTTATAAAGATGCGTACAGGTATTTTGTTGTTAAGAGGTATCGCATCTAATGCCGCCTGCACGGTGGTATAATCACCGCTGCCATCTTTCGCGACTGTTTTCGCTATCGTTTGCGCAGAAAGGAAGAGACTAATGAACAGGCCTATGGCTGTTAAGATAGTTTGTTTCATAGCGTGGTATTGAATTGCGCCCGCCAAAATAGCAAATGGGGTGCAGAACTGCGGGGATATTTACGCAATCGTTCCCGGAGTATTGGCAGATATGTCACGAACAGTTCTTTAATAATCGGTGCAAACAAAAACTTCGATCACCCGACAGTAATTAGTAGATTAAGCGGTTATAAGTAGTAAAAAACTGATATTTGCTCTACACTAGTTACAATTAAGCAATCATGGAAACTATTCACATCAGAAAGGCAATATTGGCTGACCTACCCATTCTGCTTGAATTTGAGCAGCATATTATCAACTCAGAACGGCCCTATGACCCGACTATAAAAGACGGTATTTTTCATTATTACGATATTGCCGCTATGATCGCCGCTTCCGATGTGGAAGTACTGGTGGCGGAGTATGATGGCCAGCTGATAGGCTCCGGCTATGCACGTATAAAGGAAGCCAAACCCTATCTTACATTTCCCCAATATGCCTACCTGGGATTTATGTATGTAGAACCCGCACACCGGGGTAAAGGGGTCAACAAGCTGATCGTCGAAGGACTTAAAGCCTGGGCATCCGCACAGGGAATGGTTGAAATGCGGCTCGAAGTATATGGCGGGAACGAGGCTGCCGTTAAAGCTTATGAGAAAGCCGGATTCCGCACCAACCTCGTAGAAATGCGATTACCACTGTAATTTTTGAGTTTGGCATAATTTTCGTGAGCTGCCTGTTAAAAGGATTTTAACCATGAAACAGTTACTTGTAGCCTTAGCAGCAGCAGTCATTTTCTTTTCCTGCAAARGCAATGCTGATAATGCCGCCGCTATAGAGAGCGCGAAGAAAGCCACCATTGATTCCATGAATAATGTAAGTGCCATTAAACAACAGGTAGTGGACTCAATGAATAACTTAAAGAAACACAGACATAATACTTCCAACGCAGCTGTAACACCAGGATATGCCGATGCAGAGATGAATAGTCCCGCCCCGGCAACACCAGCTCCTGCTGCACCAGCAAAGAAGAAAGGTTGGAAAGGATGGAGCCACACTGCTAAAGGCGCCGTTGTTGGCGCAGGTGCAGGTGCCATTACCGGAGCAATTGTAAATAAAGACAGATTGAAAGGAGCCGCAATAGGAACCCTGATTGGCGCCGGTGTAGGTGCAGGCACAGGAGCCATTGTGGATCATAAGAAAAAGAAACAGGGGCAATAATGCTTTGATATAATTTTGAAAAGGCGCATTCCAGTGGATGCGCCTTTTTTTGTGTATACTATTAGTGGACGCTGAAGGTCTATAAATCAAGTTTTCAACCTGAGGAATATCTTTTTTCAATATTCTCTAAATGCTCAATACACTCCCGTTTGTCATTGTCAAATCCCTGCTACACCATCTTTGAATATTATATAATCCCCATTATACTCCCGTTAGATAATCTTCTATCTGTCCCGAAAACACCCTCCCCGAATTATGTTATATTTATAGTAATCAAAATAATCTCCCATGGCAAAACAAATGTCTATCCTTCCCTTTACGGGAAAGCTCGGCCCTCTCATTGGGTATAAGCGCAATGGCAACTACTTCCTGCGCTCCATGCCTGAAAGCGTGCAGCAAACGGCTGCTACTCGCCGCGCATCCCGCCGCTTTGGCATCGCCAGCAGGAAAGGCGCGTTTATCCGGCATGCGTTCTATGGCCACCTGGATATCCATTGTGATAGCGGCCACATCAATCGGCTGAACAAACTGCTCATTGCTGCCGGCGATCACCACGAAGCCCTGACAGGCTTCCGCTTCAATCAGCATACCGGAGTAGATCGTTTCTTTGCGGTGGCTCCCCGGCTGCTGAGTAACGGAATATTAAATATTCCCGCACAAACCATCGATGGGTATAAAGGTATTGCTGCGCTGGAAGTAAAAGTGATCGCAACGCGCATTGATTTTAGATCACGACAGGTAGCGGGTAGTGAAACGGCTACACTAATGATAGACACCGATACCACTTTCCAGGAAACAAATATTTCGCTGGATGTACCCGGGCAGGGTTCACTGGTTGTCGTTTTCCAGGTAAGAGCCCTATACAAAGATGGCCCATCGTGCAGCAGACAATACATGGCAGCCGATATTATTGCGGTGGCAGCGCCACAAGTACCCAAATCAGCTAATAAACGCACTTACCCAAAGCGCACGAAATTGCTTCCCAAACTTACCTATACATACACATATCCAGCCGTCATTCAACTGGAATAAAGCGATCTTGCCCCGGAGATATTTTGATAAATAAACCCTTTATACCTGTTTCCTTTAAATACTCCCTCTCTTTGCACAGCTACAGCCTGGTACTGAAGCAGCCCTCCTATGGCCGGTTCTCACCTCTTTCCATTTGCTGATGCAATTTCATCGGGATTACACATCCGGACATCATCCCCGCATCAAGTCCACCTCTCCTGCACTGCTTCTATATGTACTTAGCGGATGCTAAGCATAGCCTAAACGGAATCTACATAATGGCAATACATTTTGCGGGTAATGCTGATTATAATGATGAGGGTTCTTAATACACTATATCTTAAAAGACTATTTAGAGACAACGAAGATAAAATTCCTTCTAAAATATCCGTGATACAGGCTTTCGGGCAGCTGATAGGCTTAGACCTGTAGTATTCTTCCTTATAGATTGACTAAAATTTATGCTTAAAATTCACACTGCCACCAAGATTTCAACTTGATCCCAGAATTCCCTTTTGTAAACGATATTCGAATAACATAAGATTAACAAATTCCCGTATTTTTTATCACCTTTTTATATATTGCTTTGCCTCCAATCAAACCCCCTAACCCTCCATGATATTAACCCTTACCCGATTAGGTGAGCACTTAAGCCAGGATTCAGATATTTGGGATGATGTTATTGACACACCGAAAACTGATCCACAAAAGGAAAATCTGATAGCAGGTATTATCATAAATATTGATGAGCAAACAATCAGTGCTGGCGAAATAAGTGCCTATGGGAAAAATGCACTTTTCAAGTTTAAAAACTTGTCTATAAAAGGCGGCAACAACAAAGCAACTTACGTTTGCTGCGAAACGGGAAAAATTGCTCAGTTAGAAAAAACCTTATTTGGCAAAATAGATAATAAGGGGAATATACCGACCAAGGGAGAATTCCAGGAATATATAGATAATAAATTTCCGGCGTTGCAGCACTCCCTACTGTACCAGGTACTTGCAGCACTGTTTGTTATCAGAGATAAATTTCTATCTGAAGGATGGAATCTGCCAGAAACCATCAATAGTAAGATCTTTGGCGATAATAAAGGAATTGGAAATAGTAAACTGGTATTAATTTATGTGGCCGTCATTTCTAAAAACCTGGGGATTAAAAGCGCCACTCCCATTTCAGCACTCCAGGGATTTGAGGAATTTGTACACCTTGACAGATTCACCAAGCCCACCTCCACTGAAAAAAAGATCAGTTACGCCACCGGAAAGATTAAAGAAAATGTAATTGGTATTGACTTCCCAAATCGATACAGCATAAACTATATGTTTGTTGAAACCACGCTTAATTATGCTACAGGTTTCAATAAAAACAACTTCTCCAAAAATTATCAAATTAATGCAGAAGAACAATTATTCCTGGAACGGGCCTCTGATCACCTGCTAAAAACCCAACAAATAAGCATTGCCGGCATTTCTCATTGTGTCATACCCCAATTCCTGGCGAATAAGGAAGTTGATTTTGATACCATTCTGGAGGAAAATTACAAGAAATCAGAATTGCTTTTTCAGAGAACAGTATTTGAAAAATCTATTATTGCCATTGAAGACGAATTTAAAGAAGATGATCTCTACTGGCTTAACTTCCTGGCATTTGAGTCAGACGGTAACTCTTTCAAAACAATCAACCTGATAAAAGATGTATCAAAAACACATTTTGAGCATGTCATAAAAGCATTCGCTGATATAGATGCCGAATTCAATAACATGGAAGATACGGTCGACTGGCCCAATATAACAACCGAATACTTTAATCAAAAGAAAAGCCAGTCTTTCAATTTAAATACCATCTACCAGCTGATTCCTTTGCGCAAGGACAAGGAAAAGAAAAATGAGGCCTTGTCCATTTTTAAATCCATACTGGAAAAACGAAATATCAACATAAATATTCTGTTTAAACACTTCACGGATCTGATCCTCTGCCACCGATTCGGACGATACGAAGCATATAAAAACGTAAAAAGATTTAATGAGGACGCCTTTGTTTTTGCAATAAGGGACGCAGTATATAAATACCTGGCTTTCAYGAAAGTATTAACACGACTCAAACTATCAAACTATATGGAAGAAAACACCCAACAATCACCGGAGGCAATAACTAATCCTGAAAAAACAAACACCTATCAGCAAAGAATAGATACCTTCTTTGAGCGGATGCAATACAAAGATCATCAAAAAGCACTCTTCTATCTCGGTCGAATGCTTAATTCCGTCACGTATCTGCAGATGGAAAAAAAGAAAACCGTTCTGGATAAACTGAATTTCAACGGAATGGAGCGGAATGATATTCAACGGTTAAGGTCCTCACTACTGGAAAAAGCCAAACAATACAATGAAATAGAACGCGTCCTCTTTGCTGACGCACGATTTAATGAGCTTTTCGACTACAACTCCTGGAAGGTAAATCCCCACGAGGCCTTATTCTTTATTCTAAATGGCTATTCCTTCGGTATTCACATAAAAAACAATAAAAACTAACAAAATGTCCGTCGTAAAAAATAACTCCGATTTTCTGTTCCTCTTTGATGCTACCTTATGTAATCCAAATGGTGATCCAGACCAGGAAAACAAACCCCGAATGGATTATGATACCAAAACAAATCTCGTAACCGATATCAGGCTAAAACGTTCTATCCGCGACTATCTCAAAAATGAAGGGGTGGAGATTTTTGTTGACATGGAAGGTGAAAATAAGGTGAGCCCTGAAACAAAACTGCAGTACGTCATTGAAAAAACATTGAGCAACGAAGCAGATGTTGATCAGATTTTTCAGGAGAACCCTGTCATGAAAACGGCATTCAAAGAGCTCATAAAAGATAAAAAGGAGAAAGAGAGCATCTTTAAAGCCTTGCAACAGGATAAGAAAAACCAGGAGCTGAATATTTATATCCTGGCTCAATTGGTAAAAAACAAATTTGTGGATATCCGGATGTTTGGAAGTGCTTTTGCGGTGGCAGGTTTCTCAAAAGCATATACAGGCGCAATACAGCTCAACTGGGGGTATTCATTGCATGAAGTCGAGTTAGTCGACAGCAATTCTATTGTCACTATTATGAATGACGATAGCAGCACTTTCGGAAAGGATTACCGGCTTTATTATAGCCTCCTGGCATTTAACGGCACTATCAACAAGTATGCCGCACAAACCACTGGTTTAACTGAGGCTGACAGGAATACATTCAGAACGTCAGTTTGGAATGCAGTCTCCGCCAACCCCACCAGGTCAAAGCTCAATCAATATGCAAAGCTGCACCTTGAAATTGTTTATAACGATCATTTCTCCAATGGACACTTTGGTGATCTGAGAAAGTACCTCACTGTTACATCGAAGAAGGAGAATATAAGGGGATTGGAAGATCTTGACATAGATTTCTCGAAACTTAAACAGCTTATAGGCGATAATACAGGAAAGGATAAAGCCATAAAAGAAGTTTATATTAAAAATCATCCCGCCATCAATTACTAGAAATGCATGGAAATACTACAGATTGATATTAAAGGTAAGATGGCACATTTCAGGAAGTATTATGCGAATAATACTTCCCTGTCTTTCACCATTCCTCCCAGAACAACGATTACCGGTATGCTGGCGGCTATGCTAGGCTTACCTAAAGGTGGGTATCATTCCACATTTGCAGCTGACAAAATAAGGATAGGTATTGCCTTACGTACACCAGTCAAGAAAACATTTCACCGGTTAAATTTTCTCCGGGTAGTAAGTTTGGGAAATCTTGAAGCCGACATAGAAAAAGGCAAAGCATTCAGTTCAGATTTCAGAGGGACTTCCGGCCATATCCAAACTCCTTTTGAAATAGTTACCGGGCATCATTTACAACAGGATGAAATTTGTTATCGCATATTCGTATCTGCATTTGATATAGAGAATCCGGTGTTTCGTTTGCTGAAAGAATATGCGCTGAGCAGGCAGGTACATTATACTCTTTCCTTTGGCATAGCAAGCTTCAACGCATATATCAGCGATGCTTATTTATTCAGTGACGAAGCTATCGAACAAAAGCAAGTGACGAACAAACAACTACTATTTGATTCCGCAATTATTTCAGATAAGATCACTTCGCTACAATTTGAAAAAAAGGAAGATAGCAGTTTCGTGGAAGAAGAGCTCATGCCGGCAGACTTTATCGGAGATCATAACAGAGAACTATCTGCGATGAACCGTGTCTTATTTTCGCACAATGCCCTTCCGCTAAAAGTAGTTTACAGCGGTGATTACTTCATACTAGATCGAACTCAAACCATTACTTTTCTGGAAAATGACTAATCCTGTATTTTTTTCTCACTCGAAAAATACGCCYACCGGAAAGCAGGGAACAAAACTGATTCGGGATCATGTGTCGGCTGTTGCCCGCATAGCGCTAAAATCCTTGTATCCCGGGATTGGCTTTAGCTATGACATAACTATCATTGAAAACTTATTGGAAGTAATCTGCCGGCTTCACGACTTAGGAAAGTATACGCCTTTTTTCAACAGTTACCTGATGGGAATTGGCAAGACCAACTATGAACTGAAGCAGCATTCGCGCATTGGGGCATATGTTGTGTATGAAAAATACAAAACTGAAATGCCATTGCTGGCCACCATTGGCTATTTCATTGTAGCTTCTCATCATTCTAATCTTACAGATATAATTGACTGTCTAAAGAAAGAGGATAAAACAAAGGAAACGATTTTTAATACACAGCGTGAAAGTCTGTTGGGATATCTGGATCAGATAGAAAAGGAGCTTTGTTGTGAACACCTATCTGATTTATTGTCATTCCCAGATTTCAGGTCCTGCCGGAACCAACTACGACAACTGATCAAACCTGATCGGGCATCTATTGAAAACTATTATCTGATCAACTATCTTTTTTCTTTGTTGATAGAAGCTGATAAACTGGATGCTTCTGACACCACGGTACATTCAAGATGTCCTATATTGTCTAATAGTGTAGATGAAAGATTATCGGATAGTGCCAATAAATTACGAAACCAGGTTCGAACTACAGTGATATCAAAATTGGAAAGACCGGATATCTTACAACACAAAATATTTACGCTCACTGCCCCGACAGGTGTAGGCAAAACATTAACGGCTTTAGACTTTGCTTTAAAGCTGCGGGAAATCATTTGCAAGAAAGAGGGAAGACTGCCACAGATCATCTATGGCCTGCCATTCATTAACATTATAGAGCAAGCCGTAGAAGAGTATCAGCAAACAATGCCTGGCACCAGGATACTTGCTCACTATCAATATGCAGAGGTATTCAGTCAAGACAGGTTAAAAGATGAGAATACACTGGCGGCCGATTATAATAAAGAGCTGATGCAATTAGACACCTGGCAAAGTGATGTCGTCATTACTTCTTTTGTCCAGTTCTTTCAAACGTTAATTGGCAACCGGAACAAAATACTTAAAAAATTCAATCACCTGGCGGGCGCAATTGTTATACTCGATGAAATCCAAACGCTGTCATTGGATAAAATCCCAATTATTGGTGTTTCTCTTTATTACCTGAGCAAATTTTTGAATACCCGTATACTGCTGATGACAGCGACCCGGCCTCAAATCTTTGAATTGGCATACCAGGAAATTTTATCCCGGGAAAGAATAGATGCGATAGATGAAAAGTTCTTCAACAACGGCAATCCAACCTATCTGGAGCTATTAGACGATCATAAAAACATCTATGAAAGCTATCGGCGTACCTGCATCATTCCACTACTAGATAAGAAGGTGCCTGATGAGTCAGACTTTGTAAATAACTATTTCCAACAACACTGGCAAAACAACCAATCCTGTATTATCGTTGTTAATACCGTTAGTAGGAGTATTGCATTATTTGAAGCATTGCAAAAATACTTATCTGATAATGGCTACACTCATCCGCTCTATTGTCTTTCCACCAACATTGTTCCCAGTCGGCGTTTTGAGGTGATTCAGACAATAAAGTCTGATCTAAAGGCAGGCCTCTCTCCGATCCTGGTATCTACACAAGTAGTAGAGGCTGGTGTTAATCTGGACTTCGATATGGGATTCCGGGACATGGCTCCTATTGACTCGATCATACAGGTGGCTGGTCGGATTAACCGGGAGGCGGATCCATTACATCCTGACAGGGAGCATCTGCCATTGTATGTGGTAGATTTCGGCGATTGTCAGAAAATATATGGGATGATTACTTATACACAGTCCAGCATTGCCTTGGCTGGAAAACAAAAAATACCTGAATCGGCCTACCTCGATCTTGTCAACGATTATTTTAGCAATATATCCAACAAGAAGGATCTTGAATACTCCAGGAACTTGTATCAATCCATGAAAACATTGAACTACGATAATAGTGACGATGCGGTTTCGACCTTTACCATTATTGAGAAGCAGGAACATGCCCGTTCTGTATTTATCGAAGTGGATCAGGAGGCAACGGATGCCCTGACAGCTTTCCTGGAAATGCTGAACTGCGCTGACAAAGAAGGCGCCCAAGAAAAGAAGGTGATATTTGAAACCAGATATAAGAGAATCTTTAATCAGCGAATTATTTCTGTTCCTTTTTGGTATACGGAGCATCTTGATGCCATTCATCCACTTGTCGAAGACATACTGTTGGCAGATAAATCCGGACTCACAGAAGTATATAACAATGAAACCGGATTCATTCGCAAAAAAATAGTTGAAAAGCATACCACACTCTTTTAAATTATGACAGCTCAACTTCATCAAACAATTATCCGCTTCCCGGAAATTAAGATGGCGACTTCACACGCGCCCAAACTGCGGGGATTCTTTGGTAATCTCTTCAAGGAAAAATCACCATTGCTACATAACCATCTCGAATCCGGAGAAGTGTTATATCGATATCCAATGGTACAATATAAAGTACTACAAAATACGCCGGTACTGATGGGTCTTAATGACGGAGCGGATTTGCTCACTGAGCTTTTCCTGAAAATGAGACATATTGAGATTGATGGTCATCACTATCCTATCCTGCAAAAAAATATAGAAAGCAAACAGTTGACAATAGGACTCTCTGATGATCTGCATGCTTATCGCTTTGAAACATTATGGATGTCATTGAATCAGCAGAACTATGCGGATTATCAACAGGAAGATGAAGCACAAAAAGCAAAACATCTGAAATCGTTACTGATAGGTAATATACTGAGTTTTTGCAAGGGGGTTAATTACCAGGTACCAGGTATTATTATGGCCAATTTGAAAATAACAAATCAGAAAGAAATCAAATTCAAGGGCAATAGTATGTTGTCTTTTGAAGGAAATTTTGTTACCAATATGTTGCTCCCTGATGGAATTGGGCTTGGGAAGCAAACTTCCAGGGGGTTCGGGACGGTAGTGAGAAGTTAACGGTTAATAATTAAAATTATGCAAATTTATCTCAATTCTTACGGCACCTATCTACACGTAAAAGATGATATGTTTGAAATAAAGATTCCAAATAAAGATGCGGAACCTACGAAACAACATATTGCGGCGCATAAGATCAGTTCTATTATCATGTCTGTTTCTGCAGCACTCAGCACGGATGCGGTGCGCCTGGCGCTGATAAACAATATAGATATTATCTTCACACAATCTGACGGTCATCCAATGGGCCGTATCTGGCATAGTAAGCTTGGTAGCACCACTCGTATCAGGAAGCGACAGTTGGAAGCCAGTCTCGCTGAAGAAGGGGTAAACTGGACCAAATTGTGGATTGAGCAGAAAATGAACAATCAACTGGAGTTCATTAAAGATTTGAAGAAACACCGGCCGCAAATGGTTGATTATCTCAGTGACAAAATCCAAAGGATAGAACAACTAAACTTGTCGCTAAATTCGTTACAAGCAAATAAAATTGATGAGATTGCAGAAACAATACGTGGCCTGGAGGGTACTGCCGGGAGACTATATTTCGAAACCATTTGCTATGTTTTACCTGAACAGTATCAATTTTCAGGAAGAAGTATGCGTCCGGCAAAAGATGCTTACAATGCATTTTTGAACTATGGCTTTGGTACATTGTACTCCAGGGTAGAAAAATGCCTGATGATTGCCGGACTTGATCCATATGTTGGATTTCTTCACCGTGATGACTATAACCAGAAAAGTATGGTTTTTGACTTCATAGAGCCATACCGGACATTTGTAGAAACGACTGTCTTTCGACTATGTTCTTCAAAAAAAATAAATAAATCTCATACAGACGAGATTACTAACGGAGTGACATTGAATAAGCAAGGAAAGGAATTGCTGATTACTGCACTTAATAATTATATGGATGGAGATCCTATCCGCTATAAAGGCAGAAATCAGACCAGATCCAATGCAATGCAACAAGATGCACATCATTTCGCCAACGATTTAATAAAAAAGGAATAAAATTAGTGCCGTATTAAAAAAACAATATGATAGCGTGGGTACTTTACGATATTGAAAATGATAAAACCCGAAGCAAAGTTGCTAAAATCTGTAAACAAACAGGGCTTTACAGAGTTCAATTCTCTGTCTTCCTTGGTACAATTGACAAAAATCAGAAAGATAGTTTACAATTACAAATAGAAGAGTTGATAGATGCAACCAAAGATTCAATATATATTTTCCCGATGTCAAAGAACGAGCTTCAGGAAACTGTATTATTAGGAAAAGCCTTTGACAAAAGGCTCATAACTGACAAAGTAAAAGCGTTATTCTTATAAAATAGACCTACATGCGATGACATTAACTCCCTCACATATTATAGAGTATCTATACTGTCCGCGATTCACATACTTTGAGTATGTATTAGCAATTCCTCAATATGAAGAAAAGAACTATAAAGTATTACGAGGCAGAGAAGTTCATAATAAGAGATTAGAGGATAACAAGGAATACCTCAGACAAAAAATCGGAGTGACTGAAAGATACAATGATCAATATATTACCAACCATCTACTCCGCGGAAAAATAGACGAAGTGCTAAAGCTGAAAGACGGCAGTATGGCGCCATTGGACTATAAATTTGCTACTTATAATGATCGTGTGTACGATACTTACAAGACACAGATATATTGTTATGCCTGGCTTATTGAAGAAAACTTCGACACCATCGTTCATAAGGGATTTCTAGTCTATACAAGGAGTAAAAATAAACTTATAAAAGTCCCGGTATCTGCTGCTGATAAAGAAAGTGTGAAATTTTGCTCACAGGAAATAAACAAAATTATAACCACGAACTTTTTTCCAAAAGCAACCAAGTTTAAAAGCCGATGCATAACTTGCACTTACCGGAATATTTGCATACAGTAGGATCAGTCCGATCGGCAATTTATTTTCATCAGTAATAAATAGCTGGGTAACTAAATGATAATAAACTGATTATAGTTCCGGAAAAATTGAAAAAACATTGTTTATCGCTCTTTGAAATATGGAAGATTCAAATTATTGGGGAATTAAAAATACACGTAACTTACTTATAATCAATAAATTACCAACACACACGGGTCCAAGACGATGATCCAGCATAAGAAGGATTGAAACTCAGCATCCAGACCTCTTAAAGACATTGAATGTTGAGTCCAAGACGATGATCCAGCATAAGAAGGATTGAAACGGTATATCTGTTACCTGGTAGCCGGTATGATCCTCCGTCCAAGACGATGATCCAGCATAAGAAGGATTGAAACGATTTGAGTCACGCGGGGCTGTTCCCGGCCCTGCTGTCCAAGACGATGATCCAGCATAAGAAGGATTGAAACAATTAATTCAGATGGACAAAAGTAAGAAGCTAACACGTCCAAGACGATGATCCAGCATAAGAAGGATTGAAACGCACTGTATCTACAGGCAATGGGTCGCCTTCCAAATGGTCCAAGACGATGATCCAGCATAAGAAGGATTGAAACTATCCATTTGAGCATTATATATAATTGTAGCGAATCGTCCAAGACGATGATCCAGCATAAGAAGGATTGAAACACTCTTCAATACTTGTATGATGAAAATAGATCCTAAGTCCAAGACGATGATCCAGCATAAGAAGGATTGAAACCATGGAATACATCGAACTCGATGGCTCAACACAAAGTCCAAGACGATGATCCAGCATAAGAAGGATTGAAACCCCGTTCATCTATCGTAATTTTCTCATTGACTATTATGTCCAAGACGATGATCCAGCATAAGAAGGATTGAAACACACCAAAAAAATTAACAATGACCAAACAAGCAATACGTCCAAGACGATGATCCAGCATAAGAAGGATTGAAACCCAACAGATATTATAATCGGTGTATAGGGTAATCATGTCCAAGACGATGATCCAGCATAAGAAGGATTGAAACTCAAAACTGCGCTTAGCATTTATATTCTCCTGGGCGTGTCCAAGACGATGATCCAGCATAAGAAGGATTGAAACGGCTGTTTGAGCCTGACGGCATATGGAATACTGCCAGTCCAAGACGATGATCCAGCATAAGAAGGATTGAAACGTTTGTTGATTAATTATGTACAATTTGTGTATTGATTGTCCAAGACGATGATCCAGCATAAGAAGGATTGAAACTATGTTTCCACATAGCCGAAGCCCCAATACCAATTACGTCCAAGACGATGATCCAGCATAAGAAGGATTGAAACTAGGCTCCAATACATATAGCATTTTTTCTTAYGATAGTCCAAGACGATGATCCAGCATAAGAAGGATTGAAACTATCGCTTGTTAAAAGAAAGATTGTTATTGTGAATAGTCCAAGACGATGATCCAGCATAAGAAGGATTGAAACTTAGGCTTCAGGGGCTCATTGCTATTTTAGGGGCTAGTCCAAGACGATGATCCAGCATAAGAAGGATTGAAACGGTATGACGTGCTTAATTCATTCAAAATACCAAATGTCCAAGACGATGATCCAGCATAAGAAGGATTGAAACAGAATGATCGCTTAGTGAAAAATGGCAGATCATAGTGTCCAAGACGATGATCCAGCATAAGAAGGATTGAAACGCTGTAAGGGGAACAATTTACAATCCCATGACAATAAGTCCAAGACGATGATCCAGCATAAGAAGGATTGAAACTCGCTTTTGCAGCTATTCTTTGGATAGCATGCTACTTTGTCCAAGACGATGATCCAGCATAAGAAGGATTGAAACTCAGAACCAATTATTATAAACCAAGAGCCATGAAAGGTCCAAGACGATGATCCAGCATAAGAAGGATTGAAACGTTTCATCGAAATTGTGAGCATGGCTAAAATACTTTGTCCAAGACGATGATCCAGCATAAGAAGGATTGAAACTAGAAGTATGGCCTGTAATTCCTGAAATGAATATCGTGTCCAAGACGATGATCCAGCATAAGAAGGATTGAAACTGAATCAGGCGCCTTTTTCTGGATCACAAATGAAGGTCCAAGACGATGATCCAGCATAAGAAGGATTGAAACTATGAAGGAGTTGCACACTGTGTAATATCGCTCAGCTGTCCAAGACGATGATCCAGCATAAGAAGGATTGAAACTTGAGTCTGCCTTGACTGCTTCGAGCATCTTTGAGGGTCCAAGACGATGATCCAGCATAAGAAGGATTGAAACCAGCCATGATGAGCATGAGACTAACGTAACTACCGTGTCCAAGACGATGATCCAGCATAAGAAGGATTGAAACGCTCTCGATGGAATGGGCAAAAAGAGAATCCAGGTAGTCCAAGACGATGATCCAGCATAAGAAGGATTGAAACTTGAAAAGGCCAAAACACCAAACCAACTTGATGTTGGTCCAAGACGATGATCCAGCATAAGAAGGATTGAAACCCGGCTCTTGCGATTGTGAATATCTTATTGCCACCAGTCCAAGACGATGATCCAGCATAAGAAGGATTGAAACTAAGAAAAATCTTACTTAATATTGTATTGTCAACGGGTCCAAGACGATGATCCAGCATAAGAAGGATTGAAACTCGGTCTCTGGAATCTTGCCGATGATCTTGGAGTCCTGTCCAAGACGATGATCCAGCATAAGAAGGATTGAAACTTATTTATAGTGATGTAATTGGRATTGATGCAAATTTCGTCCAAGRCGATGATCCAGCATAAGAAGGATTGAAACAGGTTAGATACAACATTACCAACTATTCGCCAGTAGTGTCCAAGACGATGATCCAGCATAAGAAGGATTGAAACTCGGGTATATTTCAACTCCTTGCGAAGTGGATTCAGGTCCAAGACGATGATCCAGCATAAGAAGGATTGAAACAAGAAGGCTAAATTATTGGGCGACAACATGGAGATAGTCCAAGACGATGATCCAGCATAAGAAGGATTGAAACATAACAGAGGCGCGTGAATGGATTGAATCCAGATGCGGTCCAAGACGATGATCCAGCATAAGAAGGATTGAAACAACACCCGATTAGGAGCCGCGAAACACTGCTAACACAGTCCAAGACGATGATCCAGCATAAGAAGGATTGAAACCCGGCAACACACCCAGATGCCTGGATCGGCGTTGATAGTCCAAGACGATGATCCAGCATAAGAAGGATTGAAACGCGTTGTTCCTGAAGGCGCGATACTCTCCCACCTTCGGTCCAAGACGATGATCCAGCATAAGAAGGATTGAAACGACGAGTTCATCGCATATAAGCGCCGGAACGATCCTTGTCCAAGACGATGATCCAGCATAAGAAGGATTGAAACTAAGCCAACTACCGCCTACTTTAGCCCTACAGTGCAGTGTCCAAGACGATGATCCAGCATAAGAAGGATTGAAACTGAGCCYTGGCAACAAGATCACAGTAAAATTGAATTGTCCAAGACGATGATCCAGCATAAGAAGGATTGAAACAAGGCATATTTGAGGAAAGCCGCCATGCCACTTTTGTCCAAGGCGATGATCCAGCATAAAAAGGATTGAAACTTAAAAATCATGATCCCCACCTTTCCAAATGCAGATTGTTTAAGCAGATGAGCCAGTATAAGAAGGATTGAAACACCATTTTTGTGGGTGTGTCTTTCGTTTCAACATAGTTTAAGACGACGATCCAGCATAAGAAGGATTGAAACCTAACCCTAATCGGAAAAACATGAAAAAGAATTATGGTTTAAGACGATGATCCAGCATAAGAAGGATTGAAACAGCCCCCGGTACCAGCGGTTGGCATAGCGCCATTCCAGTCCAAGACGATGATCCAACATAAGAAGGATTGAAACAAGGGATATTGAGCGGCTGATTTTGGAAAATGTACTGTCCAAGATAATGATCCAACATAAGAAGGATTGAAACTGTTTGTTTTTTAGCCAATGGTTGTAGGCAATGATGGTCCAAGATGATGATCCAGCATAAGAAGGATTGAAATAAGGAATTCCAAAACCAGCTAAAGAGTATCAATTGGCGTTTAAGACGATGATCCAGCATAAAAAGGATTGAGACGAATGGCTATCACTGTATAACGAATCCCAATTATTCACACGGGTTCCCATTCGAAAGAAAACGGGCAGCCACCGTTCGGGACTATTTCAGTAAGTGTGTAAGTTTGAAAATCGAGGATGTTAACTATCTAAATTTTYACTCTGCTTCCAAATATAGTTAAGAACTGATTAAGGATCATGCCCCAATTTCTAATGGGCATGGTCCATTTTTTTGAGGACTCTCTCAGCGCCAGGTATACGGATTTCATTACAGCAT
>NZ_JBFTSK010000034.1:0-80593 GCF_056399985.1 Chitinophaga sp. 01L420
GAGTATGATGGCCTTAACCGGCTGAAAGTGATTAAAGATAAGGATGGTAAAATCCTTAAGCAATATGATTATCAATACCAGGTTCCGATAACCCAATAGTTTTATCCTTTGATAGCATCTCATTATGTTTAAGATCCCTTTTAAAATAAAAAATATCTGTCTGGTATTCCTTGCCAGGTTTTATACCTGGTTTATGAAATCAGTAAACGTCCATTATAAGTTTCTCTTAATAGCAGCGATATTACTTCTAAGTATTCATGGAGTTATAACCGCCCAAACACCGGGAGGAACACAATTACCCGCAGCAACGCCCGTTGCCCTACCTTCGGCTTATAGTGGTACTACCATCAACTATGTTCGTACCTGGGAGCCGGCGATAGCTACAACTGATACCGCTTATGTGGCCGCTGCCGGCAGGTCGGTCGCTGAAGTACGCCAGTCCACACAATACTTTGATGGATTGGGACGGCCTTTGCAAACCGTAGCAAAGGGAATGAGCTTTGGTGGCAATGATATGGTAGCTCCTGTTATATATGATCAGTTTGGGCGGGAGCAAAATAAATATCTGCCTTATGTACCACAGAATGTAAAGGATGGTAAATTCAAGATCAATCCTTTTATTGACCAGAAAAATTTCTATCAGACACAGGTTCCCGGAACTACTGGAGAAAGTGTATACTATAGTCATATCGACTATGAGGCATCCCCTTTGAACCGGGTACTGAAAACCTACGCTCCTGGCAATAGCTGGGCTAAGAACGATCTTACCACGGTTGAACGGGGTGGTAATAAGCCGGTGGAAAATCAATACCTCATAAATATCATGGCGGATTCTGTACGTATCTGGGACTTCCCCGCAAATGCAATTATTCCCACGAGTGCCGCCGGACGCATTTACGCGGCCGGACAGTTGTATAAGAATATAACGATAGATGAAGCCGGAAATCAACAGGTAGAGTATAAGGATAAAGAAGGGAAGGTAGTTCTAAAGAAGATCCAGCTGTCCGCTGCACCTGGTACAGGTCATATAGGCTGGCTATGTACTTATTATGCTTATGATGACCTGGGGAATCTGCGATTTATCATTCCTCCCAAAGCGGTAGAAGCCAGCATCGGTACCTGGGTAGTTAGTCCGGCGATAGCTGCTGAACTGTGCTTTATTTATCGGTATGATGGTCGTAATCGTATGATCATCAAAAAAGTACCCGGCTCAGATTCCACTGAAATGGTATATGATGTGCGCGACAGACTGGCTTTTTCACGGGATGGTAATATGAAAGGCAATAACTGGTTGGTAACTTTCTATGATAACCTGAACCGGCCTACGCTGAATGCATTATATAACGATAATACTACCAGGGATGCGCTGCAAATAGCCATGAATGCTACTACCAGCAATACACAGAACATACCCTATACTTTTCCAGGAACAGCAGACCTGGTATTGGCATCTTATGATGGAATCACGTCCTTATACCAGGCTACGAATAGTATCTCGCTTACTGATGGGTTTGATGCAGGAGCGGGAGCAGAGGTGTCATTTGAAATTAATGCTTCAACAACCAACGGCAACACAACTGTCATCGCTTCTAATCCACTTCCTAATATTCCTGTTAATAAATTAACTCCGCTGGTATATACTTTTTATGGTGATTACAGCTTTGCCGGGAAGAGAAATTATGTTGCCGGCGATATTACGAAACCGCAAGCAGGCAGCAATCCTAATGCAGAAGCGCTGCCAGCAACAGCCAGTACAATTGTCAACGGTCTGGTTACTGGTACAAGAGTGAGAGTACTGGGAACAGATCAATGGCTGACAACAACCTCCTTCTATAACGATAAGGGCCGTCAGATACAAACGATATCGGACAATATTAGTGGTGGGGTTGATGTCACTACTAATTTGTATGACTTCAATGGTAAGCTGCTGAGTTTCTATTTAAGACATAAGAATCAGCGTAGCGGCACTATTCCACAAGCGACTATGCTTACGATGTTGTCTTATGATGCCGGCGGACGTTTGATCAACGTCAAAAAAAGATTAAATGATGATGCAGGTTTGGAGAAAATGGTAGCCGCAAACGAATATGATGAACTGGGACGACTGAAGAAAAAGCGTTTAGGCATAAATGGTACTGCATCACCGTTGGAGACATTGAACTATGAATATAATATACGTGGTTGGTTGAAAGGAATTAATAAAGATTTTGTAGCTACTCCAAACAGCCAGACTAACTGGTTTGGACAGGAGCTAAGTTATAATTATGGCTTTTCAACTGCTCAATACAACGGCAATATTGCCGGTACTACCTGGAAAAGTGGTGGCGATGGCGTACAAAGGGCTTATGGTTATTCTTACGATAAAGTCAATCGCCTTACTTCCGCGGATTTTAATCAGCTAAGTGGCAACAATTGGGGGAATACATCAACGAATTTCTCCGTAAGTGGACTATCCTATGATGCGAATGGAAATATCCTCTTCATGAACCAGAAAGGCATGAACGGTACCCAACCACAAATGATAGACAGCTTGAAGTACGGTTACACCGCTGCCAGTAACAAGCTATCCTTTGTAACAGACAGACGTAATAACATCCAAAGCCAGTTAGGGGACTTTAAGGAAATTAATAATAATGAAGCGATAGATTATACCTATGATGCCAACGGTAATCTCACCCGGGATGCCAATAAGAACATCGCGGCTATTCGTTATAATTATCTGAATCTTCCGGATAGCATTGCCATTACTGGCAAAGGAGTGATTAAGTATCAGTACGATGCCAGCGGTAATAAACAACGCAAGATAGTTACAGATAATACTGGTACCATTGCAAAGGTGACAACCACTGATTATATCAATGGATTTGTTTATGAGAATGACACGTTACAGTTTTTAGCGCATGAAGAAGGCCGTATTCGTGCTGTTTTAAAGACAGGGCAACCGGTGGCATATAAGTATGATTATTTTGTAAAAGATCACCTGGGAGATATACGGATGGTGTTAACGGAACAATCTGATGCGGGTGTGTATGCGGCCACAATGGAAACAGCCCAGGCGCCTGTTGAAAATGCCTTGTTCAGTAATCTTGATAACACCCGTATTCCAAAACCTGTCGGCTACCCGACAGATGCTACTACTTCTCCTAATGACAACGTAGCCAGGCTGAACGCCACCAATGGACAGAAAATTGGTCCGTCTTTGGTGCTGAGAGTGATGGCTGGTGATACCTTGCAGATTGGCAGCAAGGCATTTTATAAAAGCACCGCTGCCAGCACACCAGCTACCACTACTACAGATATGTTGGCAGCCCTGCTGCAGGCATTCGGCGGTGGAGGGATCAGAGATGGTGCGCATGCCGCCACCGGCCCTGGTTCTCCGCTGGCGGTGACATTTAATAACTCGGCATATGACAATTTGAAAGAGAAGGATCCGTCGCAAAACCTGTCGGATAAACCTAAATCGTATCTTAACTATGCACTGTTTGATGACCAGTTTGTGATGGTTAATGAGAATAGTGGCGTAAAGCAGGTGCAAGGAACGCCGGATGTATTACAGACCCTGGCTACTGACAAAATGGTGATTAAAAAGACAGGATTTATCTATATTTATACGAGTAATGAAAGTGCACAGGATGTTTTCTTTGATAATCTGGTGGTGTCACATAGTAGTGGACCGTTGTTGGAGGAGACGCATTATTATCCGTTTGGGCTGACGATGAGTGGGATATCATCGAATGCTTTAAAAGGATCTAATTATCCGGAGAATAGGATGAAGTATAATGGAAAGGAGTTGCAGAGTAAAGAGTTCGGAGATGGCTCAGGGTTGGAGTTATATGACTATGGAGCCAGAATGCAGGATCCGCAAATCGGAAGATGGAGTACACAGGATAGATTTGCGAATGTATATGTTTCACTAAGTCCATATCAATATGCAGCAAATAATCCTGTGAAGCTGATTGATGAAGCTGGAAAATTATTAAAAGATAAGGAAGGAAACATTATTGCAACATCCACAGGTAATGTTATCAGCAGAAATTCATTTGCCACTGTTGGAGGGACGGAATATAACTACAAGTCATCGTTTGAGGTAGTTACTATATATACAGACAAAGGAACTCCTATCAATGCGTTGCGCGAAATTAGCTCGGAGGTTTATAAGAATGATGGAAAAGGAGGAGCAGTTAAGGTTACGAACTCTGATAATCCGATAAGCACGTGTTCCAATTGCCATGGTTATTCATTTGCGGGAGGAAAGTTGGTAATTGAAGATGTAACAACTGGAAGTAAGGTAATTAATACAATACTCGCTGATGATGGATATGTTGTAGACGGCATAAATGGGCAAACAGTAGGAGATGCAGAAGCAACAGGGTTTATTGAGGCGAATGAAAGTATGTCTAATATTTTTCATAGTGCAGTAGCAAATGGTGATGGATCGTGGTCTGCTGATCAGGGGATTTTTAAAGTAGAGGATGGGGCATCAAAATCAGGTGCAGCTAGTCCTGCTGCAAAAAACTCTTTTGTTAGAACAAGAAATTTCAAACATAGTGATCCAGACAAAGGAAAGGCAAATGGAATAAAGATAGTAGATGCTAAAAGCATTAAAGAATTACTGGAACAATTGAAACTACCTCAAAAAAAAGCACTAGATGGAACTGATTACAATGACTAAAAAATTCTTTTGTATAGTGTCTGGCTTCCTATGTGTATGCCTATTATTATCTGAAAATACATTCGCCCAGGTGAAATGTATTTCTGTAGATAAGGTGGCGTGTCGACATTATGCAGATCAAATAGATGGATATAAGCTAGTAATATCTGTGAATTTGGGAGATACTAGTATAAAAACACCAACAGATTTTTATGATCTCGATGCAGTTCTCAAGCTTTCAGATAGCATAAAACTCGTCATTGTTGAAAAGCTTTTGAAGTTTAAAGGAGATACTTCATTGTGCTGTAGAAAGGTTAATAAATTTTTCAATGAGGGGATAGAACGAACATGCATAGGAAAACCTAAGACGCAATATTATAATATGCAAATTGATGCTTTGTATATGATTAATAAGATAGTTCATCCAGAGGGCATCAGCATGTATTCATGTTTTCCTGTAGTAATAGACTGGAAAAGTAAAAAAGAGATCAATAATTGTACGGATTTTATTATTGATTATTATAGTGTTTACGAGAAATGCCTGAAGACAGCCCGTAAAACCGGTCGTATTCAAGACTCTTTTCACTTTAATACAAAAAAATACGCTTGGTACGGAGCGATTGAGGAAACGGTATCGAATTAGCTGGAGGAGACGCATTATTATCCGTTTGGGCTGACGATGGCGGGGATTAGTTCCAATGCGTTGAAGGGGACTAATTATCCGGAGAATAGGTTGAAGTATAATGGGAAAGAGTTGCAGAGTAAGGAGTTTGGAGATGGGAGTGGGTTAGAGTGGTGTGATTATGGTGCTAGGATGTATGATGCGCAGATAGGACGATGGCATGTTGTAGACCCGTTATCCGAAAAAATGAGAAGACATTCACCGTGCAATTATGCTTTTGATAATCCAATAAGATTTGTAGATGTAGATGGAATGATTCCCGGCGTTTTTTTACTATTAAAGGAAATAAAATTGGTACTGTGATGGGAGTGGGTTAGAGTGGTACGACTATGGGGCAAGGATGTATGATGCGCAGATAGGGAGATGGCACGTACAAGACCCCATGGCATTTAAATATTCCAGTGTATCAGTTTATAATTATGCGGCCAATAACCCTATTATGCTAATTGATCCAAATGGGATGGAAGTGGAATGGAAAAGAGGAGAGAATGTTAGCAAAAAAGATTTGCGTGAAGCAAAAAAATTAGCTAGACAGGCAAGTAGAGAATCAAGTGCTTTCAAGAAGATGTATGGTGATTTGAAAAAGTCTGATAAAATGCACACAATAACTGTTACTAGAAAGGAGGCGAATGAGGACGGAAGTTCTAATAGTAAAACAGAAGCGAAAGGAGGAAATACTAATCTCACAGAGAGCGGAGATGGCACTAATGTCACGTTTGATTTAAATGACAGAAAGTGGGATTTACAAGACCAATCAGAATCAACTCAACAAACATTAGTTCTTGGACATGAATTAGGACATGCATGGGAAATTGACAATGGATTAGTTAAGGCAGCTCCCAAATATGACTATAGTGGTAAGATAGATGCAACTGGCAGACAAATATTCGAAATCAAATTTAAAGCATGGAGGCAGACGGTTGAAACCTCTGCTACTCATTTGGAAAATATTATAAGAACACAAATCCTGGGCCCTAATCATCTTCGTGAATTCTTTCAATCTCCTGATGTTCCAAGAAGGTGGCCAACAGTTAAACCTGGATTTGATTATAATAATGTTTCACCAGATTATTTTGATTTGTTGAAGAAGCGGCTACAATAATTCTACAGATCTGTAATGTTATAGATATAAAAATAAAATTATGCCTTCATTTCTTATAGCATCCTTAATATGGATACTATCTTCGGTTGATTATAAAAATGAGGATACCTGTAAGTTGCAGCGAACTCAAATTGTTGAGCCATTTGCTGATATTAATTATTATGCTGATTACTATGATAAATTTAAAAGTGATAGTACCAGTGATTACCAACTAATTTGTATTGCAGTACCAGATGATGATACATATGGTTCTGTAGTATATATGCGTATGATTGATGGTGTTTGTACTACTGAAACGGGTAACTATCTTACTATCAAGAAGGAGTTTCATCGTAAAAATTATACGGATTTACTTGATAAACTAAATGGTATTGAGAAGGGAGGATATATTTGTATGTGTGACCTGTATTCTATTCGGCRTCGATACAATATCTGTATCATTAAGAAGAAGGGGTGTATTCTGTTTCAATATGAAGGTATAAATAAATACATTACAGAGCTCAGTCAGAGTCAATCTTTGGAAATTAAAAATGTAATAAGTTTGCTGAGAGAGATAAAGCAGTAAGAATGAGTTGGAGGAGACGTATTATTATCCGTTTGGCCTGATGACGGCGGGATCAATTCAAACGCTCTCAAAGGGAGCAATTATGGAGAGAATAGGTTGAAGTATAAATTATGAATGACAAAATTAAGAGTAGTATTTTTTTGCTTTTTCTTATTATTTACCTTTCTGGGTGTTACTCATTGAAGCAGTCTGCAAGGGACATTCAGCGTGAATATCATTCGAGAAATGATAAACACATTAAATTAGTGCTTACAGGAAATCGATTCGCTTATATTGATGAAAGAAAAAATGGTGATTTGGCTACCCTCTGCTGCGATACTGTTGCTATAGGTCATTTTAAAATTGACAAAAGCGGAAAGTTATATTCTGAAAAATGGAATTCAGTCGGGAGATGTAATTAATGTAACCGTAGACAAAAACGCACAAGCGCAAGTGCTTTTACCATAAGTTTATGCCTTGTAATTTAACAATAACTGGAAAAGACTTCGATATTTCTTCTTTTTTAAGTACGAACAGGTTGCGGACTGTAAAGAAAAGGATTAAGGGCGAGCCTCGTTCTCCGTTGAGACCAAATGGAGAAAAGTTCCCCTATTCTTTTCTAACTATAGAAACTAGTAAAGCAGATTTCAATGATTTAAATGTGCAGGTAAAGGATACTGTCAGGTATTTAAAAAGGCATCGTGACCAGCTTTTGCATGTCAAAAAAACGAAAGGGATCGATCAAATCAGTTTGGATTTTGGCATTGAGTTCTCAAATGGGCAATTTTCTCAGCATATATTTATGCCCGTTGAGCTGGTCATTCTAGCGGCCGAATTAGGCATCAGCATTCAAGTCTCAATTTATGGAAACAATTTTGGCCGCTAACTATGATGAGAGAAGCAATTGCAGGCCAATTATTATATTGCAAATAATATGAGAGTCTTTTTAATAGCTGCGATTATAATTTCATTTTCAGAACCTGGAAGCGGTCAAACGCTAAAGAAGGAACCCATTACGAAGAGTGATAGGATGAAAGGTATTTTCCTTAAGTTCAACTATTCGGATAAAGATGGCTATGGTGGTGTTAGTCTAATGCTTAAAAGGGATAGTACTTTTTCTTATGGTATAAATACTTGTGCAACTCATGAAATAAGTGAGGGTAAATGGAAAATGTCCAAAGATCTATTAATCTTGGAAAGTACATTTCAAATGGATAATATTCCTGCAGAAATAAGTTATGGAGAAAATAGGAAGTTTGTTGATAGTTCTGTTATTGCTGTTGTAGAGAATGTCAAGCATGAACTTTTGATGGAAGCCTTTGTGTTAGTTAACAATGATACTATAAAATGTCTCCCGATGGTTGGAATGTGTAATGGCTTGTTTGAAAAGATAGAAAGAGTGAAAATTGTTTTTGAGAATGGTATGTCGTCAGCATGGATTCCAGTTAAGGTTAATGAACGGAAAATAGCTCTTACTATATTGACTGATGTTTCTATTAGAAATTATATTGTTATGAACAAACGAAAGTTTAAGCTTGATGGCAACTATTTAAGACAGCAGTGAGCACGATTATATCACTGTGGAAGGGCATTGTCAGTAAGAAGTATAAGATTGATAGTAAGTTGAAAGACAATATGATGGTGCTATATTGGAGTAAAAATATTAGAACTTAGTAAGGCAAAGGGAAGTAATAATTATATTTCAAATGTTGTTGTAGATGTTGATCAGAATGGAAAATTTAAAAGACAATAATGACCAAGCACAGGAATAGATTAATTACTCTGTTGCTAATAATTTTAATCACTGATAGTGCATGTAATTATAAATTATTAGTGAATAAGAAACAGGTTATCAATATAAATACCGGTTATTTGATGTTTTATAATAACCAGAAAATATTTTTTCCGGTTAAACACATCGAAGAGAATAATTTCTTTAGGAGTGAAAATAGCCTAAGAGGGTATGTCGTTTCTTTTGATAAAGAAGAACAACTACTTCATGATATCGGAGAAAAAATATGTTATTGATTATGAGACTACTTATTATGGGAAGACTGTTTTTGTAAGAGACATGGTTGTTATTATTCCTGTTACGATAAGGTCAGTTCCTTCTGAATTTAAAAGTAAGATAGGTAGTGCCTTGCTTACTTTTAAATATATTGATAGGCTAAGGAGACTTAAATACTATAGTACAAATAATGAGAATGTTTGGTCAGTTTATCCGATTTTAAGCAAAGATCAGGAACAAGCGGCTCACTACTATGACTAAATAGAGAGACGGCTACTATTACCCGTTTGGATTGACCATGGCAGGGATTAGTTCCAGRGCGTTGAAAGGTGCGGGTTATGCAGAAAATAAGGCGAAGTATAATGGGAAGGAGTTGCAGAGTAAGGAGTTTGGAGATGGATCAGGGCTGGAGCTATACGACTATGGTGCGAGGATGTATGATGCACAGATAGGTAGATGGCATAAAACGGATAATAAGGCTGAATTGTATTTTGCTACATCCCCTTATGTGTATGCACTGAATCAACCCACACAAGCTGTAGATCCGGATGGTAATCTTGTCATTTTTGTAAATGGTAATCACTTTAGTTGGTCAGCACCTGGAGCAAGTTATTGGAGAACCTCGGAAACAATATATAAACTTAATAGACAGCCTACACAATGGTATGACAATGGGGATGGTACTCATGCTGTAACTACGTACCAAAATTTTGACGAACAAGTAATGACACAATTAGGTGATGGTAGTTCCAGGTATTATGACGGTTCAATTGGTGGCTTTCACCCTATAGCTGATGATAGAAGGCCTTCAGCGACTGCAGCGGGCAGGGAATTCTACGGATATAAATATGGTAAAGCAGATGCAAAGGAAATCATAGATAATCTTGCTAGAGATCCGAACGGTAATATAGTGGAAACAATTAAAATTATAACTCATAGTATGGGAGGGGCGTTCGGTAAAGGGTTGGTAAAAGCGCTAAAAGAATATATAAAGGAAAATCACCTTGAATATCAAGTGAAAATAACGTTGGTTGCAGACTTTGATCCTTACCAAGCAGATGAAATAAAAGCTGATCCAAATATTAAGACAAAGCAATATAAGCATTCAGGTAATTGGAATATTTTAGGAATGGGGTGGTTGGCAAATGGGGATGAGCAGGGATTAGATCCCAAAAAGGATATTATAACCAATTCAGGTATAAGCACCGACCATTCAATTTTTACATTTTTTAATGATATAAAGAACCTGGCAGAAGGAACCTACAAATGGGACGGTAAAAACTGGGCGAAACAATAAATTATGAAAACAAAGCAAGTGATATTTATTATTCTTTTATTTTTTGTAGGACTTGTATTTTGGTACTATAAATATATCAATGGATGGATGGTATTTCGTAAAAATACTGATACACCAGAGGAATACTTAAACAATACAACAAGTAGTAGGAATTTTTATCTTAAGGATAGTGCTGAAATAATAAATCGACTAAGGGAACTTTTATTAAAGCATGAAGATTTTTTTCATAGTACCGCCTATTATGATTCTACAGAATTAGTAATTGACACTATTATTTATAGTCCCAATTTTAAAAAATTGGCATTTATTGTTATTACCAAAAATCCAACAAATAGACAGTTGATGCCTGATAAACGGTATAGCTGGTATTATGATGCTACTTGTTATTTGGGAATTCGGCAAAGAGATGTACTTTCTTTAAATTGGATGGGGCCTATTTTTACTAATTCCTACAGTCAACAAGAAATATCCAATAATATTAGGGAAGCATGTTTTAAAACATTTATTACTGATGACTCATTGTATAGGTATAACTTGAACGATATCCGATTTTGGGATTCTCCGATTTGGAAAAAGAACTTCGGAAATAAGTTGATTGAGTGAGGAGCCTTATCATTATCTTTTTGGGTAAACGATGGTGAGGATAAGTGGCAGTGCGTTGAAGAGAGCGAATTATGCGCAGAATAAGATGATGTATAATGGGAAAGAGTTACAGGATAGGGAAATTGGAGATGGAAGTGATCTGGAGTTATGGTGCCATGATGGAAGATCCGCCTCACGGAGTTACTAATGCTCCATCTAAATAAATTGTTTGATTTATGACAAAGAATGCTGCATAAGGATATTCGTATCTGCTGGCCTTTTTATATGTTGGATTAGGTACATTGTCAGTATTGTCAATGTATCCAGATAATTTATTTTATGGCGAATGGGTAATGTGGGTATTATTATTTACACTCTCTGTCAACTTTATCAGTTGGACATTTTATATTCAGATCCAAGCCAGCAGGTCGTTGTAGTATTTGTTCAAATTGTTATTTTTATTTTAGTAGGATGGCTTCTTTTTAAGTTTTTATTTAAAAAGTATATCAAAATACATAAAGAATAGATATAAAAAGCCGCAAGATTTGTGGCTTTTTATATCTATTTCAATTTGTAGGAGTAATGAAAGCAGGTGGTATCGAATAGTAGTTTCCTGTAAATAGACTGGCGACCTTTTTTGCACTGTTTTTGGGAATCTTTAGTCTGGCCGCATTTACACCAATAATTATAAGGTATAGATTTGGATTTACCATTGAAGGTAAAGGCCTGGATGTAGTAATACCTTATTGCTTATTCCTAATGGTGCTATTTATAATATTGAACAGGAGCTTTTTTAGGAAAGTAATCGAAAAGAATGCAACTGTTTGAAAATTTGCCCGTTATATTCCCCAGGCGCCAGCAACCTCTTTGCTGACGCCTGGAAAAAAATCATCCCACCTTTCCCACCGGGTCCTGCCTGAACATCCGCGCCAGCATTTCATACAACTCCGGATGTTTCTCCGCCAGTAAATCCGGCCGCTCAAAGAAATACTCTGATATCACCGCAAAAAACTCTGCTTCATTCATCGCGGCATAGGGATTAATATCTGTATGCCCTTCTGAAATCTGCTGTATCGTTTGGTGCACCAGTTTCATCCACGGAATACTGTAGCTATGATCCAGCAATTTGGTGGGGAAGCCATCAATGGAACCATCGGTTTTATCCAACAGGTGCACAAATTCATGAATGGCGGTATTGTTTTTATCGGTGGTGTTGGAGAACCCTTCCCGGAGGGCGGAGCGGGAGAGGATCATTTGTCCGTTTAACGCGCCGCTGCCTACCATGCCGAGAATGTTACGGCGATTACCTTCGTACTGATAGGTTTCATCAAAAGTATCGGGGTAGAGGATTACGTTAGTAAGATTGAAATATTCCCAGTCTTTGAATCCGAAGATGGGAATGATGGCGCTGGCGGCCACGAGTACGCGGTCCAACGGTTCCACTTCGGTACCTACGCCTTCTATACTTGTTCTTTTGAGGAAGCGTTGTACCATGGATTCGAACCGCGTTTTATCCGCGGGGGTAAGTTGTTGGTAGTAGCGTACATGCTCTTCCAGGAGCGACTGGTACCCTTCCGGTACGGCTGTTTTTCTTCCTTTCCTGCGACTGTACATATTGACAAAGTACAGTGACAGGATCAATCCGATCATTATCAATCCGAATAAAACCATGGCTATTTATTTTCTGTATGCTTTAAACTCTGATCCTTTTTTCCATGCGGGGAAATTGCTTTCGTTGCTGAGGTGGTAGCCTACGTCAAACAACAGGCGGATATCTTCTACCATACCATCCATTATCCAGGTGGCCGGATCAAATTCATCAGCGGGGGAGTGGTAACGTAAACGATTGTACGAAGCTGTTTGTTCTTTTCCCCAGCCAGCTTCGTGGCCAATGGCATCTGTGCCTGGTCCGATGTATAATCCGGGTACGCCTTTCTTGGCGAAGTTGAAATGGTCGGAACGGAAAAACCAGCCTCCTTCCGGATTGGATTCCGGGATGGTGATACGGCCTTGTTTACGGGCTGCACGCAGGGCGTAGTCGTCGAGTTCAGATTGACCGTAGCCGATCACAGTAATATCTTTAGTGCGACCAAAAGTATTCAGTACATCCAGGTTAATATCAGCTACTATCTTCTCCATCTTAAAGGTAGGATGGGCAGCATAATACTCTGATCCCAACAGGCCCTGTTCTTCTCCGGTAACAGAAAGGAACAGTACGGAGCGTTCTGGCTTTTGTGGCAGGCGGGTGAATGCGGTGGCCAGTTCCAGCAGGCCGGCCGTGCCGGTGGCATTGTCTACTGCGCCGTTATAGATAGAATCTCCTTTAACGGGCTCGCCTATACCAAAATGATCCCAGTGGGCGGAATATACAACACATTCCTGCGGGCGTTTGGCACCCGGTAAAACCGCCAGCACATTATGGGAGGTAGATTTTTTTATGGTATTATTAATATCGAGAGATGTTTGTAAATGGAGATCTACCGGCTTGAAACCTTTTGTCCTGGCCTTTTGCATGATATCTGGTGATATACCGGCCAGTTGGAATATTTTTTTGGCGGCATCCTGTGTGATCCATCCTTCGAGGGCGGTGCGGTGTTGGTTGTTATCTGCTGTTTGTAAATACAACTTTGAGTTAGACCATCCACTGCGTACTACTTTCCAGGGATAGCTGGCGGCGGCGGTTTCATGAATGATGATAACGCCGGTAGCGCCCTGTCGTGCGGCTTCTTCAAATTTATAGGTCCAGCGGCCGTAATAAGTCATGGTGCGACCTTTGAACAGGGTGCTGTCTGCAAAGCCGGGGTCGTTGATGAGTACAATCACGGTTTTCCCTTTTACATCCAGTCCTTTATAGTCGTTCCAGTTGTATTCCGGTGCTACAATGCCGTAGCCTGCAAATACCAGTGCGGAGTTGCGGATGCTCACCTGGTCCTGTACACGGCGGGTGGCGGCTACAAAGTCTTCCAGGTACTGCAGGGATACTTCTCCGCCACTTCCCTTGATCACCAGGTTGCTGGCAGGTTTGGAGCTGATAGATACCATCGGTACTTCCTGGAAATAGCTGTTGCCGTTGCCGGGTTGCAATCCCAGTTGTTTAAACTGGGCGGCCAGGTATTGAATGGTGCTATCTTCGCCCCGGGTAAAAGGTTTACGGCCTTCAAAGACGTCGGAGGCCAGTACTTTGATGTGCTGTGCAAAACTGCCGGCATTGATGGCTTTGATGGCAGTGGAGTCTTGTGCTTTTGCGTAGCTGCCCAGAAAAGTGGCAGCCATGGCTAATATAATGGGTACTTTCAATGTATGCGCGGTTTATTCAGGGCAAAAATTAGGGGACTTCCCTTACAATTCCAAAAATGGGTTACCGGAGGAGTACAGTGGTGCCTTTGCGGAATACCCGCTTACCGCTGACTTTCTCTGTGTATTCCAGCATCCATACATAGGTGCCCACATCGGCAGTTTTTCCATTGACGGTGCCGTCCCATTTACGCCGCCAGTCAGTGGTTTCAAACAGCAGATTGCCCACCCGGTTATAAATGGCAAAATGAAGATCCACCGCTTTGTACGCATTCAACGGATAGAGATAATCGTTTTGTCCATCGTTGTTGGGAGAAAACGCAGTAGGCACATCTATATAACAACTGGATACAGCAGTAATATAATGATTGGCGGTATCCAGGCAGTTCGCATCGTTTTTAACAATCAGCCGGATCAGGTATTGTTGTTCTTTTTGTGTAGGATAATACTGCATGCGGATGGGAGTGGCGCCGTTAGTGCGGGCGCCGTTGCCATAGTCCCAGATCCAGGAGTTTATTTTACCAAGACTTTTATTCTGCGGTAATACCAGGTCCAGCGGGCAATAAGGGCCCGGATCCACATCGAACAATGCAGTGACTTCACTTCTGAGAAGCGTGTCTTTACTTTTTGTATCGGAACATACACCATTTGAAACGGTGAGCTGCAGATGCTTCATGCCCAGTGAGGTATATACTTTCACCGGATTTTGTGTCGTAAAGGAGTCGCCGTCATCGAAGGTCCATTTCCACTGATTCACCTGGTTTTTACCATTATGCTGTAAATGCAAGGTGGTAATACGGCAGTTCTGCTCAACAGCATAGCCAAACGAGGCATTAACGGTATCGGCTGCACGAAAAGTAGTTTGTTGATTAGGCGCGGAGGGCTGCCAGCACTCCGTCTGCAAAGTATTACCATCGGTTCCGTTCCGGAGGGTGATGACGTAATCACCTGCATTTTGAATGGCTGCTGATAGCTGTAGTTCCACGGTGTCGGCCAGATTATTACTATTGCAGATCCCCGTTGCCTTTACAATCGTTACCGGCCTGGGGCCACTGATGGTAAAGTCGCTGCCATCAGGTGCTATGGAGCTGCAGCGTACCGGGACGGAGACACCTATTTTTATACTCACGGGGGTACAGGTAGCCGGGGCGGTACCACGTATCAATGCACTTGGTTGGGGAGCAATCGTAAAAGGTTGCTGAGCGCCTGCGGGCGTTTCCTGCCAGCATTCACTTAGTAGTGTGTTCCCGTCTTTTCCGGCTTTCAGTTGTACCAGGTAATTACCATCTTTTAGTATCCGGTCTTTTAATTGCAGGGTAACCGTTTTGGTTAGTCCGTTTGCATCGCACACAGTAACGGCTTTGCTGATCACGATGGGCACAGGTCCGGTGATGGTGAAGTCGCTACCATCGTCTGCTACAGAACTGCAACGGATCGACTCATTAAATACCAGTTGTATTTCGTTGGGCGCGCAGGGTGGGGGTGTAACAGGGGGCAGTGGCACATAGGGCTGCGGAGGTATGTTAAATGTGGCTTCCTGTCCCACTGGTGTTTGTATATGGCATTCGCTTTCAATTGTATTGCCATCAGGTCCTTTTACCAGCGTCACTTTATAGTTCCCTGCTGTCAGTATTCTTTTATCCAGTTTTAGTGTGATGATGGTAGTCAGCCCATCACTGCTGCAATTGCCGGCGGCACTGGTAATCTTTACGCCTGGAGGGCCGCTCAGCACAAAGTCTTTTCCATCCGGAGAAATTGATGCGCACCGGATCGGCGCATTAAATGCCAGTTGCAGCTGATCTGGTGCGCAGGGCAGCGTTTTAATATTACCCATCGCCACCGGAAAGGTCTGTACTACCGTAAAGGTAGCACGCTCTCCTACGGGAAGCTGGTTGCCGCAGGCATCCAGGAACGTATTGTTATCGGCACCATTTTTTGATACCAGGGAATGCGTCCCAACCGGGAGCATTTTATCTAATTGTACCAGCAACGAATCCGTATCAAAACCATTCGTGCAGCCAACACCGGTTACGCCGGTGATGTTTATGCCTGGCGTTGTAAGGGAAAACTCACTTCCATTTGTGGAGATACTGCTGCATTGCACCCTTTTGCTGAGTTTAATTCCTACTGAATAGGGGCCGCAATTATAGGCCGACTGCTGCAGGTGAGGTATGGTTGGATCTGTGATCACGGCGGTGCCGCCGCCAAAGGCGAGTTCATAACCGCTTTGCGTATCGGAAAAATGACTGATCAGCAACAGGTATTGGTGGCCTTGCTGCAGTACCGCCATCTTGCTGAATAATGGTTGACCATAGCCTCCACAAACAGCAATGTTGGTTCCTGCAGCAGATGCGCCGGTAAGACCAAATTCTCCGGACCAGTTCATCGTTACAAAAAGACTCCCATCTGTATAAACGTCATTCGGATTGCGGCCGGTAATATCGAATATCTGCCAGTCGTAGTCTTCAGCCAGTATAAGCGGGGTAATCGTAAATCCGAGCGTACCAGTTTGATAACAGGTAAATTTATACCAGAAAGGGTTTTTATCAGAGTGATTAAAATCTCCGGGGGTGTTACAAACAGGGCCGGGTATAATTGTCGTGCCACAAATGGGTACAGAGAGTTGTTTGAATACCTGGGTGCCACATACCGGAAAAGCAGAGGAAGGTGTTTGACCAATCTGGTCACAAGACTGTGTCCTGGCCATTTGGGCAAAGGATAACAACATCAGGAGATAAGCAAAAAATCGCACAAAATACATGGGTATAGCAATTACGCAGGAATTGGCATAAATTAAGAAAAAAAATCGAGACCTACAGGGAAGAATCTATGCAGATATTTTTTCTATATAGCTAAAAATGCCTTTTTTTTGGTTAAAATCTGCGTATAATTGATTAATTACAGTGGCGTGCTATCGCAGGCCTCCCGCTATTTTTGTTGGCATAAAAAAAGATAGGAAAATGGCACAAGTTAACTGGCAAGGCGTATTTCCCGCATTGCTCACCCCTTTCACCGCCGACGATCATATTGATTATGAGATGTTCGACAAAAACCTGCAGGCGCAGGTAGATGCAGGCGTTAATGGTATTATTCTGGGCGGCTCACTGGGAGAAGCCAGCAGTTTACAGAATGAAGAGAAGTATGCATTGGTAAAACATGCGATTGCTTTTCTGGGTGGTAAAATACCCGTCATTATGAATATTGCAGAGCAAACTACCACTGCTGCTATTGCCTGTGCTCAGGCTGCTGAAGATGCCGGCGCTGCTGGTCTGATGCTGTTGCCTCCTATGCGCTATAAAGCAGATGATGCCGAAACAGTAGCCTATTTCCTTGCCGTGGCCAGCAGTACTCCACTGCCTATTATGATCTACAATAATCCGATAGATTATAAGATTATGGTGACCCTGGATATGTTTGATCAGTTGTCGAAAGTGCCTAATATTCAGGCTGTGAAGGAGTCTACCCGCGATACTACTAACGTTATCCGGATGATCAATCGTTTCGGTGACCGTTTCAGTGTACTCTGCGGCGTAGATACGCTGGCGTTAGAGAGCATCGTCCTGGGAGCCCATGGCTGGGTAGCTGGTCTGGTGGATGCTTTCCCGCGTGAAACAGTAGCTATCTACCGCCTCGCTAAAGCGGGCCGTATTGCAGAAGCACTCGCTATTTACCGCTGGTTCATGCCTTTGCTGGAACTCGATATCGATCCCAAACTGGTACAGTATATTAAAATGGCCGCTACGGCTACCGGTATTGGCAACACAAACTTACGCGCACCACGCCTGTTGCCTCAGGGAGCAGAAAAAGCACATGCGGAAAAAGTAATTGCTGACGCATTGGCTACCCGCCCCGTGTTACCGGAATATTTAAATCTCCCTGCATGATTACAGGAAAAAATATAATAGGCTTCGCTACTTCCGGAGAAGGGAATGAGGTACTTCGTGCGTACGATCCCGTTAGTAATGCTGCTTTGCCTGAAACATTTGCTGTAGCCACTGCTGCAGAAGTAAATCAGGCCGTGGATAAAGCTATCACCGCTTTCATGGAATACCGCCTTTCTTCTCCGGAAGACAGAGCGGTTTTCCTGGAAACCATTGCGAACGAAATACTGGCGCTGGGAGATCTGTTGCTGGAAAGAGCAGTAGCGGAATCAGGCCTGCCGTTGCCCCGCATCACAGGAGAAAGGATGCGCACCGTTTCCCAGCTGCGGCTTTTTGCCAATATATTACGCGAAGGCTCCTGGGTAGAGGCTGTGATAGATCCGGCACAACCTGACCGTACACCACTACCACGGGCGGATATACGAAAAATGCTGGTGCCGCTGGGACCTGTATTGGTATTCCCGGCCAGCAATTTTCCACTTGCCTTTTCCACTGCCGGCGGCGATACCGCATCTGCGCTGGCAGCAGGTAATCCGGTAATTGTAAAAGCACATGAATCGCACCCGGGCACCAATGAACTGGTGGCTATTGCTATTCAAAAAGCCGCGCAGACATGTGGTATGCCGGATGGTGTATTTTCAAGTCTTACCGGCGCCGGACCGGCACTGGGACAACAACTGGTAAAACATCACGGTATAAAAGCCATCGGATTTACCGGTTCGTTTAAAGCCGGTACTGCTATCTTTGATGCCGTTACACAAAGACCGGAACCTATTCCGGTATATGCAGAAATGGGCAGCATCAATCCTGTATTGTTGCTGCCGGCCAAACTGGCTACAGCAGCAGAAAGCGTAGCTAAACAATATGCGCAGTCCATCACCCTGGGCACCGGGCAGTTTTGTACCAACCCTGGTTTGTTGATTGCACTGGCGGGCGATGCCACCACACAATTTGCTGCGGCATTACAACAGGAGCTGTCAGCTATCCACGCCGGCACCATGCTCAATCCCGGTATCTGTTATCATTATTATGAAAACAGGGACCAGCTATCGCGCAGAAAAGGAGTAGAAACTCTTTTTGCGGGCAACCTGGAATCTGCCGCTACCAAAGGTTCACCGGCATTATACCGCGTGAATGCAAAAAACTTTATCGCCAACACAGAGCTGCAGCAGGAAGTATTTGGACCGGCTGCTTTACTGGTGGTATGTGATGATGACGCGGAACTACAAACCGTATTAACACAATTACACGGACAATTAACTGGTACGGTGATGGGAGAAGCAGCAGACCTGCAACGCTTTTCCCCTGCTATTGCCCTGTTGGCAGAAAAAGTAGGCCGCATCATTTTGAATAATGTGCCTACAGGAGTGGAACCAGGTTATGCCATGCACCATGGCGGACCATTTCCGGCCACCACGGATATACGAAGTACATCTGTAGGGGCTTCGGCTATTGTACGTTTTGCAAGGCCTTTATGCTACCAGGACTGGCCGGCAGCGTTGCTCCCGGCAGCATTGAGAGATGAAAACCCTTTAGGTATCTGGCGCCGGCTGGATGGTCAGCTGACACGAGATGCTGTCAGAAAATAATTTTGAACGTGTATGTCTACTAAAACTTTTTTTTGCATAGATGCCCATACCTGCGGTAACCCGGTAAGACTGGTTGCCGGAGGCGGGCCTATCCTCCGGGGGAATAATATGATGGAGAAACGCCTGCACTTTTTGCAGGAGTTCGACTGGATCCGCAAAGGCCTCATGTTTGAACCCCGCGGGCATGATATGATGAGTGGCAGTATCCTGTATCCGCCTTCCGATGAAGCCAACGACATCGGGGTATTGTATATCGAAACCAGCGGCTGTTTGCCTATGTGCGGTCATGGTACCATCGGTACAGTGACTATTGCCATTGAGCAGGGATTGATTACCCCCAAGGTGCCAGGCAAATTACGCCTGGAAACTCCGGCGGGACTGGTGCTGGTGGACTATGTACAGGAAGGGAAGAAGGTGAAATCAGTAAAGCTGACGAATGTAAAATCTTTCCTGGCAGCAGAAAACCTGGAAGTCAACTGCCCGGATCTGGGTACTCTACACGTGGATGTAGCCTATGGAGGTAACTTCTACGCCATCGTTGATCCGCAGGAGCATTTCTCCGGCCTGGAAAATTATACCGCTGATAAGTTGATTTCCTGGAGCCGTGAGCTACGGAAAAGACTAAACGAAGAATATACTTTTGTACATCCGGAAAATGAGCACATCAAAGGGTTGAGTCATCTGTTGTGGACCGGTGCCACCATCCGCCCGGAAGCCACCGCCCGCAACGCGGTGTTTTACGGTGATAAAGCCATTGACCGCTCTCCCTGCGGCACGGGTACCTCTGCGAGAATGGCGCAATGGTATGCAAAGGGAAAACTGCGTAAAGGGGATCACTTCATTCACGAAAGTATTATCGGCTCCCAATTTACCGGTACCATCGAAGAAGAAACCACAGTAGCCGGCAAACCCGCTATCGTTCCTGGCATTGAAGGCTGGGCCATGGTAACTGGTTATAACACTATTATCCTGGATGATGATGATCCGTATGTACACGGTTTTCAGGTCCTATAGAATTATTATCGGGAACAATGATCCCAATGGACGCAAGGCTCCCGTGATCAAATCATTTTAAGTATATGAAAGCAATCGTCATCGGCGGTGGTATTATTGGTCTTTGCAGCGCTTATTACCTGCAGGAAAGCGGCTGGGAAGTAACTGTCATCGATAAGGGAGATTTCAGCAACAACTGTTCCTATGGCAACATGGGCATGATAGTGCCGAGTCACTTTGTGCCACTGGCAGCACCAGGTATTATATCACAGGGTATCCGCTGGATGTTCAACAGTAAGAGCCCTTTTTATGTAAAGCCTGCCCTGAATAAGCAATTGATCAGCTGGGGATTAAAGTTCATGAAAAGTGCCAACGCACAGCATGTTGCAGCATCGGCGCTGCCACTGCGGGATATTAATCTCTTCAGTCGCTCCCTGTATACCGATCTGGCTCAAAAGGAAGCCTTTCATTTTGGCCTCGAACGCAAGGGGATCATCATGTATTATAAAACGTCTGCCGTAGCGGAAGAAGAAGCGCATCTTGCCAAACAGGCCAATGACATGGGATTGGATGCAGTAGTGCTGGATAAAGCAGGCCTGCAGGCATTGGAGCCACAAGTGCAGATGGATGTGCTGGGAGGCGTACATTACCGCTGTGATGGACACCTGTATCCCAATGACCTGATGCGGCAACTGATCGCATACCTGCAGCAACAACAGGTGCAATTTCTCCCTGATAAAGAAGTAACAGGTATAAAAACCAATGGACAGAAAGTAACTGCTGTAGTGACAGGGACCGAAACGCATGCTGCTGATATGTTTGTACTGGCTACCGGCTCCTGGACGCCGGCCGTGGCGCGTTTGGCGGGTGCTTCCGTGCCTATGATGCCAGGTAAAGGATACTCCGTTACGCTGGAATCCCCGGCAGTGAATTTAAATATTCCTGCCATTCTGTGTGAAGCCCGGGTGGCATTAACACCTATGGGAAACAGATTACGTTATGGCGGTACAATGGAAGTGGCGCCCGTAAACGAAACGGTGAATATGAACCGCGTTGCCGGTATCGTAGACTCCATACAACGTTACTTTACCAATCTCCCGGTAAACATGCCTGATAAAACAGCCGTATGGAGTGGATGCAGGCCCTGTTCCCCGGATGGATTGCCTTATATCGGTTATGTACCGCAGTTCAGCAACCTGCTGTTTGGTGGCGGACATGCCATGATGGGTCTTAGTCTGGGGCCCGCTACCGGTAAGCTGTTAGCCGAACTGGCCAACAACGGTAAAACAAGTATTGATATCACAGCTTTTTCTCCGGCGAGATACCGGTAAGCTGTTAGCCATTAGCTTTTAGCTTTTAGCAAAATGCAGCGAAGAACATAAATGTTCCTCTTCGCTGCATTTTGCTAAAAGCTAAAAGCTAATGGCTAACAGCTATTTATTATATTTGGTCTATGCAAGGAACAACAGATATCGGGAAAAAAGCTGCCGGAGAAAAAGCGGCGGAATATATTAAATCAGGTATGACCGTTGGATTGGGTACCGGCAGTACTGCCTACTATACTATTCTCCGTATAGGCGAATTAGTTAGGGCAGGCCTGGAAATTAAAGCGGTAGCTACTTCTGCGCAATCAGAACAACTGGCGAGAGAACAGGAGATCCCTCTGGTTGATTTTGATAAAGTGGAAAGAATAGATATAGATATTGATGGGGCAGATGAAGCAGACGCGCAGTTGCAGTTAATCAAAGGGGGAGGAGGGGCATTGCTCCGTGAAAAAATTATTGCGGCGGCCTCAAAAGAAATGCTGGTGGTGATAGATGAGCACAAGCTGGTAAAACACCTGGGCAAATTTCCTTTGCCGGTAGAAGTAGCCACCTTTGGCTGGGAACTTACCTTCAAACAACTGGTGGCACTGGGTGCCCGTCCTGTACTGCGGTTAAAAGATAATAACCGCTTTGTAACGGACAACGGCAATTATATCCTGGATTGCCATTATCAGAAAATTCATAATGCGCCGGCGTTGCATACGCAACTCAACAATATCCCTGGCGTAGTAGAAAACGGTTTATTTCTCGACTACGCCAGCAGATTGATCATCGGTAACCAGGATGGTAGTGTCAGGGAGATCACACATCCTTATCCAGCAAAGACGTCTTTTTAGTATCGCGTGAGCTGAGGTACACCAGCAGTGAGATAAAAATACAAATGGTCACGTACCAGTAATACATCGGCTCATGCCCTGTCTTTTTAAAATACAGGGCAATAGGTTCTGCAGTACCACCAAAGATAGCTACTGTAAGGGCATAGGGGAAACCCACTCCCAATGCCCGTATTTCAGCCGGGAACATCTCTGCTTTTACCACCGCATTAATAGAGGTATAGCCACTCACAATCACCAATGCGAGGAGAATGAGCCAGAAGGCTGTCCATTCTGAACTGGTGTTACTGATAGCGGTGAGAATGGGTACAGTAAGCAGGGTGCCCAGTACTCCGAAACCTACCAGGAGGGGCTTACGGCCGTATATGTCTGAAATCCAGCCAAATAAGGGCTGCAAACAGGCAAAGATCAGCATCAGGAAGAACGTAATGGTAGTAGCATGTTCAATACTCAGATGCACCGTATTCACGAGGAACTTCTGCATATAGGTAGTGTAGGTATAAAAGGCGAGCGTACCACCCATGGTAAGTCCTACCACCGTCAGCACAGCTCTGGGATGCTGCCGGAACAACAACTTCAGTGAGCCTTTCTCCTTTTCATTTTTTATTTTTTCGAAAGAAGTAGATTCCTGCATATGCCTGCGCAGGTAAAGCGCAAAAAAGGCCAGTGCAGCGCCAATGATAAATGGAATGCGCCAACCCCATTCATGTAGTTGGGCCGGCGTTAAAAACAGCTTCTGTAGCAGCATTTGTACGCCCAGCGCAATGAGTTGCCCGCCAATCAGCGTAACATACTGAAAACTGGAATAAAAGCCCCGCAGCTCTTTGGTAGCCACTTCGCTCAGGTAGGTGGCAGAGGTACCATATTCCCCTCCTACACTTAGTCCCTGTAATAGCCTGGCCAGCAGGAGCAATGCCGGTGCGGCTAAACCGATACTATTGTAGGAGGGTGTAAATGCAATGAGTAAAGAACCCAGCGACATCAGTAATACCGATAAAGTCATAGAGGCTTTACGTCCTTGTTTATCGGCTATGCGGCCAAACATCCAGCCTCCTATGGGCCGCATCAGAAAACCTACGGCAAAAATGGCGGCTGTATTGAGCAGCTGAGCCGTATAACTACCCTTTGGGAAAAAAACAGGCGCAAAGTAGAGAGAAAAAGTCGCGTAAATGTACCAGTCGTACCATTCTACCAGGTTACCGGCTGATCCGGTTAATATGGCTTTTATTCGCCATGCGTCAGGATGTTTCATATATAATGCGAAAATATATTTTAATCTGGAATTATGGGCCAATGCCCCCGTCCAGCGCAAGAAAATCTTTTAAAAAAATTAGGGTTGTATTCGGGAAATCACCTATCTTCGTATCGCTTCTTTAAGATAATGTATTTCAATTCTGTTGGTAGATCACCTCTCACATTCAGCTTTTTCTTACACTTTTTCTTGTAGTCGCCCAGGTAGCCGCCTGCAGTAATAAATGGCGAGAACACGTTCACAATTAAATATTAAATATAATGCAAACAGGTGTAGTAAAATTTTTTAATGAAGCTAAAGGTTTTGGATTCATTAAAATCGAAGGTTCCGGACAAGAAATTTTTGTTCACGTATCTGGTATCAAAGAAAGCATCGGCGAAAATGACCGCGTAGTATTTGACGTGGAAGAAGGCAGAAAAGGCCCGAATGCTGTTAACGTAAGACTGGCATAATTTATTTTATAATAGTTTTGTTATAAACCGCGCTGGCTATGCCAGGGCGGTTTTTTTTATGCATTGCTTTTAAGGAAAAATGCTACAGATCTAAGCCTGCATCACGGCTACTTAGAAGGACTTTTATCTTCTTTGTCTCTAAATACGCTTGTAGGATATAAATGAATGAAGAACCCCCATCATTATAGCCAGCATTGCCTGCAAAAGTGCATAGTCATTATGTCGGCACTGACGAGGCTATGCTTAGCACCTGCTGTGTACCTATAGAAGCACTGTAGTTGAGGTGGACTTGATGTGGACTTGATGTGGGGATAAGGTGGACTTGATGCGGGGATGACTACCGGATAAGAAGACGGATGGAGGTCGGAAAACGGCCATAGCAGTGCTGCTATAGCAGGCTGTAGCTGTGGAAGGAGATATACTATTGAAAGAAAGCAGGTATAAACGGGGTATTTATCTAAAACTAACGGGATGAGCGTTGAATATATTCAAAGATAGTTCGATGGGATTTGAGAATGGCAAACGTAAGTGTATTGGCATTTAGAGAATATTGAAAAAAGATATTCGCCAGGTTGAAAACCTGATACAAAAAAACGCTTCATTTCTGAAGCGTTTTTTGTATTTGTAAACGTAAAAAACGGATTATTTTTTCATCCTGACGGTGTGCGTTACTTTTGTGCCGGGCGTTACTTCCACTTCATTGGATAACCTCAGTTCGCTGTTGTTCAACGTTTCAATGTGACATATTTCCAATCCCTGGGTGAAGGCCTTGTCCTCAGCGTAGGTTAAGGTACTGCCATCCAGCTTGTAAAAAAGGTAATCCCTGTCCACAGTGGTAGTGCTGCTGCCATAATAAACAGTATCAGAAGCGGTAAACCGTTCGTATTCTCCATGAGTGTACGTTTCTGTTTCTGCAGGCTGACTTTGCCCATTGGTGGATACTACCGTTTCAACATAGTTCCATTTACCAACAATAGCTGCTTTGTAATTGTCACTTTCTTTGTCTTTTTTCTTGCAGGCAGTAAAGAGCAAGGTCAGGGCAGCCGCAGCTGTCAAAAATTTTATTTTTGTCATGGGTCTGAATGATGATTAATAAACAATGCCGGCTAACAGTAGGAAATATAGTGCTGTGGGTAGCAGACACTGCAAATATATTTTCATCATTTATATATCATTCACTTATTTTAAGGGTTAAATAATAAGATCCGCTGTAGTGGCGGATCTTATTATTTATTAGATAATTTTATAAATTATCAAGTGCTCATTTCAGGCTATTTTTCTTCCTGTAACCACACCACTTTTTGCACAGATGCATGTGGTGCTGCAATTACAGCGCCGTACAAATCAGGTCTGCGGGCCAAACGATACCGGTAACCACCAGCCTCCTTCAGCTTATCTCGTGTAAGCGTTGCCGTTACTACATCATCGCCCAGTTTTCGGCATTCCGCCACCACGTCGCCAAATGGGTCCAGGATCATGGAACAACCATTCTTTAACTGGTCATCATCCATACCAATAGGATTGGAGAATACCGCATAAACGCCATTGTCGTATGCACGCGCCGGCAACCACTTCATCAGCCAGGACCGTCCTTTCATACCGTCAAATTCCAGCCGCAGGGAAGTCGGATCCTTCTCCCGGTTTTCCCATAACTTCGGATCCACAAAACCTGCGCCCGGCCGGGTAGACGGCGTACACATCGTTACGTGTGGCATGAAAATGATTTCTGCACCCAGCAAAGCCGTGGCACGAACATTTTCTACGATATTATTATCATAACAGATCAGCATACCACATTTCCATCCCAACAGATCAAATACGATATACTCATTTCCTGGTGTCAGATAAGGATTGATAAACGGATGCAGCTTCCGGTATTTTGCCACTAACCCGTTTTTGTCTACACATACATATGCCTTGAATAAATTATCGTCGGCATCTTTTTCAAATAATCCCGCCAGCACCGCAATATTATTTTCTGCCGCAATGTCTTGTAAAGCCTTGATAGAAGGGCTATCGGGGATAAATTCAGAGAGTTCCAGCATTTGCTCTCTGGATAAATGCCGGGCAAAAGTATAGCCAGTTACAGCACATTCGTGAAAGGCGACAGCATGGGCGCCATCGGCCGCTGCCTGTGCAGATAATTTGCGGATAACACCCAGATTATACGCTTTGTCATTGCTCCTGTTTTCAAATTGAGCCGTTGCTATTTTTATGGTTTCCATCTCATTAATATTTTGTTGGCAAAAACTAAAACGAATATACACCCCATTTAGTTATGTGCAATATTGACGCTGTTTTCGCAGCTTTTCTGTATATTCGCCCTTTCAATTTAAAATTAAATGCCCCAACCGGATAATACAAATATCATCTTTCACCTGGCGGCAGATTTCATAAACCATACACACCGCCATATATTCCTTACCGGTAAAGCTGGTACAGGGAAAACTACGTTCCTGAAATACATAAAAGAACATACCCGTAAAAATACGGTAGTTGTGGCGCCTACAGGTGTAGCCGCCATCAACGCCGGTGGTGTTACCATGCACTCTTTTTTTCAGTTGCCTTTCGGACCTTTTGTTCCCGGCACAAAAAGAGGCTTTGGAATGGATGAAATCAGCAGTACGGATAAACATAGTTTGTTCCGTAACATTCGTTTTACGAATGATAAGAAAGTGCTGTTGCAGGAAATGGAATTACTCATCATCGATGAGGTAAGTATGGTGCGTTGTGATATGCTGGACGCTATTGATGTGATCCTCCGTCACTTCCGCAATAAACCCCTGCTGCCTTTTGGTGGTGTGCAGGTGTTGTTCATCGGCGACCTGTACCAGCTGCCCCCGGTAGTGCCGGACGCAGAATGGCGCATGCTCTCTGAATACTACACCAGCACATTCTTCTTTGCCTCTAAAGTAATAGAACAGGCGCCACCGCTATATATTGAGCTGAAGAAAATTTACCGGCAAAACGAACAGGCCTTCATCGATGTACTTAACCGGGTACGTAACAATGAAGTACTGCATGAAGACCTGGTAATGCTGAATGAACATTATCAGCCAAATTTTAAGGGAGAAGACGAAGAGTATATCGTACTCACCACCCATAACAGGAAGGCGGATGAAATCAATGCCCGGCGCCTGGCAGACATGCCCGGCAAAGTGTATCGTTTTGAAGGTAAAATTGAAGGCGATTTCAGTGACAAAGCCCTGCCCACAGAATTGTTGTTGCAACTGAAAGTAGGGGCACAGGTGATGTTCCTGAAAAACGACCTGGCGCAGCCACGTCGTTACTACAACGGAAAAATCGCCATCGTTAAGGAAATCAATGACGAAGAAATAGTACTGGTGTTGTCAGGCTCTCATGAGGAACTCAAACTGGGTAAGGAAACCTGGCGCAATATCCGCTATTCCTACAACCAGGAAGAGAACAGCATTGAGGAGGAAGAAATAGGCAGCTTCACGCAGTTTCCTATCCGCCTGGCCTGGGCGATCACCATTCATAAAAGCCAGGGGCTTACGTTTGAACGTGCGATTATCGATGCGGGCTACGCTTTTGCACCCGGGCAGGTATATGTGGCCCTTAGCCGCTGTACTTCGCTGGATGGCCTGGTACTGCATTCCCGCATTGGGCATGGCAGCATTAAAACAGACCGGCAGGTCATCGAATTTGCTGAAAAGGAAAATGAAGCCAATGAACTGGTGGTGCTGCTGGAAATGGAACGGAAGAAATTCCAGGCCACTTCCCTGTTGCAACTGTTCGACTGGTACCGTATGCAGGCCACCATTCGCAGTCATGCCGTATGGATCCAGGATAAAAAAGTACCCGATTTTGATGCCGCCATAAAATTGAGCCGCAGCATGTCTGCCAAAGTAGAACAACAACAGGAAGTAGCCGCTAAATTTGTAGTGCAGCTGCATCAGTTGTTGGATACCGCCATACAAACCGGCGAAATGGAACAATTACAACTGCGGGTGAACAAAGCTATCGGTTACTTTACCCAAAGCATCTATGAAGATCTGATACTGCCTTTGCAGGCCCACATCACGGATGTGAAGAAAGCAAAGTCCAAAAAATATCTGTTGCAACTCATGGCCCTGGAGTCTGACTGCTGGAATAAACTGCGGCATGTGTGGGAAGTATCCTACGCTGACCTGGCATTTACCACCGGCCTGAAAGATTATACCAAACTAAGGGATGCAGAAGCCGCCGCAGCTGCTATTCCAGCAGCAGCTGCCAAAGAAAAGGCCGCAAAAGGGAAAGTGGAAAAAGGCGCCAGCCGCCGTGGTACACTGGAACTATTCCTGGCAGGTAAGTCTGTTGCGGATATTGCCACAGCAAGACAACTCGCAGTGGGCACCATAGAAAGCCACCTGGCACAATGCGTGGAAGCCGGAGAGATGGATATCTATAAGTTTGTATCCGAAAGGACTATGCGCCTCATCCTGAAACATATCGGAGAGCTGGGCGCTACGGCTGCAGGTCCTATCAAGGAAAGAGTAGGGGAATCCGCCAGCTTCGCGGAAATCCGCGTAGTACAATGGTATCTGAAGAAGAAACAGGAAGAACAAATCATGAGATAGCTGTTAGCCATTGGCTTTTAGCAAAAATGCAGCGGAGGACATATTTGTTATGTTCTCCGCTGCATTTTTGCTAAAAGCCAATGACTAACAGCTAAAAGCTAAAGCAGGATAGCCCGGGTTGCCAACATTAGGTCTTCGTTGTATTTTGCTAAAAGCCAATGGCTAACTGCTAAAAGCAAAAATAAGCCAGTAACCGGTAAAAAAGAGGTAGGATTACTGTCGCATTGCCTGCTAAATTTGCATGTCAGCAATGATCATCTAAATTACTTTACCCGTGAAAGTAGGATTATTTATACCATGTTATATTGACCAGTTCTATCCGCAGGTAGGCATTGCCACCCTGCAGTTGCTACAGAAACTGGGTTGTGAAGTGGAATACCCACAGGGACAAACCTGTTGTGGCCAGCCAATGGCAAATTCAGGATACGAGCATCTTACGCATCAGTGTAATACCCTCTTCATCAAAAATTTTGCTGACTACGATTATATTGTAGGTCCCTCCGGCAGTTGTGTATTGCATATCAAGGATCATTTGCACGATCCGGTGGTGGAGGACAAGGCCACGCACATACGCCAACGTATATACGAACTGACGGAATTCCTGACAGACATCCTGAAGGTGGAATCTCTCCCGGCCCGTTTTCCCTGTAAGGTAGGTTTGCATCAGAGCTGCCACGGACAACGTGGACTGGCACTGGCACAAATGAGTGAGCTGGTGGCAGCACCTTTTTCCAAACCGGAAAAGCTGCTGCGCATGGTGGCAGGTGTGGAGCTGGTACCGCTGGACAGACAGGATGAGTGCTGTGGTTTTGGAGGTACTTTCTGTGTGGCAGAAGAAGCGGTGTCCGTAAAAATGGGAAAGGATCGTGTAGCCGATCACGTTAAACATGGCGCAGAGGTAATCACCGGAACAGATGTGAGTTGCCTCATGCACATGGAAGGCATTTTACGCCGGCAGCATGCCGGAGTGAAGGTGATGCATATTGCTGAAATTCTCAATCAAAATATCCATGAACAGGCAAACAGCTGATCACGCAACGCTGGCGGACAAGTTCAACGAGGACGAAGCCCGGGTAAACTGGCACGATGAAACTTTGTGGTGGGTGCGGGCAAAGCGCGACCGCATGGCATGGAGCATCCCCGAATGGGAACTATTGAGGGAAACGGCTTCGCAGATAAAACTTAATGCATTGGGGAACCTGTATGATTACCTCCTGCAGTTTGAACAACAGGCACAACAAAATGGTGCGATCGTGCATTGGGCCGCCGATGCAGCAGAACATAACCAGATCGTCACCGCCATATTGAAAAAGCATGGTGTGCAGCGGATGGTGAAAAGTAAATCGATGCTGACGGAAGAATGTCATCTGAACCCGCACCTGGCAGCCAACGGCATCGAAGTGATAGATACAGATCTGGGCGAAAGAATAGTACAGCTGGCGAAAGAACCACCCAGTCATATCGTACTGCCGTGTATTCATAAAAAGAAGGAAGAAATAGGCGAGCTGTTTCACGAACACCTCGGTACCCCCGCAGGAAATGCGGATCCGCAGTTCCTGACGGCAGCAGCAAGGCTGCATTTGCGCAAGGAGTTCCTCCAGGCAAACGCTGCTATTACCGGGGTGAATTTTGCAGTAGCAGAAACAGGGGAGATGGTGGTATGTACCAACGAAGGGAATGCAGATATGGGCGCGCACCTGGCCAATGTACATATTGCCTGTATGGGTATTGAGAAAATAATCCCACAGCGTAAGCACCTGGGGGTGTTTTTACGCCTGTTGGCGCGTAGTGCTACGGGACAGCCCATTACCACCTATTCGAGTCATTTCAGGCAGCCCAGGGCCGGTCAGGAGTTGCATATCGTGTTGGTCGATAATGGTCGTAGCAGGCAGCTGGGCCGGGAGGACTTCCGCAACTCGTTGAAGTGTATTCGTTGTGGTGCCTGTATGAACACCTGCCCGGTATACCGGCGCAGCGGGGGACATAGCTATCATACTGCGGTAGCAGGTCCTATCGGGGCTATTCTGGCGCCTAACCTGGATATGAAGGATTATGCAGATTTGCCCTTTGCGTCAACGCTGTGTGGCTCCTGTTCAAATGTATGCCCGGTGAAAATAGATATTCACCAGCAGCTGTATAAATGGCGGCAGGTATTGGTAAAGGAAGGACATACCACGGCTGCGAAAACCGCCAGTATGAAAATAATGAGTGGGGTATTATCAGCGCCACGTACCTATAAAACCGCTGGTAAAATGGGGCGTTGGGTGATGCGTGCTTTCCCCGGTATGGTAAATAACCGCCTGAACCCATGGTACAAGCAACGGGAAATGCCTGCGCCGCCGGCACAATCATTCTCCGAATGGTATGAAAAAAATAAAAAATCTTCATGAGCAGCAGGGATAAAATATTAGCCGCCGTAAAACAGAACCAGCCGGAGGCGGCAGCGTTGCCAGCTTTGCAGGGACTATCCGGCAATATGCCCGGTACGCTGGAAGCCTACCGCAAAGTATTGGAGGCACTGGGGGGCAGTTTGTTTGAAATAAAAAGTGAAGCGGAGATACCAGCTTTGCTGGCGGAGCATTATCCGCATCTGCAACGCATCATTACGGCTAGTGATATGCAACGTGCATGGGTGAATGAAGATCCGCATCTGCTGGAAGATGTGGACATGGCTGTTGTACCCGGGCAATGGGGCGTAGCAGAAAATGGGGCTATCTGGCTCACAGAACAGGAGATGCAGGTAAGGGTACTGCCCTTTATCTGCCAGCACTTAGCTATCGTATTACCCCGGCAGCGGATACTGCCCACGATGCATGAAGCCTACGAAAAAATAGGTGCGCCACAAACGGGTTTCGGCGTGTTTATTGCCGGCCCTTCCAAAACAGCCGACATAGAACAGTCGCTGGTATTGGGGGCTCATGGTGCCAAAAGCCTGGTGGTATTTATTACCGGCGAATAGCATTTACGTATATACTTCTATGTTATAAGCGGCCTCACCTGTTGACAGGTGAGGCCGCTTACATTGTAAGGGGTCCATATCAGACGGACCGGTATAATGTTAGTTGTTTTTTAATAACTGTACTATTTAATAAAAACTTCACTAACTTTTTGTGTTGGAAATTAAATAAATTAGTAAATTGGTATGGTGTTTGTTTGATTGCGAGCGTTATAAGAATCATTTTAACGCAGATTTTTTAACCATATTATATAGCCATATTTTAGTCATATGCTGCGTTAACCAGAAAAATTGAAAGACCATGTATCATCTATTTAACACTTTAGAGCAGTCAGAGAAAAGCAAGACGTTACAGCCCAAAGTTCTGTTGCATCACCACCAATGTTGCATCACTGGTAAAATTTCTTTAGTAATATTTAATATGGACAGCGCATTTAGCTGATCCGCCTATTTTTTCCGTATATCCAAAAATTTATTTGCTGTGTTGTCCCGTTGGGGCAGTGTTTCAGTAGATGATGATTGCGGATATCTTTTTCATAATCGCTTTTTTAAGCCGGTTCGGGAATGTTATGTACTATCGTTCTGTTTTAGAGGTGGGCTCGAAAAAAAAGTTTTCAACAGTTTACTTTTTCATAACAGAACTTATCAATTTTAGTATTTACTTTGTGCTAACTTTGAAAACCGAATAGTTTGTAATCATTTTCGTATACCCGTTCTGGTTTAATTGACGCGCTACTATGAAAACCTTGAAAAATGCGTGGATGTAGTTGACCAGGCGAACGTAAAGACATTTAATAACCATATCTTATTATTGAACCTATGGTGCGTAGTTCATCGTGGATTACCCCGTCATGGCTAATTTTACTATTAGACCTGGGGTGTTCTGTTATCGCAATCAATTTAGCTTTTCTTCTCAGATTGAATTTTGATGTAGATGCCTACTTGTATTTTCCTGTGGAGAAAATCGGAGTGGTAGTTTTGGGTGTATACCTGGCATTGTCGTTGCTATTGCGTACTTACCGTGGTATCGTAAGATTTACGAGTCTCACAGATATTGGCCGCATTACAGGACTGAATCTTATCAGTTGCCTGATCCTGTTTACTTTTGGCTATAGCCATGTGCCGGATGCAAAGCTCAACATCTTTCCTATTTCAGTGATACTGATTAATTTCTTCATCAGTTCTTCCTGTATGTTATCTTATCGCCTGCTTGTAAAATGGATCTTCAGGTACCATAATAACTTCCGCAATCATAGTCGTGTTGCCGCTGCTATTTATTATACCGGCCATTCGAGTCTGATGCTGCGTAAGGCGATTCATGACGATCCTCAGTCAGATGTGAAAATAACTGCATTTTTAGCCGATACAAACGCACATGCCGGTAAGTCAATAGAAGGTCTTCCTGTGTATGCTTCCCGTAAAGGCCAACTCTTTAAAATGGTGAAGGAAGGAAAGATCAAGGTACTGCTCATTCCTAATGACCACCTGGATGCCGCACATCTGAATGAACTGGTAGAGGAATGTATTACATTGAATATAAGGGTCCAAAAAATTATTCCCGTGAGTCAATGGACAGAAGGTTCTAACAATAACAGCGTTCAATTGAAAGATATCAATATCGAAGATCTGCTGGAACGGTCTGTTATCAATATTAAAAACCTGGAACTCAGTAAAGAGCTGAAAGGTAAAAGCATTTTAGTAACAGGAGCTGCCGGATCTATTGGCAGTGAGATTGTAAGGCAACTGGTGGGGTATGAGCCTTCTGTTATTGTGCTTTGTGATAAAGCAGAGTCACCATTGCATGAACTGGAGCTGGAGATAGCGGAAAAGATGGTAACTATACCTATTATTCCGTTCATCGGAAATGTGTGTGATAAAGTTCGCATGCAGCAGTTGTTTGAAATTTATGCGCCTGCTATTGTATATCATGCAGCCGCCTATAAACATGTGCCGATGATGGAAAAAAATCCGTCTATCGCTGTGATGAACAATGTGCTGGGAACCAAAACAGTAGCGGAACTTGCTGTTGAATACGGCGCGGAGAAGTTTGTAATGGTATCAACGGATAAAGCAGTAAATCCTACAAACGTAATGGGCGCTTCCAAGCGTATTGCAGAGATTTTCTCTCAATCTTTCAATAATCACCTGAGCGAAAAATATCAGAAAATGGGGCCGATATACGGCGCACCACCAACACGCTTTATTACCACACGTTTTGGAAATGTGCTGGGTTCCAACGGCTCGGTTATTCCCCGTTTCAAACAACAACTGGAAAAGGGTGGACCATTAACGGTTACGCATCCGGATATCACCCGTTATTTTATGACCATTCCTGAAGCTTGTCAGCTTGTGCTGGAAGCCGGTGCAATGGGACAGGGTGGCGAGATATTTGTGTTTGATATGGGTAAGCCCATGAAGATTGCCGACCTGGCCAGGAAAATGATACGGATGACAGGCAAAGAACCAGGTAAGGATATTCAGATTGTTTTCACCGGATTACGTCCGGGAGAAAAACTCTACGAAGAACTACTGAATAATGCAGAAAATACATTGCCCACTTATCATGAAAAAATCATGATCGCCAAAGTAAGGCAATCTGATTTCACGGAAATCAATGAGCGGGTGAATCAACTGATAGAGTCAGCTCAAAAACATTACCTCACACCAACCGTGGCCAGGATGAAGGAATTGGTGCCAGAGTTCATCAGCAAAAATTCAGCTTATGAAGAACTGGACAAGGTAAAATAAGGATGTAAAATTATACTGTAAAATATCTTTTCTGCAAGCCCAGGGGGCTCGCAGCAGGGGACGATTTATTTAAACTGTTTGCCGGTAATGAAAATAATCAATCAGGGCTTGTCCCGTTTCAGACGTTTTAGAAGTTTACTTGTTTTAATGGGGAGCATGCTCGCCTTATTCATGGGTGGCTGCTCATCACAAAAAAATATTGCGTACTTCAAAGATGTGCCTGATACAGTTAAACGTCAGATGGTGGAGATGGCAACATACACTACGCCTGTTATACAGCCGGATGATATTTTGCAGGTAACTATCCAAACACTGGATCCTGCATCTACCGCACTCATGAATCAGCAGAATTCACCAAACTGGTCGGTAGGTGGCACTTCCGGTGCAGCAGGTGCGGCCGCCACCAACAGTCCGGGCTATCTGGTAGATAAACTGGGATTTGTAACACTGCCACTGGTGGGAAAAATATTGGTGAAAGGAAAAACAACCGGAGATGTACAGGAAGCTATCAGGGCCAAAGCCGCAGAATTTTATAAAGATCCGGTAGTAAATGTCCGGTTTATAAATTTTAAAGTAACGGTACTGGGTGAGGTGACCAAACCAGCAACCTATGTAATGCCTAACGAGAAAGTTACTTTGCTGGATGCGATAGGCATGGCAGGGGATCTTACTATTTATGGCAAAAGAGAGAACGTTTTATTGATTCGGGAAATAGAAGGGAAAAAGGAGTTTATCAGATTTAATCTCAATAGCAGCAATTTATTTACTTCTCCTTATTACTATCTGCAACAGGGAGACGTGGTATATGTTGAGCCGAATAAGTCAAAGGTGGTTTCCACGGATGCAGCCCGTTTGAGGAATATTACAATTATATCATCCGTTCTGACGCTGCTGGTTGTAATCTTTTCAAGGGTTAATTTTTAAATGTTTGCTGTTTATGTCGGAGAATTATAATGGTAATGGACAAACTGCTGTAAATGTAAATGGTGTTTTACATCAGCATAATGAACCTGATAAGGTTTTTGATCTCAGGAAGCTGCTGGACAAAGTGATCAGTTATTGGTACTGGTTCTTCCTCTGCGCAGTGGCCGGCATCGCATTGTCGTGGCTATACCTGAGGTATGCAACGCCCGATTATAAAGTGAACGCCAAAATATTGATACAGGATGATCAGAAAGGCGGCGACAGTCCCGAAAAGGATATGTTACAGCAATTGCAGATATTCAATAGCAAGAGTAATGTGGACAATGAAATGGAAATTATAAAGTCCCGTTCATTAATGGAGAAAACAGTCAGGGACCTGCAGTTGAATGTATCCTATTGGCTGGAAGGCAGATTGAAAACAGCAGAACAATTCCGCAAGCTGCCCTTCTCCGTGCAATGGACTAATCTGAACGATACGCTGCCAGATGCTGAATATGTGGTGCGACCTTTGTCCGAATCTAAAGTACACGTAAGTGCCGAAGGGATCGTGAATAAGGATATTTCCTGGAACGACACGCTGCATTTGCCGGAAGGAGTGATGAAGGTGATGAGGCAGCCGGGTAATAACCTGATTAAGGAAAACTATGTGGTGAGAGTGGTATCTGTCGATAAAGCAGTAACCGTTTACCGTAATAAATTAGCGGTAAATATTCCTAATAAGCAGGTAAGCACTATCGACCTGACGATGACCAGTACTATCCCGGAAAAAGGGGAGCTTATACTAAATGAGCTGATTAATGCTTATATGCAGTTAAGCGTGGATGCCAAAAACCGGATTGCAGACAGCACTATCGCCTTTGTAGACAATCGTCTGGCATTGGTTAGCCATGAGCTGACAGGTGTGGAAAAAGATATTCAGACTTTCAAGCAGAATAATCAGCTGGCAGATCTCGGAGAACAGGCTAAACTCTTAATATCCAGTACCGGCGACTTCTCCAGGCAACTAACAGAACAGCAGGTTAAATTAAGTGTCATTGAATCCCTGGAAAAATATATCAATGACGAAACAAACAATAAACGGATTGTACCCTCTTCACTTGTTCTGGAAGATCCCAACTTTGTATCTATTATTGGAAAGTATAATGGTCTGGAGTTGGAAAGAGAGCGGCTGTTGATGTCAAACACGCCGTCTAATCCGGTAGTGAAAAACATCGATGAACAGCTGGTTGGTCTCAGAGGAGATCTGAAAAGCAACTTGTCTTCTTTCAAAACCGGCATACAAACAAGTATTGGTCAGTTGCAACAAAGATCCGGTGCCATTGACAGGAAGATTCAGCAGGTGCCCGCCAAGGAAAGGGTATTCCTGGATTATTCCCGCCAACAGGCGGTTAAACAGGAGCTGTACCTGTTTTTACTCAAGAAGCGCGAAGAATCTGCTATTTCCAAGTCTTCCAACCTGGCTGGTGCAAGAATCATTGATCTGGCCAAAAGTGAAGCATTCCCTTACATGCCTAAGCGGGCTTTGATTTACCTCCTTGGAATGATGTTGGGTATCATTTTGCCTTCTATTGGTTTATACCTGCGCGATATACTAAGCCGTCGGGTAGTAAATAAGCTGGACATCACCGAAAATACCCCTGCTCCTATATTGGCTGAGGTGGGACATACGGACGACAAAACGGCTGTTATTATATCCAAAGAGTCCGTGAGCCCTGTTGCAGAGCAGTTCAGAGCTTTGCGTACCAATCTGCAATTTGTGTTGCGGGGCGCCGGTGAAAAGGTTATCCTGCTCACTTCCAGTATGAGTGGGGAAGGGAAAACTTTTATAGCCACTAATCTGGCCGCTGTTTTATCTTTGTCGGGAAAAAAAGTACTGCTAATGGAAATGGATCTCAGAAAACCCAAAATATCGGAGAAGCTGGGTATTGATAATCGCACCGGGTTTAGTACCTATTCAATAGGGAAAACGCCATTGAGCGAGTTAATCAAGCCTTCCGGTATAAATGATAATTGCTGGATTATTACCTCGGGACCCATTCCTCCAAATCCTGCGGAACTCCTGCTGACAGATGTTACGAAAGAATTATTTGTCAACCTCCGGTCCCGTTTCGATTATATTGTTATCGATGCCCCCCCGGTAGGGCTGGTAACAGATGCACAGTTATTGGGTAATTTTGCAGATACTACCTTGTATCTGGTCAGACAAGGCTATACTTTCAAACAACAACTTCAGATATCTAAAGAACTTTATACCTTCCGTAAAATGCCCAAAATGAACATCGTTGTAAATGATGTAAAAGCTGGGAAAGGATATGGTTATAGCTATACCTATGGGTATGGTTACGGCTATAATGACAATTCACCTAAGGGGCTGTCAAGTAGAATCAAGGTAATGTTTGGCAGATAATATTAAGAGACAATATATTAATTAAATAGTTAATAAAATGAACCAGGAATCAAAAATTGCTATCATCGGACTGGGTTACGTTGGATTGCCACTGGCTATTGAGTTTGGGATGCTATATAATACATTAGGATTTGACATTAATACAGGTAGGGTAGAAGAGCTGAGAAATGGCTACGACCATACACTGGAGGCGAATCTTGAAGGTATGAAAGAAGCAATGGAGAAGAAGAAAGATAGCAAAGGAACAGGCTTAAATTTCTCTGACAAGAAAGAAGATCTTAAAGATTATAACACTTTCATTGTAACGGTACCTACCCCCATTGATCGTTTTAATGCACCTGATTTAAAGCCCCTGCTGAAGGCAACTGAAATGTTGGGTACGGTTTTAAAGAAAGGCGATATCGTTATTTATGAATCTACGGTATTCCCTGGGTGTACAGAAGAGGATTGTGTACCATTATTGGAAAAAATTTCCGGCCTGAAGTTTAATGTGGATTTCTATGCGGGATATTCTCCGGAGCGTATTGTACCTGGCGATAAGGTGAATACCCTTACTACTATCAGGAAAATCACTTCTGGTTCAACACCGGATATTGCAGAAAAGATCGACCAGCTATATAAGCGTATTATCAAGGCAGGTACCCATAAAGCACCCAGCATAAAAGTAGCTGAAGCAGCCAAAGCAATTGAAAACGCTCAACGGGATGTGAATATTTCCTTTGTGAATGAACTGGCATTAATCTTTGATCGTATTGGTATTGATACGACTGATGTGCTGGAGGCTGCCGGCACAAAATGGAACTTCCTGAAATTCAAACCAGGGCTTGTTGGCGGACATTGCATTAGTGTAGATCCTTATTACCTGGCACACAAAGCCGAGGCATTGGGCTATTATCCACAGGTGATCCTGAGTGGAAGGCGGGTGAATGATATGATGGCGGTGTTTATAGCCAATAAGATCATAAAGCTGATGGTGAAAAAAGGTCGCAGAATAGAAAGCGGAAGAGCACTGATACTTGGTATTACTTTTAAAGAGAATTGCCCGGATATACGTAACTCCAAAGTGGTGGATATATACAAGGAACTGACAGAGTTTGGAATGAAAGTAGATGTGTATGATCCCCATGCAGATAAAGCAGAAGTGAAAGAGGAGTATGGGCTGACATTGGTAGATAGTATCTCAAAGCAATATGATGCTATTCTGGTGGCCGTTGCGCACAACGAATTTCTGACAATTGATTATAACGCCTTGAAGAATGGTCATGATGCAGTGGTGTTTGACGCCAAAGCTATCTTAGACCGTTCGCTCGTAGACGGAAGATTATAGCAAAAGCGGGTACTATACCCGCTTTTTATAAAGTATCGGATGATTAAAACAATATTATTGAGAAACCATAGCTGAAAGATCTTTATTGAAAAACCTTTTATTGAAAAAACCTTTTGAGAGAAACCAGTAGTTGAAAAATAATTAATTGAAAGACCTTTTATTGAAAAATCTTTAGCTGAAAAACCTTCGGCTTGGAGATCTTTTGTTGAATGACCCATAAATAAGAAGGATGAACCATATCAAAAAGAAAAAAGTAATGGTAGTTTTTGGCACCCGGCCGGAAGCTATAAAAATGGTTCCGGTTGTAATGGAACTGGCCAGACATAGTGACCTGATTGATGCAAGAACATGTGTAACAGGCCAGCACCGTCATATGTTAGACAGTGTACTGGAAACTTTCAATATTACACCGGATTTCGATCTGGATATCATGCAGCAATCACAGGATCTTTATGATATCACTATCAACATTCTGTCAAGAATGAAAGTAGTGTTGAAAGAGTTCCGGCCCGACCTGATCCTCGTGCACGGTGACACTACTACCGCTTTTGTGGTTTCGCTCGCGGCTTTTTATGAGAAGATTCAGATAGGGCATGTGGAAGCGGGGCTGAGAACCTTTAACATTCATTCACCATGGCCGGAAGAATTTAACCGGCAGGTAGTAGACAAAATTGCAGATCTCTGCTTTGTGCCTACTGAAAAGTCTAAAGCCAATTTATTGAATGAAGGGATGCCGAAATCAAGCATATTTATTACCGGCAACACCGTAATAGATACATTGCTGCTGGCACTGGATAAAATAGAAAGCGATGTGTCGTTGAAATTATCACTGGAAGGGATTTTAGCGGAGAGTGGATATGATATTTCAAAAGGCAGGCAATTTATCCTGGTAACAGGGCACAGAAGGGAAAGTTTTGGAGATGGTTTCCTGAATATTTGTGATGCCCTGAAAAATATTGCTACCCGCTTTCCGGATGTGGACATCGTTTACCCGGTTCACCTGAATCCTAATGTGCAGGGGCCTGTTTATAATAAACTGGGGGGTATTGAAAATATATACCTGACCAAACCACTCGATTACCTGCCATTTATTTATCTCATGAAACATTGTTACCTGGTGCTGACAGACAGCGGTGGTATTCAGGAAGAAGCACCGAGTCTGGGTAAACCTGTACTGGTAATGAGAGATACCACTGAGCGTCCGGAAGCAGTAGATGCAGGAACCGTAATACTGGTAGGTACCTCTGCTGAAAAGATCTTCCATGAAACGGAGTGGCTCATATTGGATAGTGAAAGATATGCTGCTATGAGCATGTTACACAATCCTTATGGTGATGGTAAAGCAAGTGCCAGGATCATCGATGCTATCCTGGAAAAAACAGCTATTACAAAATAAAGGTTAAACGGAATCACAACAGAAAATAGGTAAAATATTTTCTGATCAAGATACTACGATGATAATTATCCAGAAGTATATGCCACGGCTTGCAGATATCATATTTGCGCTGAAAGCGAAGGTTAACAAATCAGAAGTTGGTAAGAAGATAGTACACGGTGTTTTCTGGACATTCCTGGGAACGGTGGTCTTCAGAGCCCTGATCTTTTTATCTTCTATTGTGATCGCCCGCATGCTTAAAAAGGAAGGTTTCGGAGAGATGGGAATGATCCGGTCAACGATCGACATGTTTATCGTTTTCTCCATATTCGGTTTGGGTATCACCACCACAAAATTTATTGCGGAATACAGGGATACCGATAAACAGAAAGCGGGTAGAATAGCAAAGATGGCCATGCATATGGGTATCTTAATGGGATTGATTATCAGTGTTTCGTTATTTTTTTCGGCGAGTCCGCTGGCAGAGCATTCGCTGGAGAATGCCCACCTCGGCACCGGCCTGAGATATGGTTCCTGGGCGATCCTTTTTTACGCCATTAATGGCGTTCAAACGGGCATCCTGGCTGGTCTGGAAGCATTTAAAAAAATAGCGAAGGTTAACCTGATAGCAGGAGTTATTAACCTGCCGATTTCTATAGGGCTTACCTATTTAATGGGCGTAAACGGTGCTATTCTGAGTTTAACCATCAATGCACTTTTAATTGCCGCGTTGAGTTGGGTGGAGATCAAAAAGGAGACAAAGAAATTTGGTATCAATGTAAATGAAAAAGATTACCGCAAGGAGTTAAAGGTATTATACACTTTCAGCTTACCGGCGGTGTTAAGTGGTATACTGGTATTACCGGTAAACTGGTATTGTAATGTGCTGCTGGCAAAAGAACCAACAGGCTATGCGCATCTCGGGGTATATAATGCGGCACTCAGCATTTCACTTATTATCAGTGTGGTAAATACTACGCTGGGGCAGGCGTTGCTGCCGCAGGTGATCCGCAATTTTAAACAGCGGAATGCTAAACTGGAAGCCATCAACAATTTTGTTCCCTGGGGTATCGGCATATTTTTATCGCTGCCTTTTATACTGGTGCCGGAAATGGCAGGTATCGCTTTTGGCAAGGATTTTACATCCGGCAATTTAAATGGTACAGTAGTGATTGTAATGATCGGTACTATCGTTATTGCACACCGGCAGGGTATAGCCAGAAATTTTGCAGCAGGCAGCTTTATGTGGTGGAGTATGTTAAGTAACGGTATCTGGGGGTTGCTGGCTATTTTTTATATGATGGGAATTAAGCACGGTGGTTCGGAAGGACGTGCAGGTGCCTATGCATTTGCCTACTTTATCAGTACCGTGGTATTTGTTCCCTTCTATATAAAAAAGCAACTGGCAGATGCTTATTTCCTGATATCTCCTGAGTCATTGGCTATCTGGGGAATCATTTTTATAGCATTTATAGTGATGATGATGTTCAAGTTGAGCATATACGTGCGGCTGTTGATTTTACTCGTTGCATGCGCCATTATTTTATGGATATTTTATAGAATTTATAAACATGTCAGGTCTGTTTCTTAGTAAAATATACAATGCTGTTGCCAACAGCATTCACAAAGCGGGTATCAGGCGGACAAAGTTCCGTCTGCTGGGTGCAGGTGTATCAATAGGTCGCCCGTTTCACTGCAGTGGTGAAGGTAACATCTCTATAGGGGAGTACACCTATATTGGCCCTGGCGCCAAACTATACGGCGTAGGTGGTATTACCATCGAAAAGGGAACCATTATAGGACCTGATGTAACGATATACTCCGCCAATCATGTATTCAGAGACGCACATTATATTCCTTATGATCACCGGGTGGATACAAAACCCGTGAGCATTGGCGAGAATGTTTGGATCGGAGGGAATGTAATTATTGTTCCCGGCACAAGTATTGGAGAGGGCAGCATCATTGGCGCCGGAAGCGTGGTAACAGGCACCGTAGCTCCGTTTTCTATTGTAGCCGGCAATCCCGCTAAGGTAATCGGTAGCAGAGACGCTTCACATTACAACAAGCTTAAAAGCGAGGATAAAATATACTTCAGGGCAAAACAGCTGGGTACACTACAGCAATAGYACTGACAGGGAAGACATTTGATAACCATATGAAAAACCATATAATAACCAGATAACATGAAAGTATTGGTAAGAGGGGGATACGGACTGAATAACTTTGGAGATGATGCATTGATGATTACAATGTATGATCACATAAAAGATATTCTGCGTGAAGATGAATTTGGCTTCTATTGCACCAAAGCAGATTACTTTAGCGAGTTACTTCCTGCAGCAAGAATTATTTCTTCCGAAGATCTTTTTAGTAAGCTGGATGTAGATATGCTCGTTTACGGAGGAGGTACCCAGTTTTTCTCTTTCCCTAACACGCAGGTCAAGTATTTACCTAAAATGACGCTGAAGAAATTGAAATATTTCTTTGACTATAAAACCCTCAAATCCGTTGTTCTACCACGTTTAAGAGGGTTTAAGAAAGTAAGCGGCATCAAAGCCGCCAAAACAGTGGCTATCGGTATTGGGGTAGGTCCGTTTGTAAAAGATTCTGTAGAAGAAAGGGTAGCGATGCAAACTTTCCGTCAGCTGGATCAGGCACTGGTTCGCGATGTGGTGAGTTATGATATGTGTAAATCGTGGGAATCCAAAGGTTTGTTCCTGGGTAGCGACTTGTGTTTTAATTCCTCTTTTGTCAATAACTATTTTACAAAAACAAAACCAGCTGCAGACCCGCGTGTGATTGGTATCATCGTGCGCGACTGGAAACATACCGATGAAGGGCATGCCTATTACGGTAAGTTACTGGAAGCCACCCGCATCTGGCAGCAAAAGGGATACGAAGTAAAATATATTCTTTTTTCAGAAGAACGCGATCCTGAATGGCTGGATATTATTAAGCGGGAAAATATCGAAGCCATGATATGGGATGCCAGAAGATATACCTTCAAAGCATTCATCCAGGAACTGGCAGGTATTGATATGTTCGTTACTGCGAGGTTCCATGGAGCCATTTTTGCGGCGCTGCTCAACAAGCCTGCAGTGTGCATTGAAGTGGAGCAGAAACTGAAAATCGTCAGTGATAATTTTAAATCGTTCGACTGCTGGAAATACCCGTTTGATGTTAACCAGCTGGTAAATTATGTGGAACAGATCCGCGCTGACTATGCAAACAGGATCAGTCTTTTCCAAACAGATCTTGACAGAGAGATCGCCCGGGGAGATAAGATGTTTTCTTTATTCAGACAAGCCATTCAGGAACTGTAGAACGTAAATTTTAGATTATGAGTAAGTTTAAAGTACATATATTTTACCCCCGTGTGTATGATTTTGACGGAGGACATGTAACAGTAGGAGGCGTTCAAACCTATTTGCTGTCGCTGGCTGCCGTGCTGGCAGGCGAGGGACTCGATGTATCCATTATACAGTTTGGAAATAAAGATTTTAACAGGAAAATTGATAACGACGTTAACCTGGTAGGTTATAACCTGTCGAAACGCCAGATGAAGCTGTTGTTTGATCGCCATGTATCACAGATTGATCCGCTGAATGACCTGGTGATATGGGGAGCTGATACCCTGTCTGTAAAAATTGCGCCTTATAAAACCATCAGTATCCAACATGGCATATATTTCGACTCACTGGAATTGAATACAGGCATGCGTAAGCTGATGGCGCAAATGCAACTGAATGTGGTGACCAAATTAATGCAGTCTTTCAAAGCCTACAGTTACTTTACCAAATCAGAGTATAAAGTTTGTGTGGATTACAATTATTTATCCTGGTACCGCACGTTTTCTGCGAGGGAAGGAGAAGAGAAGATTTTTGTGATTCCTAATTTTGCGAGTGTGAGCCAAACACCTAATATCAATTTTGGCGGAGCCGGTGGGGAAACCATTAAGATACTCATCGCCAGGCGTTTTACCAAGATCAGAGGTATCGCGGTGATGGCGGATATTGTGGAGAACCTGAATAAGAGATACTCAAATCTGAGCTTCACATTTGCAGGAGAAGGAGAACTGGAACCACTATTGGCCGAACGGTTTAAAAACTGCTCCAATGTGCATATTACCAAATACGACTTTAATGACTCCCTGAGGTTTCATGGCAATTTCCATATTGCGGTGGTGCCAACATTAGCGTCAGAAGGTACTTCTTTTTCGCTGCTGGAAGCAATGGGTGCAGGATGCGCGGTGGTAGCCTGCAATATAGGCGGGATCAATAATATTTTATTGAACAACTACAACGGCATGCTGACAATGCCGTTTGCCGAAAATATTATGGGGGCTATAGAGTATCTCGTCAATAACCCCGAAGAAAGAAAAAGGGTGGCCAAAAATGCCATTGACACCATAAAATACAGTTTTAACGCAGAAAGATGGGCTGACTCCTGGTTGGAAGTGGTACGAAAAGTGAATAAGCAAGCATGATACAGTTGGAATATAAAGATATAGCCGTGAATCATATGGCGCTGGATGCAGCATATAACCGCCATAGCAAAATCGCCAATTTTTTTGGGAGTGCTATCGTGCTGTTTCTGGCGTTGGGATATCCTATTCAGTGTGCTGTTCCATTGTTCCTGAAAGTGAATTCAACGCCTGTTAACGCCGCTTTTCGTGTGTTGATAGCGCTGGCGTCGCTGGTAGTGATTGCACGTGTACCGTTTTCAATGAAGAAAGTATCGAAAGGTACTTTCCTTTTATTGTTGTTATGGTTCATTTATTCCTGCCGCCTTTTTGTAGATGTAAGCCTGCGTGGAATAGAGTTTGGTAATGGCAGGTACAGTACTTTCTTTATGTATTCCATGGCATTTGCCAACTGTTTTCTGCCGGTGATTGCGGTGGCAGCGGCAGCGCCATATATCAACATAAAGCAGTTCCTGAAATGGGCATTTATCTTCACGTTTGTCAGCAATATTATCATCTTTGTATCCTTCTTCACAAGTAATGGTATTACCATGGCGCTGATGTCTACCAGAGGTGCTGTGGGCGATGATCCCAGCGAAGCCATGATCAACCCGATTACGATCAGCTTCTATGGCATGTTGCTGGCTGTTTTAGCGCTGAGCAAACTGCTTTTTGATGCACCGAAAACCATAAAAGGTGGCATAGCAGTTTTTATATGTGTGATCATTGGAGTGGCCAACGTATTGCTGGGCGCATCCAGAGGCCCCTTCCTTTCCCTCCTATTATCGGTATGTATACTCTTCTATTTTAAGTTAAGAATGTCCCGTAATACGGTGAGCATCGTCTTAAAATCAGCCCTGGTTATTTTTATGCTGTTGGGTGGCCTGATGATGAGTGGTATAGGATCGAAAATATTTTCGGATGATGTATTCCTCTTTTATCGGTTAACTCACTTTTTTGATAACGTAGCCAATGGCGAGAAGGAAGACCGGGACTATGAATATGCCAGTGCCTGGGACCAGTTTAGTAATCACCCTTTTATCGGAGATAAATATGTGACGGATCATAGCCATATCTACCCGCATAACGTATTCCTTGAATTACTGATGTCGCTGGGAGCTGTTGGTGGCATCCTGTTTTTGCTGATCCTCTTTGAGGTGCTCATTAAAGCAGGTTATGCCAGCCGGTACCGGCTACACCGTCATATTGCCTTGCTATTGATATTGCTTGGCTATTTATTGTTGTCAATGACTTCCGGGGGGATCTTTATTACTCCCGGATTATGGATACTGCTTGCATTGTTTTTTGAAATAAAGAACAAGCCTTTCGATGAATCTTTAAACTGATTATGATGATGTATTGGATAAAAACATATAAAGTGTTTACAGGTATACTGCTGCTGGGCATTGCAGGTATACTGCCTGCTGCATCGGCGCAAACAGCAAAACCTGCCAGCAGCAATCCCCGGTTATACATTGCCATCAGCGGGCTGGGCGACAAAGCGAATACCTATATACAGGGGCAGCAGAATATTGCTACGGCAAAGATGATTGGTCAGAGCAGCATTGTAGCGAAGAATAGCCTGAACGTAGACAGCAATTTACTCGTTACCAGCATCCGGAAAATATACCCGGATAAAAGTGCAGCTGGCGTATGCATATTGGACTGGGAAGGAGAGGCCCTGGAAATACTGACCAACAACCATTCCGGTAATCAGGATTATCAGAAGATCGCCACGCAGTTTAGAAGAGCCATCATGATTGCAAAACAGGAACGGCCGAATGTGCAATGGGGTATTTACGGACTGCCATTCAGAACAGTTACTGCTAATGAAAAGTGGCAGAACCAGTGTTATCAGCTGAGAGACCTGTTAAAGTATGTAGATGTTATTTGTCCGTCGCTTTACATGATTTATTCAGAAAGAGTGGTGAGCAGAAGTTATAACGAAAAATACATAGAGAATAACCTGCGGATAGCGCTGGAACTGGGCAAGGAACTGAATAAGCCTGTGCTTCCTTTTGTGTGGCCTCGTTGGCAGGGTAAGGGTGCGTCATTTATGACACTGGTACCGATGGATGCATTTTCTGCCTATGTTAAAAAGATCATGGGTGCAGAAGTGAATGGCAACCGGCCTGCAGGCGTAGTTTTCTGGGATGGGGAAGTTTATTACTATAAGCAGAAACAACCACAGATGCTAAAGGAAGCTCCCAACCTGGAGAGCTTTGTTCAGCGTCACGATAGCCAGGTGATAATATACAGTGATCAGATCCTGAAAGCATTAAAAAGATAACCCTTAATTTTTTGTATTAAAAAGAATGTAATGAAACTACTGATTGTTTATAACAAAGTATGGCCATATCGGGAAAAAATATTTGAGCTTATTAATGAGAAGTACGACTTAACCGTGGCTTATACGGATCCCAAGTTTTTAGATAAAAAATATCCATATAAAACGGTATTCACACCTGGTAAACAGGTAGGGCCTTTTTTTATTCATAAAGAATCGCTGCACAAGTTATGCGCACAGTTCGATGCAGTGATAGGACTCTATGAACTGCGTTGGTTGCGGCTCATGGCGCTGATGTTGAATCCCTGGAGAAAGTATAGCATGTCTTTCTGGGGAATAGGTGTATCTGCCTCTTACAGCAATAAATTTGATGATAAAAAGCAATGGGACTTTGTAAGGAATTTCTTTGGTAAAAAAGCTGAGTCCCTCATCTTCTATAGTGATTATCCTAAAACCAAATTTGTACAGGCAGGTTTTAGTGCGGATAAAATTTTTGTTGCCAACAATACTACCTACGTAAGTCCGGTGAACGGCCTGGTAGCGGAAAGAAATACTTTTCTTTTTGTAGGCACCCTGTATAAGGAAAAAGGTATTGATATTCTTTTGCAGGCGTACAGCAAAATTAAAACCAGCCGCGAAGCCCTGCCCGTCTTAAATATTATTGGCGAGGGGCCTGAACGCGCTTCCATTGAAAAATGGGTAAAAGAAGAAGGACTGGAAGATAAAGTTTTCCTGCATGGCGCTATCTACGACAGCGAAATTCTTAAAACATTCTACACACGGGCACTGGCCTGTATTTCGCCTAATCAGGCAGGTTTGTCTGTACTGACCAGCATGGGATACGCCACCATTTTTGTAACAGAGAAAAATGCGATCACCGGTGGAGAAGTATTAAATATCACCAACGGGAAAAACGGAATTATCTATGAAGGTGGGGTAGAAGCACTCCAGCAGCAAATGCAATGGATCATAGAAAATAAAGAGGAAGTAATCCGGATGGGGAAAAATGCACAGGAACACTATCGCAATAACAGAACACCGGAACAAATGGCTGGTTCTATCATGGGCGCAGTGGAATATGCTTTAAAAAGGAGGAAGCATGCTTGATCTGATCCTTCATCATTTCAGCGTAAAGCATTTCAAAGACTGGTGGAAAAATCGTCACCTGTCATTCTTTGTCTTTTATGATAAAGCAACGGTGATTTCTGAAAAATGTCGCATTCAAAGATCTGTAGTGATAAGACAAAGTGCCATCGATAAGTATTCTTACATAGGACATGGCACCAATATTAACAGTGCAACGATCGGYAAATACTGTTCGTTTTCAAAGAATATCATTATTGGTATTGGTACGCATCCAACAGATTTTATTTCTACGTCGCCCTTATTTTTTTCTGTAAATAATGGTACCGGGTATTCATGGATTACGGAAGATAAGTTTGATGACCGTCCTGCTCCTGTTACGATTGGAAATGATGTTTGGATAGGGTTAAACTCTTCCGTAATGGGTGGCGTAAAGATTGGCAACGGCGCTATTATAGCCGCCCACTCTGTGGTGACAAAAGATGTTCCTCCATACGCTATTGTAGGTGGGGTGCCTGCGAAGATTATTAAGTATAGATTTTCGGAAGAAATAATTCAGCAGCTGGAAGCCCTCCAATGGTGGGATATGCCGGAAGAAGCTCTCAAGAAGTATATCGGGCGTTTTCAGTCGGCATTGCAGCCGGAACAAATAGAAGATATCATACAGGATTTTAAACAATATAAAAGCTAAGTTATGTTGATAGATATTATAGCCGGAGCCAGACCCAATTTCATGAAAATAGCTCCGATTATTGAAGCTATAAAACAAAGAAAGGAAGAGGGGATTCGTTACAGGCTCATTCACACAGGTCAGCACTACGACAAAAAGATGAGTGCTGATTTTTTTGAGCAGCTGGGTATTCCGGAACCTGATATCAACCTGGAAGCAGGTGGTGGTACGCAGGCGGAGCAAACAGCGGCCATTATGGTACGATACGAAAAGATCTTAATGGATACCAGGCCGGACCTGGTGCTGGTAGTGGGAGATGTTACGTCTTCTATTGCTTGTGCCATGGCCGCCAAAAAATTAAACAATATTAAAGTAGCGCACGTGGAAGCGGGTATCCGTAGCGGAGACTGGACTATGCCGGAAGAAATCAACCGGTTGCTCACGGATGCTATCACAGACTATTTTTTTACGACCACAGAAACCGCCAACGAAAACCTGCGGAAATCAGGCGTAACAGAAGAGCGCCTGTTCCTGGTGGGAAACACCATGATTGATACCTTGTTGAAACACCAGCCACATTTCAAACAACCTGATATCTGGAACGAACTGGGACTGCAAAAAGGAGGATACATCGTGATGACCCTGCATCGACCCGGCAATGTGGACCAGGAACAAAACCTTAAACTACTGATGGATGGCATTATCAGCTCATCAAAAGGGCTTCCCCTGGTATTTCCGGTACATCCACGTACAGCAAAAATGCTCGCCAATATTGGCATCCAAGCACCTAACCTCCATATGGTGGAACCATTAGGATACCTGGAGTTTAACTACCTCGTTCAATATGCCCGGGCAGTAATCACTGATTCCGGTGGTATTACGGAAGAAACTACCGTCATGCATATCCCATGTATGACGCTGCGGGCTAATACCGAAAGACCGGAAACCTGCGACATCGGTACAAATGAACTGCTGGGGATTAGTCCTGCTGCCATTCCTCCGGCTTTTGAAAAGCTCTTTTCCGGTAACTGGAAAAAGGGTGGCATCCCGCCATTATGGGATGGAAAAACTGCAGAAAGAATCGTTGACGTTTTATTAAAATTGAATTAATCATGTTTGAAGGAAAATCTTTATTGATAACCGGCGGTACCGGATCATTTGGTAACGCAGTACTGAATCGTTTTTTACATACAGATATCAGGGAAATACGCATATTCAGCCGCGATGAGAAGAAACAGGATGATATGCGCAACCTGCTCCGCAGTGAAAAGGTAAAGTTCTATATGGGAGATGTGCGTGATTTCAGAAGCATTGATGGTGCTATGGAAGGCGTGGATTATGTATTTCATGCTGCTGCATTGAAACAGGTGCCTTCCTGTGAATTTTATCCTATGGAAGCCGTAAGAACCAATGTGCTGGGTACAGAAAATGTACTGGAAGCTGCTATAAAAAATAAAGTAAGCAAGATCATCTGCTTAGGTACAGATAAGGCCGTATATCCCATCAATGCTATGGGTATTTCCAAAGCCATGATGGAAAAAGTGGCTATTTCCAAAGCCCGCTTACGTACCAATCCGCTGATCACCTGTACCCGCTATGGTAACGTAATGGCCAGCAGGGGGTCGGTGATTCCCTTGTTTATTTCCCAGATCAAGGCAGGTAAACCACTCACCATTACAGATCCTGAAATGACACGCTTTATGATGTCGTTGGATAACGCGGTGGAACTGGTGTTGTTTGCCTATGAAAATGCCAATCCGGGTGATATCTTTGTACAGAAATCACCAGCTGCTACTATCAGGCAGGTAGCGGAAGCACTCTGCGAAATTTTCAAAGCGAAAAATGAAATAAAAGTAATCGGTACCCGTCATGGGGAAAAACTCTACGAAACATTACTGACACGGGAAGAGTTTGGAAAAGCAGAAGACCTGGGTGATTATTACCGTATTGCCGCCGATGACCGTGATCTGAACTACGCCAAGTATTTTTCTGAAGGCGATAGCAAGATTGCAGAAGCACAGGATTACCACTCCCATAATACATACAGATTAAGCGACGAAGAACTGAAAGCATTATTACTCAAACTGGACTATGTTCAGCAGGAACTGAAGAACTAATGGCATCAGTAGAACTAATAAAAGGCGGTTCTTTTGCCGATGCAAGGGGAACACTGGGATTTGTAAATGAGTTTACCTTCCCGGATGTAAAACGTTTCTACCAGATTGTACATCCGGATATAAGTGTTGTACGCGCATGGCAGGGGCACAAAGTGGAACAAAAATATTTTTATGTTCCTAAAGGGAAATTTGCACTGGCGTGGGTGAAAATTGATGACTGGAGCCAGCCTTCGAAGGATCTGAAGGCAGAATACCTTATATTGAATGAGGCCGAACCTGCGGTATTAAGCATCCCTCCGGGGTATGCCAATGGTATAAAAGCACTGGAGCCAGGTTCCATCTTAATGGTATATTCAGATCTGGATGTACAACAATCGGGAGAAGACCGCTGGTCTTTTGATGCTTCACTATGGTTGGACTGGAATAAATTATAAAATGAAAAGAATAGGAATTACCGGCCAGAATGGCTTTGTAGGATCTTACCTGTTTAACAGAATAAGTTTACTGAAAGATGAGTTTACGCTCATCCCTTTCAGCAGATCTTATTTTGATTCGGAAGCACAACTAACCGAATGGGTGAAACAATGTGACGTAATTGTACACCTGGCGGCAATGAACCGTGATCCGGATCCGCAGCTGATCCATGATACCAATCTTGGGCTGGTACAGCAACTGGTAACAGCACTCTCCAAAGCGGGGAATCATCCGCACGTCATCTTTTCTTCCTCTACCCAGGAAGAAAGGGATAACCTTTATGGTAAATCCAAGAAAGGTGGACGTGAGCTGCTGGAGAAGTGGGCTGTTAGTCATCAGGCAAATTTTTCGGGATTGATCATCCCGAATGTATTTGGTCCTTTTGGGAAGCCATTTTATAATTCTGTAGTCGCTACTTTCTGCCACCAGCTTTGTCATGGTCAAACGCCTAAAATAGACCAGGATGGATTTTTAAAGCTGATCCATGTAGATGAACTGGCCACCCTGATCATTGATGCCATTCGTAACAACGATCATCAACGCGATTATGAAGTAAAGCCTACGGCAGAATTGTATGTGTCTGAGATCCTTTCAAAATTGACAGGTTTTAAGGAACTATATCTGGAGCAAGGAGTGATCCCGGCGCTTCCGGATGCATTCAGCATCCACCTGTTTAATACTTTCAGAAGTTATATCGACCATAAAACTTACTTCCCCTTTAAATTAAAGCAGCACGCGGATGACAGGGGTGTTTTTGTGGAGATGGTAAAGTTGCAGGTAGGCGGCCAGGTATCTTTTTCTACCACGCATACCGGTATCACCAGGGGGAATCATTTCCATACCCGAAAAATTGAAAGATTCCTGGTCATCAAGGGTAAGGCACTGATTCAGTTACGGAAATATAATACCGAAGAAGTATTGAATTTCGAATTGGACGGAAACGAGCCATCATACGTAGATATGCCGGTTTGGTACACGCATAATATTAAGAACATCGGAGAAGAAGAATTATATACAGTATTCTGGATTAATGAGTTTTTTGATCCGCAGGATCCTGATACTTACTTTGAAACCGTTTAAAAAGTTTTTTAACAATAATAATCATGAGTACAGCTATAAAGAAATTGAAGGTGCTGACAGTAGTGGGCACCAGACCGGAAATAATTAGATTATCAAGGGTGTTGGCTAAGTTGGATGAGTCGGAAGCAATAGAGCATGTACTGGTGCATACCGGGCAAAACTACGATTATGAGTTAAACCAGATCTTCTTTGAAGACCTGGGCTTGCGCAAACCGGATCATTTTCTGGAAGCCGCCGGCAAAACCGCTACGGAAACAATCGGTCAGATCCTTATAAAGATTGACCCGCTGCTGGAAGCGGAGCAGCCGGATGCTTTCCTGGTATTGGGAGATACCAATAGCTGTTTATGTGCTATTCCAGCCAAAAAAAGAAAGATTCCTATTTTTCATATGGAAGCAGGTAACCGGTGTTTTGATCAGCGCGTGCCGGAAGAAACCAACCGGAAAATAGTAGATCATATCAGTGATATCAACCTGACCTATTCAGATATCGCCAGAGAATATTTACTGCGCGAGGGATTACCGGCCGACAGGATCATCAAGACCGGCAGCCCTATGTATGAGGTGTTGCATCACTATATGCCAAAGATCCGTCAATCGCATATCCTGGATGAACTACAGTTGAAAGAGCAGGAATATTTTGTTGTATCTGCACATCGGGAGGAAAATATTAACTCTGACAGGAACTTTGATAACCTCGTTACTTCGCTCAACCAGATTGCCCGCATATTTGGTTTGCCGGTGATTGTGAGCGCACATCCCCGTACCCGTAAAATGATTGAGGCAAAAGGCGTGACCTTTGATCCACTGGTAAAGCTGATGAAGCCATATGGACTCAGTGACTATATCGCACTGCAAATGAAGGCGAAAGCAGTATTGTCAGATAGCGGCACTATTTCGGAAGAGTCGTCGATCCTTAACTTTCCGGCACTAAACATCCGGGAAGCGCATGAAAGACCCGAAGCAATGGAAGAAGCCTCGGTGATGATGGTAGGGCTGAACCCGGAAAGGATCTTACAGGGATTAAAACAACTGGAATATCAGGAAAGAGATACCAGGAACTTCCGGGAAGTAGCTGACTACTCCATGCCTAACGTAGCAGATAAAGTGGTAAGGATAATTATTTCCTACACCGACTATATTAAAAAAACAGTTTGGAAAAACTATGAATAATTATGGGGAATAAATTATGGGTAGTAACCGAGCTATTTTTTCCGGAAGAAACGTCCACTGCGTATATCATGACGGAAGTCAGTGCACACATTGCGCAAAACAGTGAAGTGCATGTGATATGTGGTCCATCTTCTTACCAAAAATCCAATATCGTATCCAACGATGCTTTTGCAAATGAAAGTGTGAAAATTCATCGGGTAAAAGCCCTGCCGTTGAGTAAGGATAAGCTATTGCAACGTTCCCTCAGAATGATGTTATTAAGTGTGCAGCTTTCATTTAAACTGCTGGCAAAGGCAGGCAGGGGTGATCGGGTACTGATTGTTACCAATCCTGCACCAATAGTGCTGTTGGTATCTTTGATCAGCAGGTTAAAAGGGCTGAAATGCTTTACGATTGTACACGATGTTTTCCCGGAAAATCTGGTAGCAGCCAGGTTAATGAAAACCAGCAGTATTGGCTATAAATTGTTGAAATGGATTTTTAACAAGGCGTATAGTAAAATGGCGGTACTGTTTGTGTTGGGAAGAGATATGAAAGAAATTTTTGAAAAGAAGCTAAAAGGATATAAAAGGAAGCCTGCCATATACGTAGTAGAGAATTGGGCCGATACAAAAAGCATTTTCCCGACAGGGAAAGATGAAAACAGGATTGTGCAGCAGCTGGGGATCACAGAAAAAATCATTTTTCAATTTGCCGGAAATCTGGGTCGTGTACAGGGACTGATGGAGTTATGTAACGTTATTAAACAGATCCGGAATCCATTGGTGCATTTTATGTTTATCGGAGAAGGCGCTGTGAAGGAAGAAATGAAGCAATTTGTAGCTGTTAATCATCTGCGTAACGTATCCATGCTGGATTCTTTTTCCCGTAGTCAGCAGCGCGAGTTTTTAAATGCCGGAGATGTAGGCATTGTTTCGCTGCAGGAGGGGATGGCCGGCCTTGGTGTGCCATCAAAATCTTACAATATCCTGGCAGCGGGAAAGCCGATCCTCTTTATTGGTGATGACGAAAGCGAGATTGCCAGAATGATCAATGAGAACGATGTAGGCTGGTGTTATGCGATGAAGGATACCCGCATGCTGCTTGATTTCTTTAACAGCTTGTCTCCTGAAGATGTCCTACAGCTTAAAAGTAAGGGCGAAAGGGCGAGGTCTCTGGCGGAAACAAAATATACCAGGGAGATTATCCTGGATAAATATCTAAAAATGACAACAAGTGAAAATTGATATATTGTTAACCGGTGCTTCAGGCTTTTTGGGAGGAGAAATTATTGGCACTCTCGACGGCAGGTACCACTTTATTACGCTGGGGAGGCAGTCGCCGGTTTCCGGCGGGAGGCATATCGCGGCCGATCTGGGCAGCGGTATGGTCATCAATCTGCCTGCTGTTAAATACGTTATTCATTGTGCAGGAAAAGCGCATAGCATACCGGGAAATGCGGCGGAGAAAGAAGATTTTTATAAAGTGAATTTTCAGGGAACTGTCAATTTGTGCCAGTCGCTGGAGAAGGCGGCGGCGCTTCCGGAAGCATTCGTTTTTATCAGCACAGTGGCCGTGTATGGAAAGGAGGAAGGCGTTTTGATTGCCGAAGATCATCCATTGGCCGGCGATACACCATATGCAGAAAGTAAGATCATGGCAGAGCAATACCTCGAAGAGTGGTGTGCGAAGCACCAGATAAAACTGAGTATTTTACGTTTGCCGTTAATAGCGGGTAACAATCCTCCCGGAAATCTTAAAGCGATGATCCGGGGTATCAGGAGTGGAAAGTACCTGAGCATTGGTAAGGCAAATGCAAAGAAAAGTATTGTATGGGCGAAAGATATTGCTGCTATTCTTCCTGCTGTGGCGGAAATAGGCGGAACGTATAATTTAACAGATGGGGATCATCCCAGTTTTCGGGAGCTGGAACACTGTATCGCCCGCGGTATGGGTAAAAAGGATCCGTTGCGCATCCCTTTTCCGGTGGCAAAACTACTGGCGTTGTTGGGGGATTTGCTGGGAGATAAATTTCCGGTGAACAGCAGCAAGCTTAAAAAAATTACGACAACACTGACCTTCAGCGATGTTAAAGCGAGGAATTTGCTTAACTGGAAACCATCAGTTGTTACGGAGAAAATAAGATTTATAGTATGATGTATCTGGCATTGGTAGCAGCATTTTTTTTGCTGATCAAAGTTTATTTCAAGTTGGCTGCTCATTACAATATTATTGATAAGCCCAATGAGCGCAGCTCTCATACCAGTATTACTATCAGAGGAGGGGGTATTGTTTTTGTAATGGCAGCCCTGATGGCGCTGATCCTTGATTTTCATGGATTTGGTATTCCTGCCGCAGGTGTGATTATTATTGGTGTCATTAGTTTCCTGGATGATATTTATTCTTTACCGAATAAAGTAAGGATACTGTTTCATATAACAGCAGTGTCGCTGATGTTTTTCTATTTGGCGGTATTCGGGAATTTTCCTGTTTATACTATCATCGCTTTGTACATACTGGTCATAGGTATCATTAATGCCTACAATTTTATGGATGGTATTAACGGCATCACTGGTTTATACAGCCTGGTGACCCTGGGAGCGCTGCAGTTTGTAAACATACAGCATATTCATTTCATCAATGAAGATATGATCTGGCTGCCTATGCTGGCATGTGCTGTTTTCCTGTTTTTTAATTTCAGGAAGAAAGCGGCTTGTTTTGCAGGAGATGTGGGTAGTGTAACGATTGCCTTCTGGATTATTACGTTGCTGTTGAAACTCATTTTATTTACAGGCGAATGGAAATACCTGCTTTTACTGTCGGTTTATGGGGTAGATACGGTCCTGACCATTATCCATCGCTTAACACTCAAACAGAATATTTTTAAAGCACACCGGTTACATTTTTACCAGCTACTGGCCAATGAAAGAAAGATGCCGCACTTACTGGTGGCTTCATTGTATGCAGTGGTGCAGGCGGTGATCGATGTATTCATCATCAGTAGTCAAAATAATTTGCTGATGAATATAGCGATTGTTGGTGTACCGCTGGTGCTGATATATGTAATTTTAAAACCGGGATTAAAACCTAAACTAGCTGCATAATGTCCACATCATTTCTTATTTACGGTGCGGGAGGTCATGCTAACGTGCTGGCAGATCTTGGAATGCTTACCGGCGCTGAGGTGCCTGTAATGTTCTCGGATGATGCTGCACATCATGGTAGCCGCAACAATACGATTATCCGCTCCTACGATCCGTTGCTTTTTCCTGAATTACCATTGATATTGGGTATTGGGAATAACAATGTCAGGGAAATATTGGCAGAAAAAGTAGCCCATTCATTTACCGGGTTATTGCACAGTACTTCTTATGTGGCGACGAACGCTGCTATAGGAGAAGGGAGCGTGGTGCTTGCCAATGCTGTAGTACAGGCAAACAGCCGGATCGGGAATCACGTGATTATTAATGCCGGTGCTGTGATTGATCATGACGCTGTTATTGGTGACTTCGTACACGTGTCTGCCAATGCATATATAGGCGGTGGTGCTGTTATTGAAAAAGGGGCTGTAATAGGGCCCGGAGCCATTATAGCAAGGCATGCTGTTGTAAAGCAGGGAGTTGTTGTACCACCCCTTACAGTAGTGGCCTGAATATAGTGCAGCATTTTATCAACCAACATCTTTTTTGATATTTTACGAATTGAAATCTTCGTTACTTTTACAATGCAGGATAATATTTTAATACTACCTGCCGTTATAGTCGCAATAAGCGGAAACCTTATATTTCTTATAGATTATCTGATAACCATATCTGTTCATTTTTCTTTATCGTCCTATTTAGTGAGGAAAACTATTTATTAAATAATTGTTTTATTCATAGAAAACATATAAAATAATTTTACATTTGTGAGGATGTTATTCTTGAACAAGCAGGCTATGTAAAACGTTGTATGTTCAGAATGTTCGTTACGAGGCTATGCCTTCGCTATTTGAAATGTGAATATTTTTATGAAAACCATATCTTCTGCATCTTATTCTGTGCTGAAAACCCGCGCGCCAACTTTTTTAACCCACCTGTGGTGGTTGAAAAAATGGAGTAGTATACTTCTGCTTGTCTTTCTTCTTTCGTTACAATATGTATCCGCACAGGACATTCAGATTAAAAATCCTTCACTGGAAGGTGTGCGTGGACAAACAAAAGCACCGCCCTACTGGATTGTCGCCTTTAATACACCCGACATACAACCCGGCGTTTTGGGGATTACTTTACCAGCTTCACTCGGAGCTACCTACGTTGGTTTGCACAGTGGGAAAGACGAACCAGAGGGAATTTCTCAGGAGGTCAATTTAAAAGGAGGGCGCACCTATACGTTTTCCTTTGATCTGGCGTACGCCCCTTTGTATATTTTCAGAGCATGTTATGGTGATTTGGCTATTTATGGAAGTGATACGCCCACAACACCCACGGAACTGTTATGGAGATCCGGACAGTTTTATCATACGGATTGGCAGCGGCATACTGCTCAGTTCACAACTACCCGGAGCTTTAAATATATTATTCTTGCGGCGTATGTTTCAGCGGAATGTGATAAAAGTAAATACGGCTCCGCCTTATTGATGGATAATTTATCTGCCACCATGCGGGAGGTACCTCAGATTACTTTCAACGTGGAACATACCTGCATAGGTGCAGCCAATGGCCGCCTTTCGGCGAATGTATCAGGCGTTACACCGCCCTATACTTATTTATGGAAGCCAGGAGGGCAAACTACCAGCAGTATTGCTAATCTGGATGTAGGAACCTATGAGGTAACCGTTACTGCTGCTAATGGAACACAAGCCACCGCCAGTACTGCTATACGTAATACGGATTTGAAAAGTGAAGTCACTACCATATCCTCTGATTGTAGTGGAGAGAATAAGAATCAGATATTGATAAATACTACAGGAGGAATACCGCCTTATCAATATTATCTGAATAAAAGTGATCATGCCAGTTACACGCCAGTGTTTAAGGAGCTAAGACCAGGAAGTTACCAGGTAAGAGTGAAAGATGAACATGGCTGTGCTAATAGTGTAGAAAATATAAAGCTGCAGGAACCATTGCCGCTGGAAATTACAGACGTAAAAACAACCGGTACCAGCTGTACCAGTACGATTGATGGAAAGATTGCATTGAATGTAACAGGAGGGACAGCGCCCTATGCTTACCGCCTGGAAACAAATGAGTGGCAAACGGATAATATTTTGAGTAAGCTGGATGCAGGCACTTACTATTACCAGGTAAAAGATAAAAATAATTGCCAGGTACATGGAAGCGCAGAAATAATCAAAAATATAAGAGAGTGTGCTGTGTTTGTTCCTACTGCATTTTCACCAAACGGTGATGGGCAGAATGATTTGTTTCGTGTAAAATTACATGACGATGTCCATGATTTTCATCTGGACGTTTATAGCCGCTGGGGACAACTGGTATTTAGTACTACCAGCCCTGAAGGCGGCTGGAATGGCGAATTAAAGGGACAACAACAGTCAGCTGCCACCTATGTATGGGTACTTACCTATACAGATAGTAAACAGCAGGCACTTAAGCAAACAGGAGTAGTTACGCTGGTCCGGTAAATTAAAGGGTGTTATTTCTGAAGGAATAAGTTTCCAGTATTCTTCTCAGCTTTGTATTCCGGGCAATATCAGTAATGGACTTCAGGTGTTTTTCATGATGAAGATCCGTACCTATCAGATCTATGAGTCCGGCCGTCATCAGTTTTTCTGCCGCCTGCTGCACATGTTTACCATAGTAACCTACAAGAGACAGCAGGTTCACCTGCAACAGACACCCCTGTTGTTTCAGTTGCTGATATTGTTCTATATCCTTGTGATAATAGGAATAACGTTCAGGATGCGCCATTACCGGCTGATAGCCTGCCGCCTGCAGATCGAACAGCCACTGACCCAGCTGCATCGGCGCCGACATAAAAGAGATTTCTACCAGCACCAGGTTACCGGAAAGCGTTAATAATGGCTTTTGAAGTAAGGGGATGAATTGTTCATCCAGGTAATATTCAGCCGCATAGTTAAAATCTATCCGGATATCTTTTTGTTTAAGTGCTGTTATTACTTCCTGATAAGGTCCCGCCATTGTATCTGTTGAATTGGGATAGCGATCCATCATGATATGCGGAGTAGTAATAATTTTTTTGATACCCAGCTGTTGCAGCTGATCTATAAAGTGTATCGATGTGGCAGCATCAGGCACTCCATCATCAATGCCGGGCAGGAGATGGGAATGAATATCTGTGGCCATAAACGCCAGCAAGTCTGCCGGCAATATTGTTTCGATATTTTTTTTACGGAAAAAAAGCATAATGGTTTTTCAATAAGTCAATGTCACAAAATTTCGCTGTGTTATAACACAATCAGTGCCACAATTTCTTCCAGGAATTGCTGATCGGTGGTGTCAAAGTGGGACAGGTGCTCGCTGTCTACGTCCAGTATTGCTTTTACTTCGTTGTTGCGGATCAGTGGCACCACTATTTCTGACCGGGAAAGACTGCTGCAGGCAATATGTCCGGGAAATGCTTCCACATCAGGTACAATCAATGTTGCAGCCTGTGCCCAGCTGCTGCCACATACACCTCTGTTCTTACGAATACGGGTACACGCTACCGGTCCCTGAAAAGGTCCCAGCACCAGTTCATCTTCCTTCACCAGGTAAAATCCTACCCAAAACCATCCAAACTGCTCTTTCAGCGCAGCGGCTACGTTGGCCAGGTTTGCCACGAGGTCTGTTTCTCCTTCCAGCAGCCCCTTTATTTGCGGGATCAGTGAAGTATATTGTTCTGCTTTATCGCCCCTGATGATATGTAAGTCTTCTGCCATAATCGATGTTGTTATACTGCAAAAGTCCGGAAATTTCTATATATTTAGCGTAGTAACCGTTAAAGTAATTGTCGTTAACCATTCAACCAATATATATCTGTAAAGGGAGTTGTTTTTTTGTAGTTTATCCTATTTTCCGTCTGCCAAAAGTTTAATTAAAATATATTTGTGATACTATGAAATCACCGGACATAATTTTAGTGAACGAGCAAGATGAAGTTATTGGTACAATGGAGAAGATGGAAGCACATCGTAAAGGATTGCTGCACCGTGCATTTTCCGTATTTATTATCAATGATGCCGGAGAGATATTATTACAACGCCGTGCGCTGGAAAAATATCATTCAGCAGGATTGTGGACCAATGCCTGCTGTAGTCATCCGTTTCCGGGGGAAGCTACAGATGCAGCCGCACATCGCCGGTTGCAGGAAGAAATGGGCTTCGATTGCAACATGAAGGAAATTTTTACGTTTACCTATAGAGCGGAATTTGATAATGGTTTAACCGAACATGAATTTGACCATGTGTTGCTGGGTACCTATAGTGGCAACATATATCCTAATCCAACTGAAGTATGTGATTACCAATATTTGTCTTCCGGTCAGATTATGGAATTAATGGAAAAAGAGCCAGCCTCATTTACTATCTGGTTTCATCGTGCATTACCACTGGTATTGCAGTATATGAATATCCCGATCAATGCTGCCGGTGTATAATTTTTAGTTTTTGTTTAGCTATGCCAATTTGCTGTTAACCGGAGCGGTTTAATGAAGTGAAATTTACAGCACCTATCTGCTTACTGCCTTGATACGGCAGTCATTTTTATGCCCTTTAGCCTCCTTACCGGGACAAGCCCGGTAACGCCTATGCTATTTACTACCCTCAATAATTAACTATTAAATCGACTGACACATGACAACTCTCCAAATGCCTGACATCAGGTATCCATTCCCTTCTGGAATTAATCAACATGTCAACGAAGCCCAGGACCACGTTGCCTCCTGGGTGAAATTTTATGGTCTGCTTACCACAGAAAAAGCCTGGCACCGCTTTCATAAGGCCCGCTTTGCATGGTTGGCGGCCCGGGCTTTCCCCGATGCAGCCCTGCATGAACTTTGCATTGTGGCTGATTTTAATACCTGGTTGTTTATTTTAGACGACCAGTGTGATGAGGCCACTGCCGGCCGTAAGGCAGACTACCTGAAAAGCATGATGGCCGGATTCATGGACATCCTGCAGCATAACCGGCAGATAACACCAGAGAACGGCGGCCCGCTGCCTGCTGCGTTGAGTAGTATCTGGGATCGCATGCGTGCTATCGGAAGCCCCGCCTGGCGCCTCCGCTTTATACGCAGTATGGATGATTATTTTACTTCCTGTATCTGGGAAGCAGAGAACCGGGAAGCGGGCATCGTTCCTTCGCTGGCAGATTATGTACACATGCGCCCCTTCACCGGCGCCCTCCTGGCAGATATCGAAGCCATTGAAATCATTGAAAAAATTTATCTCCCCCGCACGGTGATAGAACAGCCATTGATGCAACGCATGATACAGGCCTGCAATAACATTGTATGCTGGTCAAACGATTTGTTTTCCTGTGCCAAAGAATCCCGGCAGGGCGATGTACACAACCTGGTGCTGGTGCTGCAGCACCACGGACAAATTAGTCTGCAGGATGCGGTGAACCAGGCGGCCCGGATGCACAACGAAGAAGTAGCCATTTTTGCTACCCTCGAAAAATTATTACCGCTGAAAGGAGATGAAAGAGATTATGAGCTGCTCCGTTATGTATCTGTACTACGTTCCTGGATTACCGGTAATTATGACTGGAGTGTCAGTGATACCGGCAGGTATGGTATGGAAGTGAAAGAAGTGGTGGCAGCGTAGGGGAGCGTCTTCAGTGCTTGTCTTTGAACAGAATGAAACTGATTTTTATGATTTTATTGCTTTCCCATGAAAAAGTAAAAATGAGTTTCATCCTGTTCACAGACAAAAGCCGCAGGCTTTCACCCCCGCTTCATCCGTTTCTCTATCAACCGGCCCACCCACCAGAAGGAAATGGCCAGTATGCCAAAGAACAGTCCTTTGTTGGTATGGTCCCAGAGATATTCAAAGTAGCGGGTATAAAGATCCAGTAGAAGAAAAACAACGGCGAGGTCACGCAACAGGTCATCTTTCATACGGATGCCCAGTAGCAGCATGCCCACACATTGCAGGGTGTAAATGATTACCCACTGTAACAAATGTATCTGTCGTAGTTGCTGCCATTCGTCCCAGGTGCCACAGTTGCCGAAAATGGAGATGAGCCAGCCGGAAATGATGAACAGGAGCCAGCCGCCGCTCCAGGTAATATCTTTGATGGGGGCATATACTCTGAATAGACGTAACAACCAGGACGCCAGTACCAGCAAAGCGCCCAGCAGGGCCATGCGGCAGGGTAGGTTCATACCCAGGAAAAAAGAAGCATCCCCCGTAAGATAGTAGGTGAGCTTTACATAAGCCGGTATCAGGCACAACAGGGTAGCGGCCCACAACAGCCTCGAATGAAGCGTAATGGCCAGCACGCCGTAACAGGCGGTTGCCAGCAACCAGAAGGCACCATAGTTGCCATCGAAATAATTTACACTCTTGCCCAGGTATACCACGCTCACGCCTATACTAAGTACGGGCAACAGCCAGAAAAGTTCCCGGTTAAAAGAAAATACCGGCTGATGTTTATTACGCCGCCAGCCCTCATAACAAAGAAATATGGTCAGCCCGGCAAATAGCAAGGCAATCACACTATCTGTCAGCGAAAACTTTTTCCGGATGATCTCTATCCACTTTTCATCAAGCACCAGCGAGCCAAAAGCCATCAGTGCGCAGGAAATGGCAGCGATGAATATGTAAAGGGTAATTGTTTGCCAATCCGTACTCACTACTTTATAGCTTTGCTGCAGTTTACCTGCCTGCTCCTCCGTAATGAGCTGCTCTTTCTGCCAGGTGTTGATCGCCCGGCGGAGTAATTGTGCTTCCCTTTTGTCCAGTTCCATCATAGACGATCTATTCAGTTGGTTTCTCCACCCGGTGTACCAGGCGAAGGGTATTTCGTTTTTTTATCTTTAAACGGAAATAATTAAACAAACCCAGCGCCGGAATAATCATATAACTGACACACTGGTACGCAGTATTTTTCGGATACAGGAAATAGGTCATTGCAATAAAGGTAAAACCCGTTGCCATGGTGAGGAACCCGTATTTAAAGCGCTGGTATAATAACTCCTTCTCTGTATGATGCCCTTGTACTGCCAGGTTTGGATTTTTCTGGAAAACATAGTAGCTGATCCAGAATAAAGCCGCCAGACAGCCCGTGAGATTGCACAGATAGATAAAGAAGGGCAACATAAAATGAGCGCTCGTATGCAAAATCGCCGAAGTCGAAAATGGAAACGACACAATAAAAAATAAAAAGAAAAGATTGCGATGAATCAATCCTTCGTTGTAATTTTGGAGGAAGCGGCATAAATGAAGATGCCGGACCCAAAAGTTGCCAATAAATACAAAGCTGGCAGTAAACATCAGAAATTCAATAACAGTCGGCTGCAGCAGATCCCAGTAGCCGTTGGCAGGCATTTTTTCGGGAAGAACCGGCAATTTGATTTCAATAATCAGTAAAGTAATGGCAATGGCGAACACCGCATCGCTGAAAAGGATCAATCGTTCCAGCTCAAACTCACGATGAAGCGGTTTGGGTTCTTTTATAACAGACATAGACATAGTTAACAATAACTTTTCCGAAAGATACGAAAATAGCTATTAGCTGACAGCTATTAGCCTTTACCATGCATTTGCCGGATACTGCCTCCCGAAAAGAGACAATATCCGCTCAACCTTTTTACCTGTTTGTTGTTAAGTATTTATCAATCATCATATACTTTCAAAGTAATAAGTATGCATTGTCGTTTTTTCCTCTTCACCCTTCTTTTATTGTCAGGAATAACAGCAGCTTACGGGCAGGTGGATACTACACAGCCTGGCAGCTATGCTTATAATCTGGTCAATTGCATACAATACGGACTCGCTCATCAGAATGATGTGGTAAATGCCCGGCTGGATGTAGAATTCTCCCAGGAACAGATAAAAGAAGCTACCGGTAAGTTATTACCCCACGTAAATATTAACGGAAGTCTGGTAGATAACCTCAAACTACAGACCTCCCTGATTCCGGATATCGCCAGTGGTAACTACGATAAAAAGATCCCGGTGCAATTTGGCACCAAATGGTCTTCCGGGGTTACGGGTCAGGTAGACCAGGCCATTTTTAACAGTGATTACTTCCTGGGACTGAAAGCTTCCAGGGTGTATGGAGGCTTGTCGCAAAAGACCTATAAACGTACAGAAATAGACACCAGGGTRGCCATTACCAAAGCATATTATGCGGTGCTGGCCAATGAAGAAAATATCCGGCTGGCAAAATCCAATATGGCCCAGCTGAGCAAAACCCTCTCGGATACCAAAGCCCGTTACGATGTAGGCGTGGCAGAAAGGGTAGACGTAGACAGAATACAGGTGTCCTATAATAATGTGGTGACAGATATTGAAACCCAGATACGGGTTCTCGTATATACGATGCAGTTATTGAAGTTCCAGATGGGCATGCCGCAGGAAACAAAGCTCACCCTCACCGAAACAGTGCAGGACCTGAATGTGGACTCATTTATTTCAGATACCATTGATTACCAGGTGCAGGATAGAATTGAATACAGCATACAAACCACCCAGATTGCACTGAATGAACTGAACCTGAAAAGTAAGCGGCTGGGATATCTGCCCACGTTGAATGCTTATGTCAACTATGGATATAATTACTTCGCCTCCACTTTCGGAGACCTGTATAAAACCGGTTACGGTGCTTCTGCGCTTGGGTTAAGTCTTACCTGGCCCATTTTTGCCGGTACGGAAAGACTACATCAGATCCGGGAAAACAAGATAACATTAAAAAAGTCGCAAAATGACCTGGACTATCTGAGCCAACAGATCAAGCTGGATGTGACCAATGCTAATACCCTGTATCTAAACAACAGATCAAAGTTTGCAACACAGAAAACCAATATGGGGCTTACCCAGGGAATATACGATCGCATCGTACTCAAATTTGAACAGGGAGTGGCCACCAGTCTGGATGTTACCTCAGCAGAAAGTGACCTGAAACAGGCGCAGGTTGATTATGTGCAGGCCCTGCTGAATACACTGATCAGTAAAACAGAACTCGATAAAGCCATGGGCAAAATTAAATAAGCAGTTAGCTTTTTTGTATTCGTAATTCGCAATTAATTTCTCATATGTATCTAATAAATAACAAGCGGACCTTTTATGTGGCAGGAATGATACTCTGTGTAGCCTGTGGCAACAGCAAAAAGCAACAGCAGCAGGCCGCTATGATGGGGAAGATGAAACCTACGGTGGTAGCTGCGGAAGTGATTCCTGCCGTTTATACTGTGGCAGAAAAATTTCCTGCTACCCTTCTGGCTCATGATGTAGTGGAACTCCGCCCGGATGTTTCCGGCTACCTCGAAGCCATCCGGGTGCAAGACGGTAGTAACGTTACCAAAGGGCAGGCATTATATGATATAGACAGAAGCCGTGCTGCCGCTGCATATGGTCAGGTAGCCGCTACCCAGCAACAGGCGGAAGCCGATCTGGCACAGAAAACACGTGATTACGAAAGATATAAGTCCCTGCTGGAGCATGATGCTATCTCCAAACAAACGGTAGACCAGGCCTACACAGCCATGCTGACATCGCAGGCCAATGTGGCCGCCGCCAAAGCATCTGTGGCCAAAGCGGGTACGGACGTGAACCATGCCATCGTAAAAGCACCGGTAACCGGTAAAATAGGTATCGTCCAGATTAAAGTAGGGGATATCGTGAATGCCGGCCAAACACTGATCAACACCATCGTCAACGAACATCCCATGTTTGCCGATATGGATATTCCACAGTCCCGGCTGCCGGAATTTCTCCGCATTCAGAAAGGACAGGGAGATGAAAAATTCTTTATTCAGTTTGGTGATGGTACCCGATACGGAGAAGAAGGAAAAGTGCTGACGATCAATAATATCGTTGATGCCCAAACCGGAACTGTTCGTGTGCGGCTTGTGTTTCAGAACAAAGATGATATGCTGAAATCAGGTATGAGCATCGTGGTAGTGATGCAGTATGGTACACCGGCTACCCAGCTGGCTATCCCTGCTAAAGCGATGATCCAGAATTTATCTGAAACCAGCGTGTATACGATCAGCAAAGACAATGTGATTGGGGCCCGGGATATTGTGCCTGGAGCCATTACCGATACCATGCTGTTGATCAACAGCGGATTGAAAGCCGGCGATAGGATAGTGGTGGAAGGTATACAGCGGGTGAAACCCGGAGACACTGTCAATATTGCGGGAGCAGGAGCACCTGCAGGAGCACCGGCAGGAAAATAATAATACTAAATCACCATCACAGTATGATCTCAAAAACATTTATAGAGCGCAAGAATACTACTATCGTAATTGCTATCATCATTGTGATTGTAGGGCTCATCTGCATGTTTAACCTACCTATTGCGCAGTTGCCGGATATAGCACCACCCGTAACAGATGTCAGGGCCAATTACGTAGGAGCCAACTCCACTACGGTAGAAGAAACAGTGACCACTCCCATAGAAAACCAGGTAAACGGTACCCCCGGCGCCATGTATATTCAGTCCGTGAGTGCCAACGATGGATCTATGAGTATTACCGTCACCTTTAACCTGGGTACCAATCCCGATATCTCTACGCTGGATGTACAAAACCGTGTGAGCCTGGCGTTGCCAAGTACACCGGATGAAGTACGGCGTGTAGGCGTAACGGTGAAGAAGCGGTCCAACGATATGTTGATGGTAATTGCGTTAAACTCTCCCAAAGGAAAGCACTCCCGCGAGTTCCTGGATAACTACATGAACATTTACCTGAAACCTGAGCTGGCACGTATTGTAGGAGTAGGTGATGTGAATGCTTTCTCACAGGATTATAGTATGCGCATATGGCTGAACCCTGATAAGATGGCCGCCCTCGGCCTGACTGCAGGTGATATCGCCGCTGCTATCAGCGAACAAAACCAACAGGTACCTGCCGGTAGTGTTGGTGCACCACCCATGAGTCATTCACAGGCATTTGAATATACGGTAAGTGTGAGAGGCCGTTTGGCTACTTCAGATGAATTCGGCAACGTAGTAGTGGCTAAAAGTAAAAACGGCAGCCTGGTCAGACTGCGGGACGTAGCCCGTATCAACCTCGGATCTTTTACCTATTCCATTGAAGCAAAAGCAGATGGTAAAACAGGTAGTGGTATGGCAATTTACCTGTCTCCCGGCGCCAATGCGCTGGATGTAAACGACAAGGTAATGGCCAAGATGGGGGATATGGCAAAGAATTTTCCGGAAGATGTGAACTGGCTGGTGCCTTTTGAAACCACGTCCTTTGTGCGGATCTCTATTGAGGAAGTAATCCAGACATTTATCGAAGCCCTGATCCTCGTGGTGATTGTGGTATTTATATTCTTACAGAACTGGCGGGCCACACTTATTCCTATCCTGGTAATTCCGATTTCCCTGATAGGTACCTTTATATTTTTCCAGCTACTCGGCTTTTCCATCAATACCCTGACTCTGTTTGGTTTTGTGCTGGCCATCGGTATTGTGGTGGATGACGCCATTGTGGTGGTGGAGGCAGTGCAGCATCATATTGATGCTGACCTGATGTCGCCCCGGGATGCCACCTTTAAGGCCATGTCGGAGGTACAGGGACCGGTAATCGCCATCGCACTCATCCTGGCAGCGGTATTTGTGCCCGTGGCATTCATTCCTGGTGTAAGCGGACGATTGTATCAGCAGTTTGCCTTAACGATCGCCTTTTCCGTGTTGTTGTCGGCATTCCTGGCGCTGACCTTTACACCTGCATTGACGGCCATCCTGTTAAGACCTGCACACCTTACGCAAAAATCACATGGTCTGAATAAGATCTTCTTTAAATTTAATGAATGGTTTACGCGGGTAACCAATAACTATGGAAAAGGCGTGATGTTCTCTATCCGCAAAACTCCGGTGGTACTCATTATCATGGGAATCATATTTGCCGTAGCCTTTTTCCTCTTCAAGAAAACACCAACTACCTTTGTGCCCCAGGAAGATATGGGCGCCCTGTATATAGCACTGGAACTGCCGGAGGCCTCTTCTACAGAAAGAACAAAAGAAGTGGTAGCACAGATCAGTGATATTTTGTTGAAAGATAGTGCCGTTATACATTTCTTCGGCATCACCGGTATCAACTTCGTGGCCAATGCCACCAAACCTAACTCCGGTACTTTTTTCGTGAGCCTCAAGCCATGGGATGAACGTTATAAGCATGGCGACAATATAGGCACTGTATTAGGCCGTATACAAATGGCGACCAGCAGAATTATAGGGGCCAATATTATTTGTATTCCGGCACCTACGCTGCGTGGTTTGGGTACTTCGGGAGGGTTCTCCTTTATATTGGAACAACGAAGTAATCCGGACATCAATCAGTTCCTGCAGGTAATGGGGCAGTTCCTCATGGCAGCCAATCAGCGGCCGGAAATTGCCAGGGCATATGCTTTCTTCAGCGCCAATACCCCACAGTTTAATGTGGATGTAGACCGCGATAAATGTAAGCAACTCGGTGTAGCCGTAAGCGATGTATTTAATGCGCTGCAGACATTCCTCGGGGGGCTCTACGTTAATGACTTTACGAAGTTCAGCCGTAGCTTCCGCGTGGTGTTGCAGGCAGATTCATTATACCGTACCAGCATCAATAACCTGAGTACGTATTATGTCAGAAATAACACGGGGTCGATGGTGCCGCTCAGCGCACTGATCACCACAAAAAAATCAGCAGGTGCGCCGGTAATCAATCACTTTAACCTGTATCGTTCCGTTGAAATTGATGGAGATAGTAAAACAGGCTATAGCAGTGGTGATGCCATCAATGCACTGAAAGAGGTGGCGGCTAAAGTATTGCCTGAAAACTTTGGTTACGAGTGGGCCAACGTATCATTACAGGAAATTGAAGCAGGTAACAGTAGTGTGCTCATCTTCGCTTTATCTATCCTGTTTGTATTCCTGTTGCTCACCGCCTTGTATGAAAGCTGGTCGGTTCCGTTCTCCGTATTGCTGGCGGTACCTATTGCATTATTTGGCTCTATCCTGGCACTGTCGTTAACCAAACAGGCCAATAGCGTATACTCTCAGATTGGTTTGATTACCCTGATTGGTCTGGCTGCGAAAAATGCCATCCTGATCGTTGAGTTCTGTAAAGAGCGTGTAGACAGGGGGATGCCATTGCTGGACGCTACGCTGGAAGCGGTGAAGCTGCGTTTACGTCCTATTCTCATGACTTCCTTTGCCTTCATATTAGGGGTGTTGCCACTGTGTCTGGCGAAAGGTGCAGGTGCTGCTTCCCGTGTTAATATAGGCTTCACCGTAGTAGGAGGTATGCTGGCCGCTACTTTACTGGGTATTTTCACGGTACCGGTATTGTATGTACTCATCACCAAGATGGCTTATGGCAAAAAGAAACTGGCCGACCTGGAAGCGAATGGTAATGAAGACAAGAAACCTAAAGGTTTAGGAGAATAACCCTAACTTCATTATCATGAAAAATACGGAACGTTTTAGCACACGGGTAGATAACTATGTAAAATACCGGCCGCATTATCCTGCGGCCATTATTCCATATCTGGCTACAGAAGTGGGTTTAACACGCGATACCATCGTGGCGGATATTGGCGCCGGTACCGGCATCTCTGCCCAGCCTTTCCTCGATAACGGTAACAAGGTGTATGCGATAGAACCCAATGCAGAAATGAGGGAGAAGTCGCAGCAATTACTGCAACGCTATCCGGGATTTTCCGCATTGGCCGGTTCAGCAGAACATACCACCCTGCCCGCAGCATCTATAGACCTGATTGTTGCGGGTACCGCTTTTCACTGGTTTGATCAAACCGCTACCGCTGCGGAATTCAGACGCATAGGCCGCAAAGAAGCCCATGTTGTACTGATGTGGAACGTAAGACAGGCGGAACTGCCTTTCGAAAAGGGCTACGAAAAGCTTCTGCACCAGTTTGGTACCGATTATAAAGACATGCAACACAGAAACGTAGGGACGTCACAGTTAGCCGCGTTTTTTCAGCCCGACACCATCCACGAAAAGACTTTTCAAAATGCACAGATCTTCGATTTTGCCGCGCTGAAAGGACGACTGTTGTCTTCTTCCTATGCGCCTGAAAAAGGCCACCCTGTGTATGAAGACATGATCAAAGCCCTGGAAGACCTGTTCTGGAAATACCAGGAACAGGGCATGGTGAAGTTTCATTATGAAACGAAGGTGTATACAGGAAAGGTCTGAACGCGCTATACCAGACTATTATACAATATCTCCACCGGATGCAACGCTTTCACCCCTGTTCCATCTTTTACCTGGTGTCTGCAACTGGTGCCCGGAGCGGCAATGATAGTACCGGTGGCAGCATTACGCACCGCCGGGAACAACACCATTTCACCTATTTGCATACTCAGGTCATAGTGCTCTTTTTCATAGCCGAAAGACCCCGCCATACCGCAACAACCGGAAGGAATTACTTCCACAGAATAGTTCTGCGGCAGTGACAACATTTTTTTACTATGCAGTGCAGACGACAACGCTTTTTGCTGACAGTGGCCATGTAGTTTGATATGCTGTTTATCGCTGGTAAACTGTGCGGCAGTGATATGTCCTTTGTCTGCTTCTGCTGCCAGGAATTCGTCTATCAGGTACACATGCTTTGCCAGTGCTTTGGCGGCTGTGCGTAAATTTTCACGTACCAGGTCTGGGTATTCATCCCGGAAACTCAGTATGGCAGAAGGTTCTACGCCGAGCAGCGGTATGTTTTCGTTAATAACGTTGCTGAATATACGAACATTATTTTCTGCATATTCGCGCGCTTTGCGCAGCAGTCCTTTCGACATATAAGCACGGGCACTTTCCGGATGTGCAATCATTTGAACATCATAGCCCAGGCGATGCAGCAGTTGTACGGCTTTGATACCAATAGCAGTATCATTATAGTTGGTGAACTCGTCACAGAAAAGATACACTTTTTTGTTACCGGTAGCACCTTGCTTTTCTTTGGGCCATTTTTCGTTGAACCATTTACGTAAGGTGGTGTGGTGCAGGCCTGGTAAAGAGCGTTTCGCGGCAAAGCCGGCGAATTTACGGATGATGCCTCCGGTAAAAGAATTATTGATCATGGCATTGTATACTCCCGGTGCAATAGCTGCCAGTGCAGATAATTTGGAGTAGTTGCCGATCATTTTAGCCCGCATCGGTACGCCGTTGGCATCATAATAATGCTGCAGGAATTCCATCTTCAGTTTGGCCATATCCACATTGGAAGGGCATTCTGATTTGCAGCCTTTACAAGCGAGACAAAGGTCCAGCACCTCATAAATTTCTTTATGATCAAAGCGGTTTTCTTTGTTGCTATGTGTCAGGAATTCGCGGAGGATATTGGCCCTGGCGCGGGTGGTATCTTTTTCATTCCGTGTAGCCATATAGCTGGGACACATGGTGCCGCCGCTCAGTTGTGTTTTACGGCAATCACCGGAGCCGTTGCACTGCTCGGCATGTTGCAGCATGGTTTGTTGCGGGAAATGAAAGATGGTTTTTATTTCCGGTACCTGTTGTCCCGGCTCGTAGCGCAACATACTATTCATAGACGGTGTGTCTACGATCTTGTTGGGATTGAAAATGTTTTCCGGATCCCAGGTATATTTAATTTGTCGTAGTAGTTCATAGTTTTTGTCGCCGACCATCTGTTTGATGAATTCGCCCCGAAGCCGGCCATCACCATGTTCTCCACTGAGGGAGCCATTGTACTTTTTAACGAGGGTGGCAATTTCTTCGGCGATTTTGCGGAACAGTAAATTTCCTTCTTCTGTTTTCAGGTTGATGATGGGACGGAGGTGAATTTCACCGCTACCGGCATGTGCGTAGTGGACGGCGTACAGTTTATATTGCTGCAGGATATCGTTGAAATCACGGATAAAGTCAGGCAGATCTTCTACTGCTACGGCGGTGTCTTCAATCACCGGCACGGCTTTTTCATCGCCGGGCAGGTTGCTGAGCAGGCCCAGACCCGCTTTGCGGAGTGCCCATATTTTTTTGCTGTCGTCGCCGAAGAGGAGGGGAAAGTGGTAACCGAGTCCTGCTGCGCGCAGGGTGGCTTCCAGTCTGCCGGCAATCTCCACTACTTCTTCGCGGGTGTTGCGGCAAAACTCCACTACCAGGATAGCGCCGGGATCTCCCTGCACAAAGAAGCGGTTTTTGCTTTGCTCGATATTATCCTTGGTACATTCCAGTATATAATGGTCAATCAGCTCGCTGGCGCTGGGTTTGTATTCCATCACCAGGATGTTGGCGCGGAGTGACTCATCAATATTATTGAAGTGAATGCAGATCAGGCCTGTTTCTTTGGGAGGCAGGGGATCTACATGCAGTTTTATTTCTGTCAGAAAAGCCAGGGTACCTTCAGAGCCTGCTATCAGCTTGCAGAAGTTGAAATCTTCTGTGCCGGCGGTGAAGGGGCTGGTATCCAGCAGCATGTCTACCGCGTAGCCGGTATTGCGGCGGGGAATGCTTTTCTTTGGGAACTCTTTCCTGATCTCGGTTTGGTAGCTGTGGTTACTCAGCGTGCTACGGATCTGTTTATAGATTTTCGTTTCCAGGGTATCCGGGCCTTCGCATTTCTGGTGGAAGCTTTCGGCGTCCATGCTGCCAAAGGTCACTTCTTCGCCGTTGCTCAGCAGGGCTTTTACTTCCAGGAGGTGTTCGCGGGTGCTGCCATATACCACGGAGTTGGAGCCGCAGGAGTTGTTGCCTACCATGCCACCTATCATGGCGCGGTTGGCCGTGGAGGTTTCCGGGCCAAAGTAAAAGCCATGTGGTTTCAGGAACATGTTGAGTTCATCGCGGATCACACCCGGCTGTACACGTACCCAGCCTTCTTCTTTATTAAATTCCAGTATGTTGGTAAAGGTGCGGGATACGTCGGTAATGATTCCGTTGCCCACTACTTGTCCGGCGAGTGAGGTGCCGGCCGTACGTGGGATCAGGGAGGTTTTATTTTCACGCGCAAAGCTGATCAGTGTCTTCAGATCATCGATATGCTGCGGAATAGCTACTGCCAGCGGCATTTCACGGTATGCCGATGCATCAGTGGCATAAAGTGTTCGCATGGTATCGTCTGTATAAAGCTTGCCTTTCAGTTGCTGGGCCAATTGCTCTAGCTTGTCGCGCATCATTTTTAGTACCGGTTTTGAAAGGGCGAAATTAATATTTCAGTCCGGCTTTTTCATGCCTTGTAATGTATTCGTCAAAAAAAGCACTATTCTTTTACAAATTGGGGCTTTTTTACTTGTAGGCCGCAAACTGCTTCCAGCTTATCAATCAGGTATACGGCCAGCTCTGGGGATTTGGCTTCGTCGTGCATGTGCATGAAAAAATATACTTCCTTCAAACCGTTGTCCAGCCAATATTTGATGCGGTTGGCCCAGTCATCGATCCGGGTATAATCCGTAGGATGCAGGCTATTGCCTACAAACCGGATAAATATTTTGGGGATGGTCAGGTACATATGTGCCACATCCCTTCTGCCGGCGGTGTCGGTGATAATGATGCCTACATTGAGTTCCCGGAGCTTTTCAAATAGTTCCAGGCGTACGGCTTCATCTTCATACCAGGCTTTATGCCGCAGTTCTACAAAAAACTGCAGGTCTTTCGGCAGGGAGGCGAGGTATTCGTATAGGTATTCCCGTTTGGCCGGGCCATATTTATCACTCAATTGTAAAAAAATAGGTCCCAGGTGGGAACCGAATGCCAGCACGCCTTCCAGGAAAGAAGTGGTTTTGTCGCCCGCGCTTACCAGGTTGCTGAAATGACTGATGCTTTGAGGTACTTTGGGGCAGAACTTAAAATCCATGCCCTGGGCTTTTACATCCCATTTGGAAATGGTAGCCGGTCCATATATCTGGTAATGGGTGGCATTGAGTTCTATGCTGTTGAAGTGTTTTACATATTCCCCGAGGAAATCGGCCTCCTTGGTACCTTTGGGATATATTTTTCCTATCCATTCCTTTCTGCCCCATTTGGCACAGCCCAGGTAGGCCAGCGGTTTTTTGACAGGCTTGCCTTTCAATACCTTCTTATTAAATGCAGGTTCTGCAGGCAATTTAAAATCGATGTCTGATAATTCGGGAGTAGGAACACGACCAAAATCCATAACAGGCGCTTTTAGAGGATGAACACATGACAATAACGAATACAAATATACGACCCTGGTTTTTTATCTGGTGTGGGATCAAGCATTATAAAGAGATGGCAAAGAGGAGCGAAGTCAGATGATAAAATATTTATAGTTGTCTTTCTGCATCTTTTTAAATCATACAAAATCAAAAAGAATCCGGTCAAACCTGAAAATCTATCTAACTGGTTGCCGGAAAAATTCACGTTAAAATAAATTCCGTCTCCCCCTTTGTTTTCTTATTTTTCCAAGGTAACTTAATAAAGATTATCAATTATTTAGCATGGAGATTTTACACATTAGCGCGGAATGTTACCCGGTAGCCAAGGTAGGTGGACTAGGTGATGTGGTGGGGGCATTACCCAAATATCAGCACCAGTTAGGAAATTTTGCCAAGGTAGTGGTGCCCGCCTACCGGACAAAGTATTATGACACCCACGAATTTGATGTGGTACATCAGGCTGGTATGTGGCTGGGGCACGACTGGTACCATTTCAACGTATTAAAAGAACGCAGCAACGAACTGGGTTTCGACCTGTACCTGGTGGATATTCCCGGTTTGCTCGATACCCCTGGTGTATATGGCTACCCAAATGATACAGAACGCTTTCTGGCCTTCCAGGTGGCTGTGCTGGACTGGATCAACGAATGGCAGCATCAGCCGGATGTGATCCATTGCCACGATCATCATACCGGGTTAATCCCTTTTCTGTTGAATTATTGTTACAAATATGCCCGGCTGAAAGATATTCCTTCAGTACTGACTATTCATAATGCACAATACCAGGGCCAGTTTGGATGGGATAAGCTGTACCTGCTCCCGTCTTTTGACTTGTGGAAGGCAGGCTTACTGGATTGGGGCGGGGCCATAAATCCGTTGGCAGCGGCTATCAAATGTGCCTGGCGCGTGACCACTGTTTCGCCGGGTTACCTGGAAGAACTGTTTTATAACGCCAATGGCCTCGAAAGCCTGATCAGCCAGGAAAAAGCGAAGATGGTAGGGATTCTGAATGGAATTGATACCCTGGTATGGGATCCCGCCACTGACCACATGCTGGCCCGGAATTTTGATATTGATACCGCTGTAGCCGGTAAAGAAGAAAATAAACAATTGCTGTGTGAGCGCTTCGGACTGGATGCCTCTTTGCCGCTGATCTCTTTTATAGGCAGACTGGTAGGAGATAAGGGGGCAGACCTGTTACCTGAAATCATTGGGCGCTCGCTGCACGAACTGCCGGGAGAAGTCAGCTTCCTCGTTCTGGGGAGTGGGGAACCACATATTGAGTGGTCATTGCAGCAAACGCGTCAGTTGGTGAGCTATGGTTTCAATGTACATATCGGGTACGATGAATCTTTATCCCAYCTTATTTATGCGGGCAGTGATTTTCTGCTGATGCCCTCACGGGTAGAGCCTTGCGGGCTGAATCAGATGTATGCCCTGCGTTATGGAACGGTTCCGATGGTGCGCAGCACCGGGGGATTGAAAGATACTGTCACAGACTTTGGAGATAAAGATGGGGTGGGGATTCGCTTTAACCAGGCAGGTGTCTGGGATGTTTGTTACTCGGTTAAACGGGCGATAGAATTGTATCATGATGCCACGCATCTGGAGGAAGTACGTTGGAGAGGCATGAACATTGATCATTCCTGGGGCAGTTCTGCACAACGTTACATTGACATGTACAGCAGTATGAAATAGTTTAGAATATTGAATGATGACTTTCTAAAACCAATTCCCATTATGACTAACGATGTAATATCCATTATTCTCGGAGGAGGGGCCGGCACCCGCCTGTATCCGCTTACCCGTCGCCGTTCAAAACCAGCGGTGCCTTTAGCCGGTAAATACAGACTGGTGGATATTCCCATCTCCAATTGTTTGAATGCTGAACTGAACCGCATCTTTGTATTGACACAGTTTAATTCGGCCTCCCTGAACAAACATATCAAGAACACTTATCACTTCAGCAATTTTGATAAGGGATTCGTGGATATCCTGGCAGCTGAACAAACGCCCGATAACCCTACCTGGTACCAGGGTACAGCGGATGCGGTAAGACAATGTATTCATCACATGGAGAACTTTGAGTTTGAATACATACTCATTTTATCCGGTGACCAGTTGTACCAGATGGATTTTAAGAAGATGATCCGGCACCACATCGACACCCGTGCGGAGATCTCTATTGCCACCATTCCGGTAAATGCCAGGGATGCTTCTGATTTTGGTATTCTTAAGGAAGATGACAAAGGCGCTATCGTTTCCTTTACCGAGAAGCCTTCCCAGGCTGTTTTGCCACCGTGGGCTTCCGAAGTAAGTGAAGAAATGCACAAAGAAGGCCGTGTATACCTGGCCAGCATGGGGATCTATATCTTCAACAGACAGGTACTTTTTGATATGCTCAATGACCAGCCGGAAGCTGCGGACTTTGGTAAACAGCTCATTCCACAGGCTATTGAAGCCAAACGGAGGATCTTCAGCTACCAGTATGAAGGCTATTGGACAGACATCGGTAATATCGAGTCGTTTTTCGAAGCCAATATCGGGCTGACTGATGAAATCCCTTTATTTAACCTCTTTGACGAATCTCAAACCATCTATTCCAGGGCCAGAATGCTGCCTCCGGCAAAAATTTCCGGTACCATGGAGAAAACAATGATTGCAGATGGTTGTATTATAATGGCAAACCGCCTCGAAAGGGTAGTGGTAGGTATACGTACCCGGATCGGCAAAGGCTCTGAAATCAGTAATGCCTATATTATGGGTAGCGACTACTATCAGACCCTGGAAGAAATTGAAAATGCCAGGGCGGAAGGACGACCTACCATGGGCATTGGAGAGAACTGTATTATTAATAACGCCATCATCGATAAAAACTGCAGCATCGGAAACGGCGTACATATAAATGGCGGGAAACACTTGGCTGATGGGGACTTTGAGAAATATACGGTGAAAGACGGCATTGTTGTTGTTAAAAAGGGAGTTGTCCTGGAAGACGGATTCAGTATTTAACAAAACGAAAAACATGCGATTGTCAATAGAGCGGAAATCCACAAAGATTTATCCTGATCTGAAGCGCGTAGTAGCGAGATTTTTTTTCAATGGAGAGGCCAGGGCTAAATCTATCATTCAATTGGTAGCTGCTATGAGCGATCCGGAGGTAGACATAACGATTATGCCTATACTAAGAGAATTTTCCCGACGCCACAGGAATATTACCCGAATTTTTGAAAGACATGCAGACCGGCTGCGACACCTGTATCCCGGCTTGCAGATTGATTATGAAGGACTGTCGCTTAAACGGAAATTACTGACAGGCTCCTATTTTACCAACGAATATTCTATTGAATCTGCTGCTTTTTTTAATCCCTCCCTCATCGAAGATGTAGATCAGAGCGGTTTGGAAGAAGGACAGAAACGTGTGATTATGAGCTTCCGCGCCGTGGGAGAAGGACACGTGTCCTCCATTGCCTTCAGGTCTGGTATCATTGATAAGAACAATGAAATTTCCCTGATAGCTCCGGGCAATTACGTAGATGAAGCGGAAATTATCCGCAACTGCATCTACCGGAAAAATACTTTTTTCCAGAACGCTGCTTCTATCAGGTTGCCTGATTCAGTCATGCAGGAAGTACAAAATAGCCTCCCCGACCAGTTTGAATACCTCGCCCTCAAGAAAGTGATCCGGGAAATGCAGCAGCGTTTCCAGGTAGATCACCTGCTGAAAAAAGGACTGGAAAGGATTTTATGGTTGGCAGATTCTTATTATGAGCTGAATTTTTCTCTGGATACAGATCTGTCCGATCGTGTTATTTTTCCCTACTCTGATGCAGAAAGCAGGGGGATAGAAGATGCCCGCTTTGTGAAGTATACCAGCGAAAACGGTAGTATCACCTACTACGCTACGTATACCGCTTATGATGGAATTACTATCCAGCCGAAGCTGCTGCAAACGAAAGACTTTTATAATTTCAAGATCATGCCACTGTATGGGGAAGGCGCACAGAACAAGAACCTGGCGCTGTTTCCACGCAAAATAAACGGCAAATATGTTATGATCTCCCGTATTGATGGTATCAATGGATATATTATGTATTCGGATAAAATTAATATCTGGGAAAACCCGCAAATACTGCATACACCTAAATATGCGTGGGAATTTGTACAGGTAGGTAACTGCGGCTCTCCCATTGAAACACCGGAAGGGTGGCTGGTGATTACACATGGAGTAGGACCTATGCGTACGTATTGCATTGGTGCCAGTCTCCTGGACCTGGAAAACCCGGGCATAGAAATAGGTCGCTTACGTGAGCCCCTGCTGATGCCCAATAAGGACGAACGCGAAGGATATGTTCCCAACGTACTGTACTCCTGCGGGTCTATGATCCACAACGATGAACTCATTATTCCGTATGGCTTGTCCGATTATGCTTCCGGATTTGCCACCGTAAACCTCGAGAAATTGCTGTCGCAGATAAAAGCGGACGGCGTATAGATAACCGTTATTTGTTAAAAGGGGGGATCTCAAAATTGCTTTGAGATCCCCCCTTTTTTTCTAACTACCGGTCAAACCACTTAAATGAAAAGTTATTGCAGGGGATCGAATTCTCCACCCCAGTTACTATTTTGTTTGAACAATGGATTCCTGTCCAGAATGGATTTTGGAATACCGTAAATGTAATATTGATCCTTGATGGCTATGTTAACCGCATCTGTTGGAATAACAGTAGAAGTAAATTTGTTCCATACCGTGTTTATATCCGACATAGGGCTTACATCCGATTGTCCGGGTTTCAGCAACACCGCGATTCCATGGCGTTGGGTAAGCGCTCTCAGGTAATCAAACATTTTCCAGCGGCGTAAATCATTCATGCGTTTGCCTTCAAAACAAAACTCAATAAAACGTTCTTTTTGATACGCCTTGCGCACATCAGGCTGCAGCACGGCTGTAATACCATAGTTACCGGCAATGCCTGCCAACACACCTGCGCGGGCCCTGATTTGTTTTAATATATCCAGTGCTACTGCAGTGTTGCCTGTTTCATTGGCGCATTCACCATAATTCATTAATACTTCAGCATAACGGATTTCAACCCAATCAACGCCTGCATTGCTAACAGTGCCTTTATCAATCGTTTTATCAATTGCTTTTATGCGGTAAAAACTTGAGTTAGACCATAAGGGGTCCAGTGTTATTGGGTTATGTACTCCTTCAAGAC